>NZ_JAIUIM010000016.1:0-158740 GCF_020165615.1 Mesorhizobium sp. BH1-1-5
GCGGCGGACAGCAACTCAGGGGGAAAACTGTAACCCATGTATCCGGTTCAAACTGTTACCCATCTATCGGCTGGACAATCACAAACCGGTGAAGCTGTAACGAAGCCATCCGCCGCGGCGAAATGGGAGCATGACCCCACAGTGGAGACTGCTTCCCATGACCGGATTGAAGACAAGCCTGATCGCCGGCGCGATGCTTGCCGCCCTGGCCGCCAGCGCAAGCGCGGCCTCCACGCAGCCGCTGACCGTGGTCGAGCTGTTCACCAGCCAGGGCTGCTCGTCCTGCCCGCCGGCCAACGCCAATTTGATCAAGGTCAAGGACCAGCCGGGCGTGCTGGCGCTGTCGTTCAACGTCACCTACTGGGACTATCTCGGCTGGAAGGACACGTTCGGCCGCAAGGAGTTCACCGACCGCCAGGTGACCTACGAGCCGTCGCTCGGCCGTGACGGACCGTTCACGCCGCAAGTGGTGGTGAACGGCAGAAGCGACGGCGTCGGCGCCGCGCCGGGCGAGATCCAGGGCCTGATCGCGAAGAGTCTGATTAACAAAGGGGGTGGCCACCCACAAGGCCCGGAGCTGTCGCTTGGGCAGGGTAAGGTCAGCATCGGCGCCGGCAAGGCGCCGGGCGGCGGCGCCGACATCTGGCTGGTGCGCTACACGCGAGGCGTCGTCGAGGTGCCGGTGGCGCGCGGCGAGAACACCGGGCGCACGCTGCCGCACGCCAATGTCGTGCATGCGCTCACCAAGCTCGGCAGATGGAACGGCGAGGCGACGACGCTGCCGCTGCCGGCGGCGACCGGCGGCTTGAACACCGCGGTGCTGGTACAAACGCCGGGCGGCGGTCCGATCCTGGCCGCTGCCGCTAACTGATTTTTTCCCCTTCGCGCGGGGCCGCAGGACGCGGCAACGCATAACCCGGCCCGCTTCCGCGCGCCACAACACACGGAGACTATCATGACCAAATACCTGACCCTGCCGGCGCTGGCCTTCGCGCTTTCCGCCGCGGTCTTCGTCGCCGGCGCCCGCGCCGACGACACCACCAACGCCATGAAGCCCGCCAATGCGATGGCGACCGACGCCATGAAGCCGGCGACGGACGCGATGAAACCGGCGGGCGCCATGAAGCCCGATGCGATGAGCACCCAGGCGATGAAGCCGGCCACAGATGCGATGAAGCCGGCTGATGCGATGAAGCCTGCGACGGACGCTATGAAGCCGGCACAGTAAGTCGGGCAGAACCGCGTAGTGCGGCGCTGCCCCCGCTCCGTCTCGGCGCTACGCGCCGATCCACCTCTCCCCCGCTTTGCGGGGGCGAGGGCGAGGAAACGCCAACCGCCGAGGGCGCGGCCTTCGCAAGCCCGGGTTCCTCGCCCCCGCCAAAGGCGGGGGCGAGGTGGCTCGGCGAAGCCGAGACGGAGAGGGGGCAGCGCCGTCGGCGATTGCATACGGCCGCACGGCAAAGTGAGAACCTCCCGACGCCTTCATTCGTATATAGTGAGACAACAACAAGGAGACCCAACATGACCGGCATTGAAAAGAAAGCCGCGCGGCCGTTCCTTGCCAAAGGCGCGCTGGCGGTGCTGGTGCTCAGCGCGGCGGCGGCCGTGTTCTGGCAGAGTCCGGCCCGCTCGGCCGAGGACGCGGTGGTGATCCCGCCGCCGGCGATGGATGAAAAAGCCGCGAGCGGCAGCGAGACGGCGGTCTTCGCCGGCGGCTGCTTCTGGGGCGTGCAGGGCGTGTTCCAGCACGTCAAGGGCGTCAGCAAGGCGGTATCCGGCTATACCGGCGGCAGCGCCGAAAACGCCGTCTATGAGGTCGTCGGCACCGGCCGCACCGGGCATGCCGAATCCGTCGAGATCACCTACGACCCGTCGAAAATCACCTACGGCCAGCTGCTGCAGGTCTATTTCTCGGTCGCGCACAATCCGACGCAGCTCAACTACCAGGGGCCGGATTCAGGCACGCAATACCGCTCGACGATCTTCGCCGAGAATGACGAGCAGAAGAAGGTCGCCGAGAGCTACATCGCGCAGCTCGACAAGGCCAAGGTGTTTGGCAAGCCGATCGTCACCACGCTGGAAACCGGCAAGACCTTCTATCCGGCCGAGGATTACCATCAGGACTTCCTGACGCTGAATCCGACCTATCCCTATATCGTCTACAACGACCTGCCCAAGATCGAGAATCTGAAGTCGCTGTTCCCCAAGCTCTACAGCGAGAAGCCGGCGCTGGTTCTGGCCTCCAGCAAGAGCTGAGGGACGCCGACCGGTTCCTGACACAGGGACATCGATCGTCGGGCATGGCTGCGTCGGCAGAGGCATGCCTTGGCGATTGGCGGACGCCGCCCGAACCTCGTCATTCCAGGGCGAAGCAGCCGCGAAGCGGCGTCGCGGAGACCCTGGAATCCATTCCGTGACCTTGATCGAAAGAGCGCAGCGGAGCAGAATTCTGGATCGTGAGCGGCGCTTCCAAGTCACGGAATGGATCCTCGGGTCTGCGCGCGTCGCTTCGCTCCTTGCTCCGCCCGTGGATGACGAGGCTGGGCCGTTTTTCAGCCAATTGCTCGGCATTGCTCCAGCTCAGCCTCAAGATCGGGACGGAGTATCCGCGAACCCATCCGCCCTTTGTTTTGCTGGCAAACAGAACACAATGTGAAGCAGTTCATAGAATTATACTTGACGCTGCAAAAGATTGACATCCGATCTTCTGCCGAAGCATAATCATCGCCGTCACCTTTTCGAACATTCTGTCTCAACTGATCCGGATCCCTGCTTCCGGCGCGAATTCCTGTTGGCTGCATCGGTAGGCCGGACGTGCCGGCAGCACTTGAGAAGAACGACAGATGGGGAGGAACGACAAATGGCCGTCAGCATCAAAGTATCCGTCTATACCAATGGCGACGACGCCTTCGTCGCCTGGGCGCCGAGCGACTTCATCGCCGGATGCCGGGGCTTCCTGCTCGAGCGCGGCCGCAAGGCCGGCGCCACCGAGAAGATCGAGCCGGTGGAGAACCGCGTCGGCTTCACCAAGGACAAGCCGAAATCGGGCGACCACAGGCCGTCGGACGTGTGGCCGTTCCAGCGCTTCAACTGGACCGACCATGCGGCCGATGTCGGCAATGTCGTGCGCTACCGGGTGACCGCGATGATGAGCGCCGGACCCGGGAAGCCGCTGACCAAGGGGGTGTCGAGCGACTGGACGGACTGGCATACGCTCGCCACCGACGCCGGCGGCGGCTTTTCCTGCTACTTCAATCGCGGCCTGGTGCTGTCGCAATTCGTCGCCCGCTACATGGCCAAGAACAAGCTCTCGCCGGCAGCCTTCAAGAAGAGCCTGCAGACCAATGGCGATGCGAAATTCCGCGCCTTCCTCGAAGGCGATCTCGGCCTGCGCATGGTCGGGCTGACGCAAGGCGCCGGCGACGAATTGCATGCCGCGCTCTACGAGCTCGGCGACGCGACGCTGGAGACGGCGCTGATCGGGCTCGGGCCGCGGCTCAACCTCATCCTCGCCAACGGCTCCGACAAAAGCGGCGACGGCAACAAGGACGCGCGCAAGAACCTCAACGACCACGGCATCGCGACCATCGACCGGATGCTGAAATCGAAAGGCCTCGGCCACAACAAGTTCGTCGTCGTCTCCGAAGGCGGTGAGCCGACGAAGGTGTGGACGGGCAGCACCAACTGGAGCACGACGGGCCTGTGCACACAGGTCAACAACGGGTTGCTGATCGAGGATGCGACGGTGGCGGAGCATTTCCGCAAGCATTGGGACCTGTTGAAGGATGCCTCGCCGCCGAAGACCGACCCGGCCAATTTCACGCCGGCGCTGATGGCGGACAACAATGCGCCCAAAACCTTCACGGTCGGGACGGCCAAGACGACCGTCTGGTTCACCCGAACCTCCGACGGGGCCGACATGGCGGCGCTGCGCGAGGTCATCAACTCGGCCAAGCAGTCGGTGCTGTTCCTGATGTTCACGCCCGGCAAGCAGGGGCTGCACACGCTGGCCGGCCAGCGTGCCAAGGAAAAGGGCATGTATGTGCGCGGCGTGGTCTCGACGCTGAGCGCCGACGAGGGCGGCACCGAGCAGAATTTCCTCGACATCGACCTGGTGAGCAGCGACCGGACATTCACCCCCGACCGCTACGCGGTGGCGCAGCCGCAAGGCCTCGACGCGTCGCTCGGGCCGTGGATCGCCGAGGTCAACCGGCGCACCTTCCTGTCGCAGATCGGCCACGCCATCGTGCACTCGAAGATCCTGGTGACCGACCCGCATTCGAGCGACTGCGTGGTGGTGACCGGCAGCCACAATTTCTCGGCGCCGGCGAGCGAGAAGAACGACGAGAACCTGGTGATCATCCGCGGCCACAGAAAGCTTGCCGCCGCCTATGCCACCTACGCGATGTCGGTCTACAGCCACTACCGCTACCGCTCCTACATCCGCGAGATGCGGGCGCAGGGCAAGACGCCGTGGAGCTATCTCGACGACGACGATCACTGGCTGAAGACCGAGCTTCGGACCAAGGCGCAGGAAATCGCGTTTTGGACGGCGCAAGGTTAGGTGTTCGAGGCAAAACCTCGGCTGAGCATTTCCATGAAATCAGCGCAAACGCTGGCGATTGGCTGAAGCCTCCCAACCTCGTCATTCCAGGGCGGAGCAGCCGCGAAGCGGCGTCGCGGAGACCCTGGAATCCATTCCGTGACCTCGATCGAAGGGCGCAGCGGAGCGGAATTCCGCACCGTGGCAGCGCTCGGAAGTCACGGAATGGATCCTCGGGTCTGCGCTGCGTCGCTTCGCTCCTTGCTCCGCCCGTGGATGACGAGGAGTGGGCGTTTCAGCCAATCTCCAAGGCTCTCACTGTCCAGAACTGTCAGCAGCGGCGACGATTCACGGTTGCACCGGGCGACATCCGACCTATATCAGGTCACCTTTTCCAGCCGGCCGTATTTCAGCATGTCATCCATCATCTCGATCTCCGGTGTCACGAAAACCTATGCCACCGGCTTCAAGGCGCTGAAGGAAATCAATCTCGACATCGAGCGCGGCGAGATCTTCGCGCTGCTCGGGCCGAACGGCGCCGGCAAGACGACGCTGATCTCGATCGTCTGCGGCATCGTCAACCGCTCGTCGGGCTCAGTCAGCGTCGACGGCCACGACATCTCCAAGGATTACCGCGCGGCGCGCAGCCTGATCGGGCTGGTGCCGCAGGAGCTGACGATCGACGCCTTCGAGACTGTCTGGGCGACGGTGAACTACAGCCGCGGCCTGTTCGGCAAGGCGCCCAACACGGACTTCGTCGAGAAGGTGCTGCGCGACCTCTCGCTGTGGGAGAAGAAGGATTCCAAGGCGATCACGCTGTCCGGCGGCATGAAGCGCCGGCTGATGATCGCCAAGGCGCTGTCGCACGAGCCGCGCGTGCTGTTCCTCGACGAGCCGACGGCCGGCGTCGACGTGGAACTGCGCCAGGACATGTGGGCAATGGTGCGGCGCCTGCGCGAGGACGGCGTCACCATCATCCTCACCACGCATTACATCGAGGAAGCCGAGGCGATGGCCGACCGCGTCGGCGTCATCAACAAGGGCGAGATCATCCTGGTCGAGGACAAGGCCGAGCTGATGCGCAAGCTCGGCCGCAAGCAGATGAAGCTGGAACTGCGCGCGCCGCTTGCCGCCATGCCCGACGGCTTGTCGCGCTACGCGCTGGAGCTGTCCCAGGACGGCAACCGGATCACCTACACCTATGACAACCAGAGCGACCGTCCGGGCGTCGCCTCGCTCATCCGCGACCTGGAGGCGGCCGGCATCCAGTTCCGCGATCTCGACACCAAGAACAGCTCGCTCGAAGAGATCTTCGTCAATCTCCTGAGGCAAGAGCCATGAACCTGCGCGCGGCCCCTAATTTTCGCGCCGTATGGGCGATCTACCGGGTGGAGATGGCGCGCGCCTTCCGCACGGTGCTGCAGAGCATCATCTCGCCGGTCATCTCGACATCGCTCTATTTCGTCGTCTTCGGCTCGGCGATCGGCTCGCGCATCAACGAGATCGACGGCATCCCCTACGGGGCCTTCATCGTGCCCGGGCTGATGATGCTGTCGCTCCTGACGCAATCGATCTCGAACGCGTCCTTCGCCATCTATTTCCCGAAATTCGTCGGCTCGATCTACGAGCTTTTGTCGGCGCCGGTCTCCTATCTGGAGATCATCATCGCCTATGTCGGGGGCGCGGCGACCAAGTCGATCATGCTCGGCCTGATCATCCTGGCCACCGCGGCACTGTTCGTGCCGCTCAGGATCGAGCATCCGTTCTGGATGATCGCCTTCCTTATTCTGACGGCGGTGACCTTCAGCCTGTTCGGCTTCATCATCGGCATCTGGGCAAAGACCTTCGAGCAGCTGCAGCTGGTGCCGCTCCTGATCGTCACGCCGCTCACCTTCCTCGGCGGCAGCTTCTATTCGATCCACATGCTGCCCGGCATCTGGAAGACGATCACGCTGTTCAACCCGGTCGTCTACCTGATCAGCGGGTTCCGCTGGAGCTTTTACGGCAAGGCGGATGTCTCGGTCGGCGTCAGCCTCGCCATGACGCTGGTGTTTTTGGCGATCTGCATCGCGATCGTGGCGTGGATCTTCAGGACCGGGTATCGGTTGAGGAACTGACGGAGTTCCTCGCCCCGCGAAGTGGGGAGAGGAAACAAAGCCAACTCAAATCGCCTTCAGCAGCCGCAACAACCCCAGCATCTCCACGAAGGTCCCTTTGCGGAAGGCGATATAGGTCGGCTCCTCGGCACCGTGGAAACGGCGCTTGAAGGCGGCCTGGCCCTGCAGGTTGAAGCGCGAGCGGTTGACCCAGGGCGAGTTGTAGGCGCGCTGGAAGGCGTTGCGCCAGAAATCCGATTCGGCAAAGCCGCTCGGCTCGATATCGAGCAGCGGCGAGAGGCCGAGCGTCACCTCCGAGATGCCTTCCTCGCGGAAGCGGTCGACGGCGAATTTGGTCAGGCCGATCTCGGCATGCGGCGTCGCGTCGACCTGCTTGCGCTTGAAGGATGTGGTGTAGCCGATCACCTTGCCGTCGCGGAACAGCGGGTCGAAATCGAGAATGGCGAGCAGCCGGCCTTCCGGGCTGCGCAACAGGAAGCGGCGCATATCGGCGCCGATCTCTTCGGAAAAGCGGCGGTTGAGGAAACCCATCTCCCAGCGCTTGATGATGCGCTCCTTGCGCCAGTCGGCGGAAAGCTGAATGATCTCGTCCTGCAGCCCGTCGCCCCTGTCCTCGGCGAGCGTAAAACCCTTCTTGGTCAGCCAGCGCTCGGAATAGCGCACGGTCTCGTTGCGCTTGCCGGAAAAATCATGCGCCGGCAATATGAGCCTGGTGTCGACGCCGAGGCGGTTGACCTGGTAGCCGAGGCCGGCGAGCACCTTGGCCGTGTCGGCGCCGATCTGGACGAACCAGGGACCGCCGGCGGCCTCGACGAAGCGCTTGATATAGGCCGGGCGTTCGGCCGGATCGGCCACCGGATCGCCGAGCGCGAAATGGCGGCTCATCTTGGTGCCGAAGGCGATATAGCCGTCGCCATCGCTGAAATAGAACAGTTTCTGCTGCACGGCGGTGGAATAGGCGAGCGAGAAATCGCCATGGCGGCGCACCAGCGCCAGGCGCTTCTCATCCGTCAATTCGCGCCGCGGAACCTTAGGCGCCACGGCGTCGAGAAGCCTGTCGAAGTAGATGCGCAGGGGCGCCATGAGCTCCGCGTGCCAAGAATGGATGACCTGCCGCCCTCAGGTCGCGAATCGCTGGCGACCGCTGCCGGCCACGTCGCGCCAGCGCGATATAGGATGCAATTGGCGGCGAATGAAGGGCAAACGTCGCAATGCGCCCGGTATCTTCCATCGGCCGCGCGAAATGGCCATGCGCGTCGGCTTGATATTTCCATGCAATGTTATATATCAAGTTATCTATATGCGATGGGTGAACCATGGAAGACGTCCTCCGATCCCTCGGCTTTCTCTGCCTCGGCAGCCGGATGAAGCGCATCGGCGAACAGCTGCAGGCCGATACGCAGCGCGTGCTCGACCGCCTGGACGTGCGCATCCAGTCGAGCCAGTACCCGCTGCTCGCCGCGCTCGACAGGCTGGGCCCGCTGCCGGTCGGCGAGCTGGCGCAATCGCTGGGCGTGGCGCAGCCGGGCGTGACGCGCAGCGCGGCGCTGCTTGCCGAGCTCGGGCTGGTCGAGGTCAATCCTTCGAATGACGACCAGCGGCGCAGGATCGTTTCGCTGAGCCGCAACGGAAGGCGGCTGGTCGATCAGGCGAAGCGCGACATCTGGCCAAGCATCGAGAATGCCGTGGCGGATCTGTGCGCCGATCTTTCCGGACCGCTGCTTGGCCAGCTTTCGGCAATAGAGGACCGGCTGGCCGCGACGCCGCTCGATCGCCGCGTCGACGACGCCAGGGTGGCCGCGTCATGAAACATGTTCTCGACCGTCCCATCTGGAGCGCGCTCACAACGCGGCACCAGGCGCTCGCCGAAGGCGATGAGCTTGCGAGGCGATATCGCCCGTCGATCGTGCCTTTCGCCGCCACCGCAGGCGACGATCGAGAAAGCCTGCGGGCGTTGGCCGGGCTTCTCCCGCCGCACGAAACCGCCGTGCTGGTGCAGACGGATGAGATCGTTTTGCCGGCCGAGATTTCCGCGATCTCGACGGCCTCGCTTGTGCAGATGGTCGCGGAACAGCCGACGCCAGCAGTGTCCGACGGGCGTATCCGGCAGCTGACAAGGGCCGATGCCGCCGAGATGCTCGCGCTCGCCTTGCTGACCAGGCCTGGCCCCTTCACGCTGGAGGCGTTGAGCCTCGGCGATTTCTGGGGCATCCGGATCGACGGCAGGCTGGCGGCAATGGCCGGCGAGCGCATGAAGCAGCCCGGCCATAGCGAGCTCAGCGGCGTGTGCACACATCCGGATTTTCGCGGCGGCGGCCTCGCCCGGCTGCTGTCGATGTTCGTCGCGGGCCGGATCGCGGCACGTGGCGAGGTTGCGTACCTGCACGCGTATGACAGCAACGCCGCGGCGGTCGGACTTTACGAGTCGATCGGTTTCCGTCTCCGAAGCATGATGAACATGGCGATGGTTCAACGCGCGGAGTGACTGCTCGGCTTCGTCATCCACGGGAGGAGCGAGGAGCGCAGCGACGCAGCGCAGACCCGAGGATCCATGCCGTGACTTCAAAGCGCCACTACGGTGGAGAATTCTACGCCGCTGCGCCCCACGTTCGAGGTAACGGAATGGATCCCAGGGTCTCCGCGACGGAGCTTCGCTCCTGCTTCGCCCTGGGATGACGACGTCGGGGAGGCTTGTGACGCCCCCGACGTTAGCGATCCCTTCGCGCGTGCCTCTGTCCTACCGGACATCTCCCCCACGAGGGGGAGATTGGCAGCTTCCGCGCCGTCCCTAAACCGCGATCTTGCCGCCGCCCTGCTTCGTGATCGCGACGACCGAAGGCCGCACCGGCATGTCCGGCTTGAAGTCGGGCCAGCGCGTCGACGGATCCTCGTAATAGGACGGACGGCCGAACCCTTCCCAGTCCTCGCCGCCGTCGCCCGGATGCTGCACGGCGACGAAAGCCGTCTGATCGTCCGGCGCGAAGAGCGGGCCGCACATTTCGGCGCCGATCGGAACGCGGAAGAACAGTTTCGAGGTCGCCCGCGCCGAACCCTCGGTGTCGACCGCCCACAGGCCGTCGGTGCGGCCGGTGGCCTTCGGACCCTGGCCGTCAGTAGCGACCCACAGGCGCCCGCCGGAATCGACCGCGCAATTGTCCGGCATGCCGAACCAGCCATGGGCGGTGGTCGCGGTCGAGAAGGTGGCGCCGACATCGGCAACGGAAGGATCGCCGCATTTCAACAGCACTTCCCACTTGCCCTTGGTGGCTGCGAAGTCGCCGCCCTCCTCGACGATCTCGATGATGTGGCCGAAGGCATTGTCGGCGCGCGGATTGGCGGCGTCGACCTGCTCGGCCTTGCGCTTGGTGTTGTTGGTCAGCATGACATAGACCTTGCCGTTGCCGGCATTGGGCTGGATGTCTTCGGGGCGGTCCATCTTGGTGGCGCCGAGCAGGTCGGCGGCGCGCCGCGTCTCGATCAGCACATCGGCCTGGGACGCAAAGCCGTTCTCGGCCGTCAGCGGGCCTTGGCCGAACACGATCGGCATCCATTCGACCGAACCGTCCTCGGCGAACTTCGCCACATGCAGCGTGCCGTCGTCGAGCAGGTTCATGTTGGCCGCCCGGTCATTGGGCTTGAACGTGCCGGCGGTGACGAATTTGTAGACATAGTCGAAGCGCTCGTCGTCGCCGAGATAGAAGACGACGCGGCCGTCCCTGGCGACGATGGATTCGGCACCCTCATGCTTGAAGCGGCCCATGGCGGTGCGCTTCCTCGGCACCGAGTTCGGATCGTTGACGTCGACCTCGACGATCCAGCCGAAGCGATTGGGCTCGTTCGGCTCCTTGGCGAGGTTGAAGCGGTCGTAATGCGCGCCCCATTCATAGGCGCCTTCCGGGATGCCGAGGCGCTTGTAGTTGGCGGCCTCCTTGTGGCCTTCCGGCAATTCGCCCGAGAAATAGCCGTGGATGTTCTCCTCGGCCATCACATAGGTGCCCCAGGGCGTGACGCCGCCGGCGCAATTGTTGACGGTGCCGATGACCTTGGCGCCGGACGGATCGGCGTTGGTCTTGACGCGGTCGTGACCGGCGACCGGGCCGGACAGCGCCATCTCGGTGGTGGACATGATGCGGCGGTTGAGCTTGCCGTCGCGCACCACCTGCCACTTGCGGGCTTCTTTGCGAATCTCGACGATGGTGCCGCCATGCGCGGCCATCTCGACATCGACCTGCTCCTTCGAGAGCGGCGCCACCTCGGCCTTCTTCTTCCCGTCCTTCTCGACGACCGAAACGATGCCGGGGAACATCAGATGCGGATTGGTGTATTCGTGGTTGACGACCAAAAGGCCATGCTCGGCCGAGCCGTCGATCGGGATATAGCCGACATAGTCGTTGTTGTAGCCGAACTGCTTGGCCTGGGCTTCGGCCGACTGTTTCAGCGGATCGAACTCCGGTGAATCGGCAAACAGCGGATCGCCCCAGCGCAACAGCACGTCGGCGTCATAGCCTGGCGCGACATGGTGCTTGTCGTCGATGCCGGCCTCGAGCTCGTCGAATTTGAAGGCCGAGCCCTCCGCGGCGCGCGCCTCGTCGGCGGCGACCAGGGCCAGCGGGCTGACGGTGGCGGCGATGGCCGAGACGGCCAGCGAGCCCATGAGGAAGCCGCGGCGCGAGAAACGCGCGGCGATGATCTCGCCCATGGTGCGGTTGTCGGTCGGGTTGACGGGCGGGCCGTCATTTTCCTCGAGCTGGCTGGTGCGGAAACGGGTTTCAGGGGTAACGGTCATGGTGTTCCTCTGGCTTCTTGAGGTGGCTGGGATTTTGACCCTTCGACCCCTAAAGCGCGCCGATCACATTTTCGTGACATCACCGTGATCGAACCGCAATGGCTGTTTGCCGGCTGAGCAGCGGCTGGCCGGCTTGGATCCCCTAAACGCGCCGGCGAAAGGCCGCGATCGGCTTGACGGCCTCGCCCGCTTCGGAAACAAGGGCGGCGGCCGGCGTGGCGACGGCGCTTGAAAAGGGGACGGCAAGGTGAGTTTCTGGGGACTGGGGCAGCTCTGCATTTCGACCCTGATGTTCGTGCTGGCGGCGATGGCAGCCAAGCACTGGGGGATGGCGCCGAGCCTGGCGAGGCTGCTGCTGACATTGGCGCTCTACACGGCCGGCAATCTGGTCATGCTGAGGCTGGTGCGCGAATTCGGCATGTCGGTGTCGTTCAGCCTGTCGGCGGTGATCCAGCTTGTCGCGGTCAATGTCGTGGCGCTCGCCTTCTTCGGCGAACGGCTCAATGCCTTGCAGGCGACCGGCATGGTGCTGGCGATCGCAGCGGTCGCGCTGATCACGCTCGGGCCCTATATGCAGCGGCTGTAGCGGGATCAAAGCACGCATGAAATCGACCGCTAACGCGCTCTTCAACAAATTGGAATTCCCGGTGCTGCTTGCCGGGCTGGTGATCGCCGGCGGGATGTGGGGGTTCGTGGAGCTGGTGGAGGCTGCGCGCGCCACGACGCCGCATGCCTTCGATACGGAAATCCTGCTTGCCTTCCGCCATGCCGGGCAGCCGGACAGCCCGATCGGTCCGCCCTGGCTGCAAGGCGCGGTGCGCGACGTGACCGCGCTGGGCAGTTCCGCCGTGCTGGTGCTGATCACGACGGCGACGATCGTCTATCTGCTCCTGATCCGGCGACCGGCGACGGCGTTGTTCATGTTCGCGGCGGTGGCCGGCGGCCAGGTGCTCTCCAGCCTGCTCAAGCTCGAGGTCGACCGGCCGCGCCCCGACCTCGTCTCGCATCTCGTCAACGAAACTTCGCTGTCGTTCCCGAGCGGCCACGCCATGCTGTCGGCGGTGACCTATCTGACCCTCGGCTCGCTGGCGGCACGCTTCCTGCCTGACCGCGGGACGAAGATCTTCGTGCTTGGCCTCGCCGTGCTCACCACCGTGCTGGTCGGCATCAGCCGCGTCTATCTCGGCGTGCACTGGCCGTCCGACGTGCTTGCCGGCTGGTGCGCGGGCTTTGCCTGGGCCATGCTATGCTGGCTTGCGGCGCGCTTGCTGCAGCGGCGCAAAGTGGTGGCTGACAGCGACTGATCGATGTCTCATGCGTGTAAAATGATGCTTGAGACATTGTAACATTTACAATATACATCTTTTGTAGATTCAAGAGACGGATTCTGGCCGATGATCACTGCCGCACAGATGCGCGCCGCGCGGGCGTTGACCGGCATCGACCAGAAGACGCTGGCCGAGCGCGCCGGGGTCTCGCTGCCGACGATACAGCGCATGGAAGCGAGCGACGGCGTCGTCAGGGGCGTGGTCGACACACTGATGAAGGTCATCCAGGCGCTCGACGCGATCGGCGTGGAATTGATCGGCGAGAACCAGGCCAGTGAGCGCGGCGGCAGGGGCGTGCGCCTCAAGGCGACCGCGGCGCAGGGCTGAGCGGCGTCGGCCTGGACGATCGGCATCGCAGCCGAACTTGCCAACCAATCAGGTGCTCTCTCACATCGCCGCTTCGATCGGCTCGGCAAGCTTCGGATTGGCGCGCGCGGCGATCAGGCAGCCGGCGACGATGAGGCATGCCCCCGCCAGCGTGGTCCAGGCTACCTTCTCGCCAAAGAAGAACCAGCCAAGCGCGACCGCCCAGATGAAGGCCGAGTATTCGGTCGGGATCAGATATTGCGCTTCGGCTCGGGCGTAGGCCCAGCTCATCAGGAATTGCCCGGCGAGCGACAGCAGCGCTACCGCGCCCAAGGGAAGCCAGAGCTCTCTCGGCAGCGCGACCGCGAGCCAGGGCGCGGCCAAGCCGAGGATGATTGCGACGAACAGGTTCTGGAACAGCATGATCTCGACCGGCCTGGCCAGCAGCGCCTGTTGCCGCGAGAGGAT
The DNA here is from genome assembly GCF_020165615.1 of Mesorhizobium sp. BH1-1-5. Lineage (NCBI taxonomy): Bacteria > Pseudomonadati > Pseudomonadota > Alphaproteobacteria > Hyphomicrobiales > Phyllobacteriaceae > Mesorhizobium > Mesorhizobium sp. BH1-1-5. The sequence continues at coordinate 13,549 of NZ_JAIUIM010000016.1, forward strand.
CAGATTGTAGGCATAGAACACCGTCGATGCGAGCACCGCGGCCGTGCCGAGCAAGGCATCCTGCGAATGGCTTGCCGCCCCGAACTGGCCGGCAAGGATGATCGCGACGCCCGCCATGCCGGCCAGCGACGCCCAGACCGCCTGCCGCCTTATGCGCTCGCCCAGCAACAATGCAGCAAGCAAAAGCGCAAACAGCGGCGCGACGAAGCTGAGCCCGATCGCCTCGGCGAGCGGCAGCCTGGCCAGGCCCCAGAAGAACAAGACCAGGACGACGCCGACGATCGCGGCGCGCAACGCATGCAGGCCCAGCACCGGAAGGGCCGGCTTCGAACGCGACCCCGCCGACCAGGCCGCGCCCGCGACCAAGGTGGCAACCACGCTGCGCCACAGCAGCGTGTTGTAGACGCCGACCGCGATGGCCAGAGACTTCATGGCCGCATCCATGCCGGACAAGAGGAAGATCGCCAGCGCGCATATCAGCACGGGGATCATCGGCGAAACGGCGCCGGTCAGGCTGGGTGTCTTCACGGCTTCGCTCATGTGACGGATCGGAGCCGGATAATGCCCCGCATGCGGCGAAACCAGATGGCAGCGCCGTCGATATGACGGTCCAATGCCGATCGGCGCGGCGAAAAATTTCGGTGCTTGCTGTCACACCACAGCCGGCTATTCCGTCATGGTGGCAGGAGGTGACATGCATGCGCGTTCTCTTGCTGATCATCGGCATCTACCAGGCGGCCAAGGGCGTCGTCATGCTGACGGTGCCCGAAATCTGGTATTCGGCCGTCCCCGGCGTCCCGGAAACCGGACCGGCCAACATCCATTTCATCCGCGACATCGGCCTCGCCTTCCTGGCCGCCGGTGCCGCGCTGCTGATGGCGAGCCGGCGGCCAGGCGACGGCCGGCTGATCGCCGCCGCCGCGATTTTCCTTGGCGGACACGCGATCTATCATCTGATCGAGATGGCGCATGGCACGACGCTCACCGCGGCCGCGCGCGACATAATGCTGATCGTCGTGCCCGGACTGCTGCCGCTTGCCGCCTTCCTGCCAGGCAGCGCGAAAGCGAGGACATGATGTTCAAACGGCTTCTCAAGCAACAGCTGCGCAAGTTCCAGAGCCGCTATGGCTACGACACCCTCTATATGCGTGAGCTGGTCGACACCGACGAGTTCGGCGCCCTGAAGCTGGCGTTGATCTCGCCCTTCACCGACGAGCGGTTCTCGCTGCCGGCCGCGCCCTATTTCGCGGCCAGGCTCACGGCGACGCGACGCGCCGATTGCGGTTCCTGCCTGAAGCTCGTCATCACCATGGCGCGAGAGGCGGGCGTCGAGCTCGAAGCGATCGAGGCCCTGCTCGACGGCGCCGCCGCCTCGCTGCCAGACGACATGGTCCTTGCCGAGCGCTATGCGCGCGCCGTCCTCGACAACGACCCGGAACTGCCCGACATTCTCGATGCCTGCGCGCAACGCTGGGGCGAGGGAGGCATCGCCGGGCTCGCGGCCGCGGTCGTGTCGGGACAGCTCTATCCGACCTTCAAGCGCGGGCTCGGCCACGGCAACGCTTGCGAGCCGGTGTTGGCGTGGCTGAAGACCGAGGCGGCGAAAAACCGTGCAGAACATCCCGCGGAGACGGAATTTGCCTGAGCATCAGCCCGAAAGCGGCGAACGCCTGCAGGCCTATCTCGGCCAGCGCAAACGGCTCATCCGGCTCGCCTACCGCTATCTCGGCTCGGTCGGCGAGGCCGAGGACATCGTGCAGGATGCCTGGCTGCGGTTTGCCGGCGCCGACAGCGTCGAGGACGCGCCGCGCCTCCTGTCGCGCATCGTCACCAATCTCAGCCTCGACCGGCTGCGCTCGGCGCAAAAGCGGCGCGAGACCTATGTCGGGCCCTGGCTGCCGGAGCCCTTCGTGGAGCAGGCAGCCAGCGCCGATGTCGAGACCAGCGACGCCGCGCTCGACATATCGTTCAGTGTCATGCGGGCGCTGGAGCGCCTGTCGCCGCTGGAACGCGCGGCGCTCTTTCTGCACGACCTCTACGACGTGCCCTTCGAGGAGGTGGCCGAGACGCTGAAGCGGTCTCCCGCCGCCTGCCGGCAGATGGCGTCGCGAGCGCGCAAGATGCTAAGACAGGACAACCAGCGTTTTCCGGCGCGCGAGACGGACATCGCCCGCTACGTCGCCGGCTTCGAGCAGGCGATGGTGAGCGGCGACATCGAACCGTTGAAGCGGCTGCTGGCCGAGGACGTGGAATTCATTGCCGACGGCGGCGGCAAGGTGGCCGCGGCGCTGAACATCCTGGTCGGCCGCGACCGTGTGGCGAAATTCCTTGTCGGCGCGGCGCGCAAGAATCCCGACCCCGACCGTACGGCGATCCGGCCGGCGATGATCAATGGCGGGCCGGGACTGGTGGTGTCGGTCGCCGGCGCCGTCGTCCAGACCTTCAGCTTTGCTCTCGACGCGCGGGGCAGCATCGCCGCGGTCTACACCGTACGCAATCCGGACAAGCTGGCGGGGATCGACAGGGCGAGGTGAATTCAGAGCGCTGCAGCGCGAAAATCGGAAACGCTGGCGGGACAGCGCCCCCCTCTGGCCTGCCGGCCATCTCCCCCATGAGGGGGGAGATCAGTTGTCTCGCAGGCTTTCGCCAATCGCCAACGCTGCAGGATGAGCAAGGCGCCGAAGCTGCCAATCTCCCCTTGTGGGGGAGATGTCCGGCAGGCCATAGGGGGGCGCGAAGGAACGCGGCGCAATGCCCCGCAATCACTTCCGCATGCTCACTCCAGTGACAGCGCCGCAACCTCCCCTTCGCCCATCAGCGGCACAAAGATCTTTTCACCGTCGGTGCCGATATCGGCGCTGCCCGGCTTGAAGGTGGCAACCACTTGCGGCGCGCCGCCTGTTTTGTAGCTGTAGAGCGTGCCGGTCATGTAGGCGGTGGCGTAGATGGTGTCGCCTATGGCGATGACGCCGTCGAGGTCGGCGAATTTCTGAGCTCCCGGCAGCGGCGTGATCTTCTTCGTGGCGAGGTCGACCGACAGCAGGCCGCCGGGCTCGGCGGTGCTGAAATCTTTTCTGTTGATGCCCTTGCCCCAGGACGCGACGATCAGCCTGCCGCCATCGGCGAAGACGCCATTGGGCGAAGCCAGCAACGCGTCCTTGACGAACGGCTCCGGCTTGTCGCCGTCGATGCGGTAGATCGTGTCGGCCAGCATGTCGCTGACATAGACCTTGCCGGCGCTGTCCTGCGTCATGTCGTTGAGGAACACGGCGCCGGGCACATCGATGGTCTCGACTAGCTTGCCGCTGGCGAGATCGACGACGCGCACCTTGGTGATGTCGGCGGCGTAGAGCCTGCCGCCGGCGATCGCCATGCCCTTGGGCGCGTCCATGCCGCCCACCCAATGGCGCGTGATGATTTTGCCGTCCATCGACAGAAGCGACAAATAGCCATTGCCGTCCGCGTCGCCGGGATTGCCGACGATGTTGGAGACGACGATGCGGTTATGGGCGGCATCGACAAGCGCCGATTCCGGCTGCCCGAAGCCGGTGGCGCGCCAGGCTTCGCCGGCCTGCGCGGCGGACACGACGGCGATGGCGGCGAAGGCGGTAAAAGCGATGAGACGTTTCATGAGTGCTCTCCTGTGATGACGGCGGAGAGCTAGGGTTTTCGATACTTTCCTGAAAGTCGGAACAAGACTAGTATCGCATCTCAATACCAATTCGCATGAACGAGGCGCATTCCATGAACGGTCCGATCTTCGAGGCGCTGAAACGGACGCTGAAGGCCAAGGGCCTGACCTACCGGACGCTGGCCGAACGCATGGGCATTTCCGAGCCGACGGTGAAGCGCATCTTCCATGAGAAGAACTGCAAGCTCGACCGGCTGATGGAGATCTGTGCCGCGGCCGATGTCGAGCTGGAGAACGTGCTCGGCGCGATGAACCGCGGGCCGGGTCCGGCCAACCGTGTCGCGCCGGAGATCGAGCGCAGGCTGGCGGCGCGGCCGGCGCTGCTCTTCGTCTTCATCATGCTGTCGGAGAGGTTCACGCCGGAAGGCATCATGCGCTCGCAGGGCCTGAGCGAAGCTTCGATGTTCCTCTATCTGCGCGACCTCGAGGAGCTTGGGCTGGTGGCGCTGGGGCGCGGCCTGTCGGCAAGGCTGCTCGTCGACACGCCGATCCAGTGGGATTTCGAAGGGCCGCTGAAACCGCATTTCGAGATGACCAACAAGAATTTTGTCGGCTGGGCGCTCGGCCACATGGAGCACGGCGCGACCTTCATCAGCTTCTCCCGGCGGATGCGGCCGGAAACGGCGGAGATGCTGCGGCGCGAGGCCGACGAGCTCGCCGAACGCGCCAGGCTGCTTGCCCATCACGATCAGCACACCACGCCCGAGGACCAGCTCACCGGCTACAAATGGACCTTTGCTTTCGGGGCGACGCCGTTTCCGGCGATCATGCCGATCGGGCCGCATCCGAGGGATGCGGGGGCGCGAGCGGCAAAGGAGAAACGTGCGCTACCGGCGTAGCGCCTTCCCTTCTCCCCCTGTGGGAAAAGGTGTCGCCGAAGGCGACGGATGAGGGGTGTTCCAGGGAATGAGACGTTAGCGATTGCCGCTTTTGACGAGCGCGTTGGCCAAGCTGGAGCACCCGTCATCCGGCCGCTTCGCGGCCACCTTCTCCCACAAGGGGAGAAGGTTAGGGCGGTGCTAAGCCGCTTTCGCTTCTTCCTGGGGGCCGGCGAGATCGTCGCGCGCCTTGCGGGCGAGCCTTTTGGCCGAGCGCTTTGGGCTGTCGCCGAACAGGTCGGTGGCATCGGCAAGGCAGGCCTTGGTCAGGCTCTTTTCGGAGCGCTTCAGGAGCTTGCGCAGAAGCTTCGTCTCGTCGGCCGGGCCAAGCGGCTCGCCCTGGGCATCGAGCAGCGCGCGCATGACGAAGACGTCGTGCAATTCGCCGAGTTGCTCGCCGAGCTTGTCGACCGCCTTGCGGCGCGCCTTGATTGGCGTCGGCCACAGGCGGCCGAGCAGGGACAGATGCATCGAGTGTGTCTTGGCCGCCTTGCGCAGGTCGTGAAAATCCTCGTCCTTGCCGCGCTCTCCCGCCTTGTCCAGCGCCTTCTTCGCCCGCCGCAAGGTGGCGCGGGCGCCGTCGGCCAGGATGTCGGCCGCTTGCTCCGGCTGATCGGGCAGCGCCAGCCTGGCGATGCGCTCCAGGCCTTCACGGCAGGCGGCGATGGCCGCATTGATGGCGGCGTCGAGGCCGGGACCGGCATGGAGCTCGTGCTGGCGCAGCACCAGCCGTTCGCGCACCGGGTCGAGACCGCCGCCCGCGGATTGTTCCGGAAAGGCTTGGGCAAGGCGGTCGACAGTCTCGATCAAGGCGGTCGCCTCGCGCGGGCCTGCGAGCAGCGCCGAGACCTGCTTATAGCATTCGTTCTCGGTCTGGCAGAACGGTTCGTCCCCGGAACGAACCAGGCGCAGCAAGGCGCGCACGCTTTTCAGCCGCTTGCGGCATTTGTGCAGCCCCTGCTCCGGCTTCTCGCGCGCCATCTCGAGATGAGCGATTGCCTTGCCGATCTCGTCGGCCAATATGCGCCTGACCTCGCCCGTCAGCGGCAAGCGCGGATCGATACGGAAGCTCATGCGGCGATCTCCGGAATCCCCCCGAGGGCCAGCGACGCGTTGTAGAACCTCGACTCGCCGGTGACCTCGCGACCGAGCCAGTCGGGCAGCATTTCGTCAGATACGTCCTCCGGCGTCTCCAGCTCCGCGATCACCAACCCCGCGAGCTTGCCGCCGAAAACATCGACTTCATAGAGATAGCTGCGGTGTCTAACATGGTGGCGTGTCTTCTCGATGACACGTCCGACGGCAAACGTCATCAATTCCTCGGCCTCGGCAAGCGGGATGGAATATTCGAATTCGTCGCGCTCGCGCGCCCTGTCGCCGAACTTCAGCGTCAGCCTGGCGGAGCGCCCGTCGCTGATGCGCACGCGCACCGTGCGGCCGGGCTGGGCGGCGACATAGAACTGGCGAATACGGATTTCCGCCTCGACCCCGTCGCGCCAGGCGGGACTGGAGACCAGGAACTTACGCTCGACTTCCTTGCCCATGGCCGCGCACTAAAGCCTGTGAGGGCCGGGAAGGCAAGCCGACTCAGAGGCCAAATTTGACTTTAATCAATCGATTGATTAAAGTCTGGATATGAATAAGCAACCGATCATAAAAAGGCAGCCGCGCGAGGCCACCACTGCCGATCAAACGCGGGCGGCGCTGGTGCACGCGGCGCTAAAGCTGTTCGGGCGGCAAGGTTTCGACGGCACCTCGACGCGCGAGATCGCGGCCGAGGCTAAGGCCAATATCGGCTCCATCGCCTATCATTTCGGCGGCAAGGAAGGCCTGCGCGCCGCCGCCGCCGACTTCATCGTCGACACCATCCAGGGAATCGCCGGCCAGGCGCTGGGCGGCGCCCAGGCCGCTCCGCCCCTCGACCCGGAAGCCGCCCGGGCCCAGCTTTTCGCAGCACTGGAGCGGATGGTCGGTTTCGTCGTGGCCAGTCCGCAGGCCGGCGAGATCGTACAATTCGTACTTCGCGAACTCTCGCATCCGACCGCCGCGCTCGACCGCATCTATGCCGGCGTCTTCGAGCCGACGCACCGGCGGCTGTGCCAGATATGGGAACAGGCGACCGGCGAACCGGCCGAGAGCGAGGCGACCAAGCTCACCGTCTTCACCATGATCGGCCAGGTCATCTATTTCCGCATCGGCCGCGAGGCGGTGATGCGCCGCATGGGCTGGCGCGGGATCGGCAATGAAGAGGCCGCCAAGGTGGTGGCGGTCACGACCGGCAACCTCAGGGCGATGCTGGCGGCACGTGGGCCGGCCGCCGGCAGGAAGGGCAAATCATGAGCTTTCTCTGTTCGCTGCCGCTCGCGGCCCAGCTGTTCGGCGCCTGCACGCCGGCCGCGCCTTTGGCTGTCGGCTATGTCGAAGGCGAATATGTGCTGATGGCGCCGATCGAAGTGGCGCAGGTGGCGACGGTGACCGTCAGGCGCGGCGACCGTGTCGAGAGCGGCACGGCGGTGGCGACGCTGGAAGACGCCGACGCCAGGATCGAGGTGGCGCAGGCTGAGGCAGCACTTGCGCAGGCGCAGGCGCAGCTTGCCGATTTGCAGGTCGGCAAGCGTCCCGAGGAAATCGCCGTGCTCAAGGCCGAGGTCGACATGGCCAAGGCCCAGGCCGCCGACGCCAAGCGCAAATACGACCGCGCCAGCGACCTCTACAAGCGCGGCACCGGCACTCAGGCCGACTACGACACCGCCTCGGCCTCGCTGGAGACGGCCAACGCGCAGGTCGGCCAGGCGCAGGCCAATCTCGCCGTCGGCAACCTGCCGGCGCGGGCCGAGACCATCAAGGCCGCCGACAACCAGGTCAAGCAGGCGCAGTCGAGCCTGGAGCAGGCGAAGTGGCGGCTGTCGAAGCGGGTGCTGGCCGCGCCCTCGCCCGGCCGCGTCAACGACGTCATCCGCAATCCCGGCGACACCGCCGGACCGACCGCGCCGGTGATCTCGATGCTGCCGGACGGCGCCGTGAAGCTCAGCGTCTATGTGCCCGAAAGCGCATTTTCGTCGGTCAAGGTCGGCAGCGAGCTCAACGTCCATTGCGACGGCTGCGGAACAGGGCTGAAGGCGCGCGTCAGCTATGTCTCGCCCGATCCCGAATTCACGCCGCCGGTGATCTACTCGCTCGAGAACCGGCAGAAGCTGGTCTATCTCGTCGAGGCGCGGCCGGACGGCAATGCCGGGCCGCTGCAGCCCGGCCAGATCGTCGATGTCGATCTCGCGGATCTCGGGCAATGAACGCCATCGACGTTCGCGGCCTGGTCAAGCGCTTCGGCGACAAGACCGTCGTCGACCATGTGACGATGACGGTCGCCGAAGGCGAGATCGTCGGCTTCCTCGGGCCGAACGGCTCGGGCAAGACGACGACCATCCGCATCATGTGCGGGCTTTTGACGCCGGACGAAGGCGACGGCACGGTGCTGGGCTTCGACATCCGCAGCGACGCGCTGAAGATCAAGCGCGAAGTCGGCTACATGACGCAGAAATTCTCGTTCTACGAGGATCTGACGATCGGCGAGAACCTCGAATTCGTGGCGCGGCTCTACCGGTTGAGGCCGGTCGAGCAGTATGTGGCGAGGACGCTGGAAGAGCTCGGCCTGGCGAGCCGCCGCAACCAGCTGGCCGGCACGCTTTCGGGCGGTTGGAAGCAGCGGCTGGCGCTGGCCGCCTGCATCATGCACAAGCCGAAGCTGCTGCTGCTCGACGAGCCGACGGCCGGCGTCGACCCCAAGGCGCGGCGCGAGTTCTGGGACGAGATCCATCGGCTGGCCGGCGGTGGGCTGACCGTGCTCGTCTCCACCCATTACATGGACGAGGCCGAGCGCTGCCACCGCATCAGCTACATCTCCTACGGCAAGATGCTCGCCACCGGCACGGTCGACGAGGTGGTGAGGAATGCCGGGCTGACGACGTTCGTGCTGCAGGGGCCGCGGCTCGACCAGGTCGCCGAAGCGTTGCAGGGCCGGCCCGGCGTCGACCAGGTGGCGCCGTTCGGCGCGACGCTGCATGTCGTCGGCTCCGACAAGGCGGCGCTGGAGAAGGCGCTCGCCGATGTCGAGAAGGAGCATAAGGGCGTCACGGTGAAACCCGGCGAGACCAGCCTGGAGGATGTGTTCATCCAGTTCATGTCCGGCTCGAAGGACAATATGGCATGAACGCGGTCTTCTCCTTCGCCAGGCTGGGCGCGCTGCTGATCAAGGAATTCATCCAGATGCGGCGCGACCGCATCACCTTCGCCATGATGCTGGGCGTGCCGCTGATCCAGCTGGTGCTGTTCGGCTACGCGATCAACAACGACCCGAAGAGCCTGCCGGCAGCACTGGTGGCGACCAGCAGCGACCCCTACACGCGGGCGATGGTCTCGGCGCTGCAGACCACCGGCTATTACCGCTTCGACCATGTCGCGCAAAGCGCCGAGGAAGCCGAGTTCCTGATGGCGCGCGGCGATGTCTCCTTCGTCGTCACCATTCCCGCCGATTTCGCGCGACGGGTGGAGCGCGACGACAACCCGCAGATCCTGATCGAGGCCGACGCCACCGATCCGGCGGTGGCCAGCGGCGCGATCTCGACGCTGAGCACCGTCGCCAGCCAGGCGCTGCTGAGGGCGCAGGGAACGCAGGAAGCTGCCAAGGAGGCGGCGCGCGGCCAGCTCGATGTCATCGTGCACCGGCGCTACAATCCCGAAGGCATCTCGCAGTACAACATCGTGCCCGGCCTGCTCGGCGTCATCCTGCAGATGACGATGGTGATGATGACCTCGATCGCGCTGACGCGCGAGACCGAGCGCGGCACGATGGAAAACCTGCTGGCCATGCCGTCGAGCCCGCTGGAGATCATGATGGGCAAGGTGCTGCCCTACCTTGTGGTGGGCGCGGTGCAGGTGGTGGTGGTGCTGGCCGCGGCGAAACTGCTGTTCGCCATTCCCTTCATGGGATCGATGTCGCTGCTGCTATCGGCGGTGCTGGTGTTCGTGCTGTCGCTGGTCCTGCTCGGCTACACGATCTCGACGATCGCGCGCACGCAGATGCAGGCGCTGCAGCTCACCTTCTTCTTCTTCCTGCCCTCGATCATGCTGTCGGGCTTCATGTTCCCCTATCGCGGCATGCCGGGCTGGGCGCAGACCTTCGGCGAGATCTTTCCGCTGACGCATTTCCTGCGCATCACCCGCGCGGTCATGCTGAAGGGCGCCCAGTTGCCGGCGGTGGCGACGGAGATCGGCTGGCTTGTGCTGTTCGTGGCGCTGTTTGCCGGCGTCGCGCTGGTGCGGTTCAGGCGCACGCTGGATTGATCAACGCATCGCTTAAGGATCTAACGCCGGCGGGACAGAGGGGGTGTGACGGATCGCGGCGATCCTGCACGCAGGCCGTAGCGCCTACGCCGCCATGATCCGCGCATAAGTGCCGAAATCGACATTGCCGCCCGACAGCACCACGGCAACGCATTTGCCGGCGAGGTCGATCTCGCCCGACGAGAGCGCGGCAAAGGCGACGCAGCCGCCGGGCTCGACCACGAGCTTGAGATAAGCCATGGCGTCGCGCATCGCCTGGGCGGCGGCCTCGTCGGAGACGGCGATGGCGCCGGCGAGGTTGCGGCGGTTGATCTCGAAGGTGATGGCGCCGGGCTCGGCGGTAAGCAGCGCATCGCAGATCGAGCTGTGGCCGGGCTCGTTCGACACCCGCTCGCCCTTGGCCAGCGAGCGGCGCGTGTCGTCGAAATGCTCGGGCTCGACGGCCCAGACTTGCGTTTGCGGCGAAGCATCCTTGACGGCGACGGAAATGCCGCTCGACAGGCCGCCGCCGCCGCAAGGCACGACGACGGCGTCGAGCGCCGCGCCGAGCGTTTTCGCCTGCCTCATCAGCTCCAGGCCGATCGTGCCCTGGCCGGCAATGATGGCCGGATCGTCGAAGGGCGGCACCAGCACCATGCCCTTCTCGATATAGGGGCGGACGACCGCCATGCGATCCTCCTTGAAGCGGTCGAACGGCACCACCTCGGCGCCCATCTTGCGGACATTGCCGACTTTCATGGCCGGCGCGTCGGCCGGCATGGCGATCACCGCCTTGACGCCGAACATGGCGGCCGACGCCGCCACCCCTTGCGCATGGTTGCCGGACGAGAAGGCCACGACGCCACGGCCGCGCTCTTCCTCGCTCAAGCTCGAAAGCTTGTTGTAAGCGCCGCGGATCTTGAAGGAGCCGGTGCGCTGCAAAGTCTCGGGCTTGAACAGGATGCGGCCGCCATAGCGCTTGTTGAGCTCGGGCGATTCGATCAGCGGCGTTTCGACGGTCAGGCCGGAAAGCCGCGCGGCGGCGGCGCGGATGTCGGAGATGCCGGGGAGATCAAGCATGACGGGCCTCGCAGGGGATGGGTCAACTTATGCTGCACGGAAAATGAGGCGGCGCGCCAACGAAAAAATGTGATGGAGACAATGTTGGTGATGATGGCGGCGGCTGCGAAGTGGTGGTCTCCCCCTTGCGGGGGAGATTGGCAGTTTCACCGCCGGCGCCTTGTCGAACGAAGTAATCCGACGATCTATGCAAGACGGCCTCCTAGCTGCGTTGACGCCCCCTCACCCCAGCAGCGTCTTCGTCCGTTTGCTGCCGCCGAGCTTGCGCCAGCTATTGAAGCGGTGCGTGGCGGCGGCGAAGGATATCTTCATCTGCTGCGATACCGTGTAGCGCGACTTGCCCTCGTCGAACATGCGGTAGCAGCACTCCGCGCCTTCCTCGGTCAGCTTGCCGTCCGGCGTCTTGTTGTGCGGGTTGGCGGGGTCGAATTTCTCGATCTGTTCCTCGACCAGGCCTTTCAGGCGCTGCAGGTCGGCCTCGATGCTGGCAATGAGGTCGAGAATGGGTTTCGGCTCGAATGCGTGCTGGGGCTTCTTGTTCGTCATGCCGGTTTCCTTCAATTTCGATTGTTGGCAGCTATATAGGCTAACATTCGGTAATAATGAAGAGGCGGCCGGGATCCGCTGGATCACTCTTTTGCGCGCAGCCCCGTGCCGTTCGCAATTGACGTTGGCCGGCCGAAATCCTAGTTTAGAACAATTCTAAACTAGAGTGATCCCATCATGCTTTCCCGTGTTTTCGGCTTCGGCCGCCGTTCCTTCGATTCGCTGTCGGAGCAGGAGATCCTGGCGCTGGCGATCTCTTCCGAGGAGGATGACGGGCGCATCTACCGCGCCTATGCCGATGGGCTGGCGGAAGACTTTCCGCAATCGGCCAAGGTCTTCGAGGCGATGGCCGAGGAGGAGGATGGGCATCGCGATTCCCTCATCGAGCTTTACCGCAAGCGCTTCGGCGAGCGCATCCCGCTGATCCGGCGCGAGCATGTCAGAGGCTATTTCGAACGCAAGCCCGACTGGCTGGTGAAGCCGCTCGGCATCGAGCATGTGCGGCGGCAGGCCGAAGCCATGGAGCAGCAGGCTTACCGCTTCTATGTCGCGGCGGCCAAGCGCACCACCGACGCCTCGACGCGAAAACTGCTCGACGATCTCGCCGTGGCCGAACAGAGCCATGAGAGCTCGGCGCATCAATTGGAGCAGGAGCATGTGCCGGGCACGGTCAAGGTGGAGGAAGCGAGCGCCGAGCAGCGCCAGTTCATCCTAACCTATGTGCAGCCCGGGCTGGCCGGACTGATGGACGGGTCGGTGTCGACGCTGGCGCCGATCTTCGCCGCCGCCTTCGCCACGCACGACACCTGGCAGACGCTGCTGGTCGGTCTCGCCGCCTCGATCGGCGCCGGCATCTCGATGGGTTTCACGGAAGTCGCCTCCGACGACGGCAAGCTGTCGGGACGCGGCTCGCCGATCAAGCGCGGCTTGACGGTCGGACTGATGACGACGCTAGGCGGGCTCGGCCACGCGCTGCCCTATCTCATCCCTCATTTCTGGACGGCTACCGCGGTTGCCGCCGTGGTGGTTTTCTTCGAGCTCTGGGCCATCGCCTTCGTCCAGAACCGCTACATGCAGACCCCCTTCTGGCGCGCCGCCTTCCAGGTCGTGCTGGGCGGCGCGCTGGTGTTCGGGGCGGGTGTGCTGATCGGGAATGCGTAGGTTTTCCCTTCTCCCCTTGTGGGAGAAGGTGTCGCCGAAGGCGACGGATGAGGGGTGTTCCAGGGAACGCCGACGTCTCACTCCGCTGAAACACCCCTCATCCGTCTCGGCGCTGCGCGCCGATCCACCTTCTCCCACAACGGGAGAAGGAAGAATCGCGCTTCACCCATTCACCGCCCTGCTATCCTGCGGCGCCTCCGCCCTTTCCTCCAGCCCATAGTCGCGGACGACATGGGCGATGCGCAGACGATAGCCGGCAAAGATTCCGCCGCGACCGGCCTGCTGCGCCTGCCGGTGCTCCTCGGTGTTGCGCCAGGCCTTGACCGCTTCCTCGTCGCGCCAGAAGGACAGCGAGAGCACGCGCTTCGGGTCGGTGAGGCTCTGGAAGCGCTCGACCGAGACGAAGCCGTCGATGCCGTCGAGCAGCGGCCGGAGATTGGCGGCGATGCCGAGATAGGCATCGCGCTTCCCCTGCGCCGGCTCGACCTCGAAGATGACAGCGATCATGCCTCTATCCCTTCCTTGACCTTAACGTCGGTGCGAAAGACCTGCCGCGGACCATGCGGGCCGGACACCAGCCTCAGGAAGACGCGGTCCTCCTTGACGATGAACTTCTCGCGCCGTGCGAATTCGTAGTTTGCCTTGCCGGCCGGGTCCGCGGCAAGCCGGGCGCGGTAGGCTTCGTAGGCCGCGAGGCTTTCGATGTTGTAGGCGGCGTAGGCCGTGGTGGCCGAGCCTTCATGCGGCGCGTAGTAGCCGATCAGCTCGGCGCCGCAGCGTGGAATGGCCTGACCCCAGGCGCGCGCATATTGCTCGAAGGCCGCCTTGCCGAACGGATCGATCTCGTAGCGGATGAAGCAGGTGATGGTCATGTCGGTCTCCTCGTCTGGTTGGTTTTCGGACGGCGATGCTTCGACCGGGGTCGAAACGTCGCTTGCGCCGTTGTGATAGGCATTCTCCTGTCAGGAGTGTTTGCCTGGGCTGATTGAGCTGACCGCAGAATAGTGCTTCCCTGACGAGAATGCTTCGATGAGGATCAAACCATGCGTGAAGGACCAGACATCGCCCGCATCGCGAGCCTGGTCGGCGACCCGGCCCGCGCCAACATGCTGAACGCCCTGATGGGCGGCACGGCGCTGACCGCGTCGGAGCTGGCGCTGGAGGCCGGCGTGTCGCTGCCCACCGCGTCCTCGCATCTGTCGAAGCTGATGGAGGGCGGGCTGCTGACCTTGGCCAGCCAGGGCCGGCATCGCTATTACGGCCTGGCCAGCGCGCAGGTGGCCGGCATGATCGAGGCGATCATCGGCGTCGCCGAAGCGGTCGGCCCGAAACGGGTGCGGCCGGGACCGCGCGATGCGGCGATGCGCGTGGCGCGCGTCTGCTACGATCATCTCGCCGGCGAGCAGGCCGTCGCCATGCTCGACCGGCTGTTCGACAGGAAGCTTTTGCTGCGCGAGGACAATGAGATCAGGCTCTCACCGTCCGGAGCCTCGCATTTTTCCGCGCTCGGCATCGAGACCCATGCCAAGGCGCGGCGGCCGGTGTGCCGCGCCTGCCTCGACTGGAGCGTGCGGCGATCGCATCTCGCCGGCACGCTAGGCGCGGCCATCCTCGACAAGATCATCGCCGAGAAATGGGCGCGGCGCGAAAAGGACAGCCGCGCCGTGGTGTTCTCGCCAACGGGGAGGCAGGCGTTCGAGAGGGTGTTTCTGTCTTGAAGCCCCGGTGCCGATAACGTGCAAATGTCGGCGCGAGGCGCCCCTCTCTGCCCTGCCGGGCAGAGAGGGGGGCGAAGGATCGCGGCATAGGCGACCTCGGGTCTTGCCCGCGCTCACCCCCTTTTCAACACCTTCCCCAGCTTGAAGAACTCCTTCCACGGATCCGCCTTCTTCAACTGTGCCAGCGTGGAAGCATCGCCAAGCGGGAAGGCATTCGGCGCCAAGCCCTTCTCGAGCTCCGGCCAGGTCACCGGCATCGACACCGTCGCGCCTTTCTTGGCGCGCGAGGAATAGGGCGCGACAGTGGTCGAGCCGCGGCCGTTGCGCAGATAGTCGACGAAGATTTTTCCGGTGCGCGCCTTCTTCGACAGCGTCGCGGTGTAGCGGTCGGGCGTGGCCTGCTCCAGCGCGCGGGCGAAATCATGCGCGAAGTCCTTGACCGCGTCCCAGTCCGCCGATGGCTTCAGCGGCACCAGCACATGATAGCCCTTACCGCCGGAGGTCTTGACGAGGTTGGGCAGCGACAGCGCGTCGAGCTGCTTGCGGATGTCGAGTGCCGCTTCGCGCACCTTGCCGACGTCGACGCCTTCGTCCGGATCGAGGTCGAAGATGATCTGGTCAGGCTTTTCCAATGCGTCGAGGGTGCAGCCCCAGATATGGACCTCGACCACGCCATATTGGACGAGTGCGGCTAGCCCGTCGAAATCCTTGATGTACAGGATCTCCTCGCCGTCGGTCGGGTCCTTCATCCTGGCGATCTTGTCGCTCATGCCGGGCGAAGCATGCTTCTGGAAGAAGCGCTGGCCGTTAATGCCATCCGGCGCGCGCACCAGGCTCAGCGGCCGGTTGACGACGAATTGCTCCATGCGCGGCCAGACCAGCGCGTAGTGATCGAGCAGGTCCTGCTTGGAGATTTTTTCATCGGGCCAAAGGAGCTTGTCAGGATGCGAGAGCTTTACCGAGGTTTTTGCCGTTCCACCCGAGGGCTTCGGCGCGGCCTTCGCGCCCGGCTTTGCTTCGCTCTCGGCCTTAGTCTTCTTCGGCTGTTCCTGCACGACTTCCTCCGGCGGCTTGTCCTCGCGAAGCCCCTGGAACGAGGCGTGGCGGATTATACGGTCGGATGTCCAGCTGCGGAACTCCACCTCGCCGACAAGTTCCGGCTTGACGAAGGTGAGGCCCTTGCCCTTGGGCACGGCGGCCGAGAAGGGCGACGCCGTCGCCGTGAGGCGATCGAGCTTCTTCTTCAAATCGGTCATCACCTTGCCGGAAAAGCCGGTGCCGACACGGCCGGCATAATGCAGCTTGCCGCCCTCATTGAAGCCGACCAATAGCGAGCGCACACCGCGCCCGGTCTTGTCCGAGGGCAGATAGCCGCCGATGACGAATTCCTGCCTGAGCGTGCATTTCGACTTGATCCAGGAGAGCCCCCGACCGCTGCGATATGGCGCGTCGGCGCGCTTCGACACCACGCCTTCCAGGCCCATGCGGCAGACATGCTGCAGCATGACCTTGCCGGGCTCGTGGAAATGATCGCTGAAGCGCAGCGCCGAATCCTCCGGCTGCTTGCCGAGCAGCTCGGCCAGGGCCTGCTTGCGCTCCACCAGCGGCTCGCGGCGCAAATCCTGACCGTCGAGCCGCATCAGGTCGAAGACATAATAGACGAAGCGGTCGGCGCGGCGGGCCGACAAATCCGCCTGCAGCAATGGGAAGGACGAGACGCCGCTGTCGGCCAGCACCACGATCTCCCCGTCGAGAATGGCGTCCCGGCATTTCAGCTTGCCAAGCGCTGCCGTAACCGGTCCGTCGAACTTCTCCGTCCAGTCGAGGCCGGCGCGGGTCAGCAACCTGACCTCGCTGCCTTGGATCTGCGCCTGCATGCGATAGCCGTCGAACTTCACTTCGTGCAGCCAGTCTTCGCCGGCGGGCGCCTCCTTCTCCAGCGTGGCGAGCTGCGGCTCGATGAAGTCGAGGCGTTTGGCGTGCGTGGCCTTGGCGGCGGCCGGCCTGTTCGACTGCCAGACCTTCGGTGTCTGCCCCTTGGCGGCCTTGCCCTCGCCGACCTGCTCGATGGTGAGGCCCGACTTCACCGATTTCGGTTCGTCCTCGAGGATATCCTCGCCGGGCCGGGCGGCGGCATCGTCGGATTTGATCAGCAGCCAGTTGTCGCGCTTCTCGCCGGGGCGCGGCCTCAGCCTGACCAGATGCCAGCGGCCGTTGAGCTTGTGGCCTTCGAGCTCGAAGTCGATATGGCCCTTCTTCATGCCCTGGGCCGGATCGCCATCGGGCGTCCACTTGCCTTCGTCCCAGACGATGACCGCGCCGCCGCCATACTGGCCCTTCGGAATGGTGCCTTCGAAGGAGGCGTAGTCGAGCGGATGATCCTCGACATGCACGGCCAGACGCTTCTCATGCGGGTCGAGGCTCGGGCCGCGCGTCACCGCCCAGCTCCACAAGACGCCGTCATGCTCCAGCCGGAAATCATAGTGGAGCCGCGTGGCGGCGTGCTTCTGGACGACGAAGATGCCGCCGCCCTGCTTTTGCCTGCCGACCTTGCCGGCCGGCTCGGCGGTCTTCTTGAAGTCGCGCTTGGCGTGATATTGCTCGAGGCCGGCCATGCCGCCACTCCCTTATGCGGATTTGCGCTTCGGCGCAGGCGCCTTGGCCTTCGGCCGACGCGCCGTCGTTTTGGATGAAGATTTGCCGGCTTTGCCGCCGCCTTCCGCGTTGAGGCTCTTCTTCAGTGCGTCGAACAGGTTGACGACATTGGACGGCTTGGGCGGCGCCTTGGCCTTGGGCGCCTTCTTGCCGGCCTTCTTGGCGCGGATCAGCTCGAGCAGCGCGTCCTCGTAGCGGTCGTCGAATTTCGAGGGATCGAACTTCGTCTTCTTGCCGTCGATGATGTGCTGGGCGAGGTCGATCATCTCCTTGTCGGTCTTCGCCGCCGCGATATCCTCGAACACCGTCGCCGGCCGGCGCACCGTGTCGTCATAGCGCAAGGTGGTCAGCACCATGCCCTTGCCGAGCGGCTCGATCACCACCGGGCGTTCGCGCTGATAGAGCACGATGCGCGCCAGCCCTGCCATCTTCCTCGCCGCCATCGCATCGCGGATGACGGCGAAGGCTTCTTCCGAGACCTTGTCGGCCGGCGAGACGTAATAGGGCGTGTCGAGATAGATCTGCTCGATCGAGGATTTCTCGACGAAACCGTCGAGGCTCATCGTGTGCGAGGACTCGATCTGCACCCCCTCGATCTCGTCCTCCTCGATATGGACGAAATCGCCGTCGCTCACCTCGTAGCCCTTGATCTCATCGCCGTCTTCCAGCGGCTTGCCGGTTCCGGCGTCGACATAGATGCGTTTGACGGTGTTGCCGGTCTTGCGGTTGAGGATGCGGAACGAGACTTTTTCCGCATGGGTGACGACGTTGGTCAGCTCGATGGCGCATGTGACCAGCGACAGTTTGAGATAGCCCTTCCAGGCCGGGCGTGGTGCCATTGTGAACTCCTGGGCGACGCGACCTTACCGCAACGGGCGGAGGCTTGCTCGGGTTCCGCGACGGACCGGAACCATCGTCCCGCCTTACGCAATGAAATTTCCCGTCACTGGGCGAACGTGAAACAGAAGCGCGCCGAAGCGACATCGGAACGAAACATATGTGATGCAAAAGTCACACGCAGCGGAATGGCGACAAAAGGCACCGAAAGACCCCGAATCAGCCGCAATCCCGCCACGAAGCAACGACTTTCGGACCAGAAATTAACATCACGTTCACCGACTATTCACGCCTCGACGCTATGCTCTCGAACAATTCGGACGGGACATCCGAAAGCGGGACAGGGACAGGTAAAATGAACTTCTGGAACCACATCGCCGGCTACGCCGCCGCCATTCGCGAATTCGTCGCGCCGACCTACCGGCCCGAGCGCTACTACATGCGCGGCCCGGGTCCGGCCTGCGCGCGCCGCGGCAACTCGCTGGGCGTCAGCGCCAACTGATCATGACCCGCGAACGCGCCCACCACAGCCGCATCTGCCGGCCGGCCGCCGACCAGCGCGCCACCACCTATCGCGCCGAGCGCCTGACGCTCGCCGCCAACTGGCGTGCGACAACGCCGCGACTTTGACGCCGCCGCCGGCTGGCTTAGTGTCTAAAGGCACAAGCAGCCGGGGCCGCCATGACCGACCTGCCCGAACCGAGCCGTCCCGCCTCTCCAAGCCAGGCTTATGACGCCCGCTATCCGCTGATCGTCTTCGACGGCGTCTGCGTGTTCTGCTCGGGCTTCGTCCAGCTCATCCTCAGGCTCGACCGGAAAAAACGCTTCCGCTTCGCCACGGCGCAATCGCCGATCGGCGAGGCGCTGTTTCGCCGGCATGGCCTGCCGACCGACGATTACGACAGCAACCTCGCCATCATCGACGGCGCGGCCTTCACCAAGCTCGACAGCTTCGTCGCCGTCATGGCCGCGCTCGGCTGGCCATGGCGCGCGATGAAGGCGCTGCTCATCCTGCCGCGGCCGCTGCGCGACTGGCTCTACGATCGGGTCGCCAAGAACCGCTACGCGCTGTTCGGCCGCAAGGACAGTTGCGACATTCCTTCGGCCGAGTTGCGGGAGCGGTTGATCGGCTAAGGGTATTTGTTCCCACGCAATTCCGGACGGAAACCGCTGCACACTTTTCCTGGAATTGCTCTAGGGGCCAAGCATGAAGCTTCTCATCGTCGGCGGCTACGGCACCTTCGGCGGACGCATCGTCCAACTGCTGGAGAACGAGCCTCGGCTCGAGCTCATCATCGCCGGACGGTCGCTCGCCAAGGCAGCGGCCTATTGCAGGGGTCGAGGCGACACCAAGGCGCGGCTCGTGCCGGCGGTGTTCGACCGCGACGGCGACCTTGCCGCGCAACTCGCCGACATGCGGCCCGATATCGTCGTCGACGCCAGCGGCCCGTTCCAGGCCTATGGCGAGGGGCGCTACCGGCTGATCGAAGCCTGTATCGACGCGCGCATCCACTATCTCGACCTTGCCGACGGCTCGGAATTCGTTGCGGGGGTCTCCGCTTTCGACGCTGCGGCCAGGGCGGCCGGCGTGATGGTGCTGTCCGGGGTGTCGAGTTTTCCTGTTCTGACCGCGGCGGTGGTGCGGCGTCTTTCGGCCGGCATGGCACGCATCGATACTATCCGCGGCGGCATCGCGCCGTCGCCCTTCGCCGGCGTCGGCGAAAACGTCATCCGTGCCATTGCAAGCTATGCCGGCCGGCCCGTGCGGCTGGTGCGGGGTGGCAAGCCTGCCAAGGGTTATCCGCTCACCGAGCAGATGCGCTATACGATCGCGCCGCCTGGACGCGTGCCGGTGCGCAACACTTTGTTCTCGCTGGTCGACGTGCCGGACTTGCGGGCGCTGCAGGCGCTTTGGCCGGAAGCGAAGACCATCTGGATGGGCGCCGGCCCGGTGCCGGAGGTGCTGCACGGGGCACTGATCGGCCTGGCGTGGCTGGTGCGTATAGGCCTCATCCGCTCGCTGTCGCCGTTGGCCTCGCTGATGCATTGGGCGACCAACCGGCGCTCATGGGGCGAGCATCGCGGCGGCATGTTCGTCGCGGTCGAAGGCGCGGACGAAGCAGGCAGGCCGATCAAGCGATCCTGGCATCTGTTGGCCGAGGGCGACGACGGGCCGCTGATCCCCTCCATGGCGGTCGAGGCGATCCTCCGCAAGGCGCTCGCCGGCCGCATGCCCGCGCCGGGCGCGCGAGCCGCGGTGCATGACGTCGAGCTCGAGGACTATGAAGCGCTCTTCGCTGGCAAGACGATCCACGCCGGCTTCAGGGACGACACCGACAAGGCGAAGGCGCTCTATCCGGACCTGCTCGGCGATGCCTGGACAGACCTTCCCGCCGAAATCCGCGCCATGCATGAGGGAGCGGCGCTGGCGCAGGGCCGCGCGAGCGTGGAGCGCGGCGGCGGCATGCTTAGCCGGCTTGCAGCACGGCTGATCGGCTTTCCATCCGCTGGGACGGATATCCCGGTCAAAGTCCGCTTCGACATCGGCGCGGATGGCGAGACCTGGACGCGGACTTTCGGAGCGCACCGCTTTTCGAGCCGGCAGTTCGCCGGGCGAGGCCGCTCGCAGCGGCTGCTTTGCGAGCGCTTCGGCCCGCTCACCTTCGCCATGGCGCTGGTCGTCGACGAGAACCGGCTCCGCCTCGCGCTGCGCCGCTGGAGCTTCCTCGGCCTGCCCTTGCCGATGTGGCTATGCCCCCGCTCGAACGCCTACGAAACGGTCGAGGACGGCCGCTTCCGCTTCCATGTCGAGATATCGCACCCGGCGGCCGGGCTGATCGTGCGCTACCGCGGCTGGCTCGTGCCGTCGCAGGGTTCGAGCACGGTGGGCTCGCCGGCCGTGGCGCCCAGTTCCCGGCAGCCCGAGGCCGTGCACAGCGTCCAGCCTTGACCGGTGGCGCCGGACGCCGCGAGCACCAGGCGCGGCTGGGGTCCGATGCGCGGCGCATAGATCCACCAACCGTGCCGCAGCACCGAGCCCTCGGGCGGCTCCATGCCGGCGCCGGAGCCCTTGACCCGCGCCTCGACGACCTGCAGCCCGGCAGGCAGCACTTTCCAATCCTCCTGCCAGCGCGTCCGTTCCACCGAATGCGTCCAGGACAGCGTGAAGGCGGCGACGGCGAGCGTCACCGTCTTGCCGGCGGCGAGGATACACAGGCTCATCAGGCGCCGGCCGTGGGCAGTCGGCGGGCACGCCAGCAGTGCCAGCCGATCCAGACCAGCGCCAGCACCCATCCGGTCTCGTCGGTGAGCGGCAATGCGGCCACCAGCAGCAGGCCGGCGCAGAAGGCGACGAGACGCTCCCACAAGGCCATGCGGCGGGCAAGGAAGCCGACGGCGGCGGCGCCCCAGAGCACGATGCCCATGCAGGCCTTGACGACGATATAGGCGACCTCGACCGGATAGCCGAACGAAGCCGCGATCGGACCGGCGTCCTGCAGCATCAGCGCCGGCGTGTAGACGGCCATGAACGGCACGACGAAGCCGGCGATGGCGAGCTTGGTCGCCTGGATGCCGATCTTGAGGCCGCTTTCCTTCGCCATCGGCGCGGCGGCGAAGGCGGCGAGCGCCACCGGCGGGGTGAGATCCGCCATGATGCCGAAATAGAAGACGAACATGTGGCTCACCACCAGCGGCACGCCGAGCGACAGCAGCGCCGGGCCGGCGAGCGAGGAGGTGATGATGTAGTTGGGGATCGTCGGAATGCCCATGCCGAGAACCAGGCAGGTGAGCATGGTCAGCACCAGCGACAGGAACAGATTGTTCTCGCCGATGGAAATGATCCAGCCGATGAAGGTGGAGGCGATGCCGGTGAGCGTCAGCGTGCCGATGACGATGCCGACGATGGCGCAGGCGATGCCGACGGGCAGGGCGTTCTTGGCTCCTTCGGCAAGCGAGTCGACGCAAATGCGCAGCGTCTCGCGCCCGCCCTTGAAGGCGAGGCAGGCGACGACCAGCGCCGCGATGACCAGGCTGAGCGCATTGACGCCGAAGCGCATGAAGGAGGCAGCCGCAAGCCCGAGCGCCAGCCAGAAGACGACGCGGAAGGCGAATGGCCCGATCAAAGCTGCCAGCGGCGTGCCGAGGATGAGCACGATGGTCAGCGCCAGGCCCATCGTGCCGGCGAAAATCGGCGTGTAGCCGGCAAACAAAAGGTAGACCAGCACGGCGAGCGGCAGCACCAGCGGCCAGTGCTTCCGCACCGCCTCCCAAGGGTTGGGGAGCTCGGCCTTGGCCATGCCGTGCAGGCCGGCTTTGCCGGCTTCCAGATGCACCTGCCAGAAGCAGGCGCCGAAATAGAGCAGCGCCGGGATGATCGCCGCCTTGACCACCTCGGCGTAAGGGATGTTCAGCGTCTCGGCCATGATGAAGGCGACGGCGCCCATCACCGGCGGCATGATCTGGCCGCCCATCGAGGAGGTCGCCTCGACCGCGCCCGCAAAGGCGGAGCGGAAACCGAAGCGCTTCATCAGCGGGATGGTGAACTGGCCGCTGGCGACGACATTGGCGACACCCGAACCGGAAATGGTGCCCATCAGCGCCGAGGACAGCACGCAGACCTGGGCCGGACCGCCGCGCCACGAACCGACGAGGCCGAGCGCGAAATCGTTGAACAGCGCGATCATGCCGGCCCGTTCGAGGAAGGCGGCGAAGACGACGAAGATGAAGATGTAGGCGGCCGAAACATAGACCGGCGTGCCGTATATGCCTTCGGTGCCATAGGCGAAGGTGTCGACCAACTGCGCGAAATCATAGCCGCGATGGATGAAGGGCGGCGGCAGGTGATTGCCGACGAAGCAATAGGCGAGGAAGATTAAGGCGATGACCGCCAGCGGCAGGCCCATCAGCCGCCTTGCCGCTTCGAAGACCAGCACGACCAGCAGCGCGCCGACGATCAGATCCGGCGTGGTGAGGAAGCCGGAGCGGCGGATGAGGTCGGCGTAGAACACCCAATTGTAGAGGCCGGTGCCGAAGCCGAGCAGGCCGAGCACCCAGAAGCCCACCTTCGCCGCGGCGCTGCCGGCGCGCAGGTTGGCGATGAGGCCGAAACCGAGCAGCAGCAGGAAGCCGACATGCATGGCGCGCACCACTTGGCTGGGCAGGCTGCCATAGGCGGCGATGTAGATCTGGAAGACGGAGAAGGCGACGGCGATGGCAAAGGCGGCCTTGCCGGCGAGGCCGTCGCCGAAGCCCGGCGGCAGGCCTTCGACCTGTTCTTCGGCGGTTGGAGACAGAACGGTCGGGGTTTCGGTCATTGGCGGGTTCCTGGCGGGCAATACCGTCTCCGTTGAGGGCAGGGAAGCCGCATAGGGCACTTCCCCTCACCCAGCCTCCGCTTCGCTCGGCTGACCTCTCCCCGAGGGGAGAGGAGGCGGTCGGCGTTGGCGCCATTCTCTTCTCCCCGACGGGGAGAAGGTGGCCGCGAAGCGGCCGGATGAGGGGGCTGGCGCTGCGCTATGCGATAGCCCTCCCTCAATGGGAAGGCGTCTACTTCAGCAGCCCCTTTTCCTTGTAATAGCGCTCCGCGCCGGGGTGCAGCGCCACGGGCATGCCGTCCAGCGCCTTTGCCGGATCGATTGCCTTGGCGGCGGCGTGAGCGGCAGCCAGCTGGTCGAGATGCTCGAACAGCAGCTTGGTCATCTGATAGGCGGTGTCGTCGGACACGTCGGCGCGGGTAACCAGGAAATTGCCGACCGCGGCGGTCGCGACGTCTTCCGTCTGGCCCTCATAGGTGCCTTTCGGGATAACCACGGAAATGTAGGGCGCCCCGATCTTGGCGACGTCCTCGGCCGGCACGGCGACGACGTTGATGGGAAGCGAGGTCGCGAGGTCGCGGATGGAGGCGACGCCGAGGCCGGCCGACTGCAAGGTGGCGTCGAGCTGGCGGTTCTTGATCAGCTCGACCGACTCGGCAAAGGGCAGATACTCGACCCGTCCGAGGTCCTCATATTTGAGACCGGCGGCGGCAAAGATGGCGCGCGCGTTGAGCTCGGTGCCGGAGGCGGGCGCGCCGACGGACAGGCTCTTGCCCTTGAGGTCGGCGAGCGTCTTGATGCCGGATTCCTGGCTGGCGACGATCTGGATGTAATTGGGATAGATCGCGGCGATGCCGCGCAGCTTGTCGAGCTTGCCCGGGAAGCCGGCCTCCGTGTTGCCTTCGGCGGCCATCTTGACCGAATCGCCGAGCGCGAAGGCGATCTCGCCCTTGCCCTGCTGCAGGAGGTTGAGGTTTTCGACCGAAGCCTTGGTCGCCTGAACCTGTGTGCGCGAGCCCTCGATGCCCTTGCCGTAGATCTCCGACAGCGCGACCCCGAGCGGATAGTAGACGCCCGACGTTCCGCCGGTGAGCACATTGATGAATTCCTGCGCCCCGGCCGTCACGGCGCCAAGGCCGAGCGACAAGGCCAACGCGCCGGCGGCAACAAGCTTGGTCCTGAAATTGAACATCGCGATTTCCTCCCTGAAAACATCTGGCCCGCAAACCCGCCCTCCCGGCGAGCCGCGACGAGTTTAGACGGGAGGAGCCAAATGCCAACCCGCAATTGCATGCGTTAGACCAATGGTTGAGTGGCGGCGAAAGGCGCCGGCTTGCGCTCGCTTGCTTTGGGGACGAAAGATTTTCGAGGCGCCTGTCGAAATCGGCCGCGGCCGCGCGACATAGGTCGGCACGCGACGATGCGGCCTTCAACAAAACGGGAAAAGACCATGCGATACATGCTTTTGATCTACAATAACGAAGCCGCGATGGCGAACGCGCCGAAGGAGCAGACCCAGCAGGTGCTCGCGGCCTATGGCGCCTATACCGAGGCGCTGAAGAAATCCGGCGCGTATATCGCCGGCGAGCGGCTGCGGCCGACCCAGGCGGCCACCTCGGTGCGGCTGGCCAGCGGCAAGACCAATGTGCTCGACGGCCCCTATGCCGACACCAAGGAGCAATTGGCCGGTTTCTACATGATCGAGGCCGCCGACATCGACACGGCGATCGAATGGGGGGCGCGCTGCCCGGCATCCAGCACCGGCACGGTCGAGGTGCGGCCGATCTGGGAAATGGCCGAGTACATAGAAGCCGCATAGCGAACGCTGTGATGGATGATCGCTCGGAGATCGCGCGGGCGGCGGCCGAAGCGGCCGCCCGGCGCAGCTATGGCAAGCTCATCGCCTGGCTGGCGGCGCGCACACGCGACGTCGCGGGCGCCGAGGATGCGCTGGCCGATGCCTTTGCCGCCGCGCTCGAACGCTGGCCGCGGACCGGCGTGCCGGCGCAGCCGGAAGCCTGGCTGCTGTCGGTGGCGCGCCGGCGCGACGTGGACGCGGTGCGGCGGCGGCTGACCGGCGAGGCGGCCCGCGATCATCTCAAGCTGATCGCCGAGGAGATGGAGGCGCGCATGAGCGGCGAGGAGCTGCCCGACGACCGGCTGCGGCTGATGTTTGCCTGCGCCCATCCGGCGATCGAAGCGAGCGTGCGCGCGCCGCTGATCCTGCAGACGATCCTCGGTTTCGACGCCGCGACGATCGCGTCGGCCTTCCTGGTTTCGCCGGCGACGATGGGGCAGCGGCTGGTGCGGGCCAAGGCGCGCATCCGCGAGACCGGTATCCCGTTTCGCGTGCCGGAGCAGGCGGAGCTGGGCGAGCGGCTGGGCGCGGTGCTGGAGGCGATCTACGCCGCCTTCGCCGAAGGCTGGTCGGATCCGACCGGCACCGACAGCCGGCGGCGCAACCTCGCCGCCGAAGGCATCTGGCTCGGACGGCTGGTCGCCTCGCTGATGCCGGACGAGCCGGAGACGCTCGGCCTGCTGGCGCTGATGCTGTTCGCCGAGGCGCGCCGCTCGGCAAGGCGCGGTCCGGAAGGGGATTTCGTGCCTTTGGCCGAGCAGGATATCGCGCTCTGGGACGACAGCCTGATCGACGAGGCGGAAGCCTTGCTGGTGCGCGCGGCGCAAAGGGAGATCATCGGCCGCTACCAGCTGGAGGCCGCCGTGCAGTCCGCCCATACGGCGCGCCGGCGCGGCAGCGGCACCGACTGGGTGGCCATCCGCCAGCTTTACGACGCGCTGCAAGCCGTGGCCGGCTCGCCGGTGGTGGCGATCAACCGCGCGGTGGCGATTGCCGAAACCGAAGGCGCGCCGGCCGGATTGGCGGCGCTTTACGTGCTGGGCGAGGACAAGCGGCTGCAGGACTACCAGCCTTATTGGGCCGCACGCGCCGGGCTGCTGGCCAGGCTCGGCAATACCAAGCAAGCCGCCGAGTCCTACGACCAGGCGATCGGACTCGAGCGCGACCCGGCGCTGCGGCGTTTCCTGCAGGGCGAGAAGGCGAAGCTTGTTAGGAACTAGGGCAGAAGTTGCCGTTTATCGGTGGACGAACTTCACCATCCTTTCCGGGAGATCGGTGCAAACGCTGGGGAATTAGCGGAAGCCCCGCAGTCTCGTCATTCCAGGGCGGAGCAGCCGCGAAGCGGCGTCGCGGAGACCCTGGAATCCATTCCGTGACCTTGATCGAAGAGTGCAGCGGAGCAGAATTCTGCACCGTTGCGGCGCGTCGAAGCCACGGCATGGATCCTCGGGTCTACGCGCGTCGCTTCGCTCCTTGCTCCGCCCGTGGATGACGACCGGGTGGGCGTTTCGGCCAATCGCCAAGGCAGGCGGCCTGCGGCATAGCCGACTGGTCAAAATTCCTGTGCGGGGGAACCTAGTTCCTCGTTTTTCGCAACCCGAACGGAAGGCTCCGGCGAAGTCGCCGGGCCCAGCCGCCACTCATCTTAAGGCCACATCTCGTGCGAGGCGTTCAGCTTGCGCATCAGCTCATGCTGACGCAGCCTCGCCCACAGGCGCTCGATGTTCGGCCAGGCCTTGCGCGCCCGCTCGACCTCGGGATGCCAGGCGACCAGCATGACGAGGTAGATGTCGGCGAGCGAGAGCGTGTCGCCAGCGAGCCAGTCACGGCCGGCGAGCGCCTGGTCGAGAATGGCAAAGCCGCGGTCCATCTCGGCGACCGCCGCCTGCTTCACCGGCCGCAGACCTTCGCCGTCGGCGGTGTAGCGGTGCGCGTAGTAGAGCCTGAGGACGGCCGGATAGAGCACCGACGACATGAAGGCCAGCCAGCGCAGGAAATCGGCGCGGCCGGGCGAACCTGCTTCCGGCGCGAGGCCCGCTTGCGGGTGGCGCTCGGCGAGCAGGATGCAGATTGCCGCCGATTCGGTCAGCGAATGGCCGTTCGGCAGCGTCAGCGCCGGCACCTGGTTCAGCGGGCTGACGGTGAGGAAGGCCGGATCGGGCGGATCTTTCTTGGGCACATCGATCTGCTCGAAGGGCACGCCGGCCATGGCAAGCGCCGCCTCGACGACGAAGCCGCCGCTGCCGGGGCGCGTATAGAGCTTGTACATGCGAATCCTCCCGCCGGCCGATTGGGCCGGCGGCGATATGAGCCGGAAGCCCAGCCTCGCTCAAGCCAGTCAGCGCCTGCCACGAGTGCTTTTTGAACAGTCCAGCCACTCCGGGAGTGCCGCTTGTCCGCAAACTCTGGAGATTTGCCGAGGCGTTCCCGCCTTCGTCATCCACGGGCGGAGCAAGGAGCGAAGCGACGCGCGCAGACCCGAGGATCCATGCCGTGACGCCGCCGCGCCACGGCGTTGCAGGTCTTTCTTTCGAGGAACAGCAGCTCCGTTAGTGCATGTCGCCCAAAAGTGCGGAGCGGTTTGGGACAACGACATGCATCAAAACAATGACTTAAAGCGTGTCGCCTGAATCCGTTTCAACGCGACACGCTTTAGTCTCGACAAAATGCGGTGACAGACGGCATCCGTTCTGGACCGCGGCATTCCTCGGCCACGGTCACGGCATGGATCCCAGGGTCTCCGCGCGTCGCTTCGCTCCTGCTTCGCCCTGGGATGACGACCGCGAGGACCGCTGAAGCCACTCTCGGAGGTGTATGTTTGCCTAAGCCCCCAGCCCGTCGAACAGGATGGTCGAGAGATAGCGCTCGGCGAAGGAGGGGATGACGACGACGAGGTTCTTGCCCTTGTTCTCCGGCCGCGAGCCGACGACGATTGCCGCCTGGAGCGCCGCGCCCGAAGAGATGCCGACCGGCACGCCTTCGAGGCGGGCGACGAGGCGGGCATTGGCGACCGAATCCTCGTTCGAGACCCTGACGACCTCGTCATAGATCGAGGTGTCGAGGATTTTCGGCGCGAAGCCGGCGCCGATGCCCTGGATCTTGTGCGGGCCGGGCTGGCCGCCGGACAGAACCGGCGAGGCTTCCGGCTCGACAGCCACGACCTGCAGCGACGGCTTGCGCTTCTTCAGCACCTGGCCGACGCCGGTGATGGTGCCGCCGGTGCCGATGGCGGAAACGAAGATGTCGACCTCGCCATTGGTGTCATTCCAGATCTCCTCGGCCGTGGTGCGGCGGTGGATTTCGGGATTGGCCGGGTTCTCGAACTGCTGCGGGATGATGGCGTTGGGCAACGTCGCGGCGAGCTCGTCGGCCTTGGCGATGGCGCCCTTCATGCCCTTAGGCCCTTCGGTCAGCACCAGTTCGGCGCCGAGCAGCGCCAGCATCTTGCGGCGCTCGACCGACATCGTCTCCGGCATGGTCAGGATCAGCTTGTAGCCCTTGGCGGCGGCGGCGAAGGCGAGCGCGATGCCGGTGTTGCCGGAGGTCGGCTCGATCAGCGTCGTCTTGCCGGGCGCGATCTTGCCCGCTTCCTCCAGCGCCTCGATCATGGCGACGCCGATGCGGTCCTTGACCGACGCGATCGGGTTGAAGAATTCGAGCTTGGCCATAAGGTTGGCGACGATGCCCTTCTCCTTGGCGAACTTGTCCAGCCGGACCAGCGGCGTGTCGCCAATCGTCTCCGTGATCGAATTGAAGACGCGGCCGCGGCCGGGCACGCGCGCGGAGGTGACGGGCTTGTTCATCTGGTTCGCTCCCAAGGCAATGGTACAGGCAGACAGAATAGGGCTTTCAGCCGCGCAAGATAGGCCGGCGGCCGAAAATATCCCAGTTGCGCGGTTGCTCAAAAGCGCCCGTGACCGGAAATGCATTTTCCGCCGCGGCGGGTTTCAGGAATGGTTTGGCTGAAATCGGGGAGCGGTTGAGATCGGAGCCTATTGACGCGCCGCGATCGCGGCGGCCGCGCCCATCATGAAGCCGGCGGCGGTGCGGTTCAGCACCTTCAGAGCGCGCGGCGATTTCAGGAACCAGCGCGCCTTGGCGGCCAGCGCCAGGTAAGGCACCAGCACCACGAACAGCACCACCACGGTCAGCATCGCAAGAATGGCGTAGTCGGCGAGCGTGATCGTCTTCAGGTCGACGATGGTCGGCGTGATGGCGAGGTAGAAGATCATCGTCTTCGGATTGCCCAGCGTCACCGTCAGCCCGGCGATGAAGCTCGACGCCAGCCCGCCCTTGGCCTTCCGCGCCTCGACGGTTTCGGGCGTGATGCCGCTGGTCCAGAAGCGCCAGGCAAGGAAAGCGAGATAGGCGACGCCGGCCCATTTGATGGCGAGGAAGACCATGCCGAAGGTCTGGGCGACGAAGGCGAGCCCGAGCACCACTGCGGTGAGATAGGTGAGGTCGCCGAGCATCAGGCCGAACGACATGGCGAGCGAGGAACGGAAGCCCGAGCCGAGCGCGCGGGCGACAAGCGCCGTGACGCCGGGGCCTGGAATGGCGGCGGCGACGCCGAGCGCGGCACTGTAAGCGAGGAATCCGGTGAGTGTCATGGTTCTGGCCTAGGATCAGGACGCGTCTGTTGCACGAAACAGCACGAAACGGAACGGGAATGAATTCGCTTAGAGCCGGATTCGTTTGCGCCAGCCCCCTCATCCGGCCGCTTCGCGGCCACCTTCTCCCCGAGGGGAGAAGAGGTTGGCGCCGCCGCTTACCTGCTCCTCTCCCCTTGGGGAGAGGTCGGATTGCCCCGAATTGCAGTTCGCAATTCGGCTGGCCATCCGGGTGAGGGCGAGCCCGCTACAGCTCGACCGAGGAACTACCCGCCATAGGTAATGCGCCAGATGGTGCCGTTGCCGTCCTCGGTTAGGATCAGAGCGCCGTCCCTGGCCACCGCGACGCCGACCGGCCGGCCCCAGACCGCGTCGTCCGCAATGACGAAGCCGGTGGCGAAATCCTCATATTCGCCGGTCGGCTTGCCGTCCTTGAATCTCAGCCGCACCACCTTGTAGCCGGTGCGGACATTGCGGTTCCACGAACCGTGCAGCGCGACGAAGGCATCGCCCTTGTAGTCGGCCGGGAAATTGCCGTTGTCGTAGAAGGCGATGTTGAGCGGCGCCGAATGCGCCTGCATCAGCACATCCGGAACCGTGACCTTGCCGGCGAGATCGGGGCGCGCCCCCTTGTGGCGCGGATCCTCATTGTCGCCGATGTAATACCAGGGCCAGCCATAGAACGCGCCCTCCTTCACGGCAGTCGCATATTCGAAGGGAATGTTGTCGCCGAGTTCGTCGCGTTCGTTGACGACGCACCAGAGCGCGCCGGTCGCAGGTTGCACCGCCATGCCCGAGCAGTTGCGCAGGCCGGTGGAGACAATCCTGCGGTTCTTGCCGTCTGGGTCGAAAGCCAGCACATCGGCGCGGCCTTGTTCCGCACCCCAGGCCGCGCCCAGCGGTTGCGATTTCGCCCAGGCTTCGAGGCCGCCCTTCGGCCTGGCGCCTATGTCCTCGGCGCTGTTGGAGCCGGAGCCGACCGACAAGTAGAGCGTCCTGCCATCGGGCGAGAAGGCGATGTCGCGGGTCCAGTGATGGTTGGCCGGGATTTTGGCGACGATGGTCTCCGGCTTACCGGACGCTTCGAGGTCGCCGTCGCGATAAGGGAAGCGCACGACGCTGCTGCTGTTGGCGACATAGACCCATTGCGGCTTGTCGCCCGGCGGGTAGAAGGCGATGCCGTAGGGGCGGGTCAGGCCCTTGGCGAAGACCGATTTCTGCACGGGCCTGGCACTGCCTTCCGCCAGGCGATAGACGCGGACCTGGTTCGCCCGGCTGTCGGCCACGAAGAGATCGCCGTTCGGCGCCACGCGCACGACGCGGGGGCTGTCGATGCCGGAAGCGACCAGCTCGGCGGAGAAGCCGGGCGGAAGCTTCGGCTTCGCATCCTCGGGGCGATCGGTGACGCCGCCACCGTTCGAAGCGGACTCTGCCAAATCCGGTTTCGGCAAATCTTGCGGCTTCAGCAGCCTGAGCACGCCCGGGTGGTCGGCCCTCCAGCCGCCGAAGGCCTTTTCGCCGCTGAGCAAGGGTTGACCGGCCTGCTGTGCCAAGGCGCCGCTGGCCAGAACCAGCGCGAGGCCCGCAAGGCCGGCGATCCGCATCATGCTGTCCTCCGTCGTCTGTCGACGTGTCTCGATCGATCGAGCGCCGCAGACCGGAGATATTGGGCAAGCGATCTGAAAGAGAAGCATGCGCACGCGGATTTGACGTTAGAGCGCCGGGGCTCAGGCCTCCTCGGCATCCAGATCGTCGTCGAGACGCTTCTCCAATTCGACGAGGTCGGCCGGCAAGGGCATGCCCATGGCGCGCATTTCCCTCAGCTTCTCGCGCAACTGTTCCTGGATCTCGTGCTCGTCCTCGGGCTGGTTCACCATTTCCTCAAGCAGCAGGCTGATCTGGGCCTTGAGTGCTTCCAGCGCCATTTTCTTACCTCCTTGAGGTGCCTTACCGGAGCATGCGCGAAATCAGCTGCGCGGTATAGTCGACCATCGGCACGATGCGGGCGTAATTCAGACGCGTCGGGCCGATGACGCCGAGCGCGCCGACGACGCGGGCGTCCTTGTCGCGATAGGGGGCGACGACCAGCGACGAGCCGGACAGCGAGAAAAGCTTGTTCTCCGAGCCGATGAAGATGCGCACGCCCGGCCCTTCCTCGGCGAGGTCGAGCAGCTGCAGCAGCCCGTCCTGGGTTTCGAGATCCTCGAACAGATGGCGCAACAATTCGAGATCGGCCTGGGCGGTGACGTTTTCCAGCAGGTTGGCGCGGCCGCGCACGATGAGACGCGCCGGCAGGCCGCTTTCGGCGCCG
This sequence comes from Mesorhizobium sp. BH1-1-5, assembly GCF_020165615.1. Classification (NCBI taxonomy): domain Bacteria; kingdom Pseudomonadati; phylum Pseudomonadota; class Alphaproteobacteria; order Hyphomicrobiales; family Phyllobacteriaceae; genus Mesorhizobium; species Mesorhizobium sp. BH1-1-5. Next base: position 45,528 of record NZ_JAIUIM010000016.1, read on the forward strand.
GCCCAGACCGCGAGGCCCTTCTCGACCAGATCCTGCGACAAGGTATCGAGGGCCGCGCGCGTCTCGTCCTTGATGCGGGCGATCTCGATGCGCGACTCGGCGAGCGTGCGGCCGCGGATATGGGCGTTGAGGAAATTGGACGCCTCGTGCAGTTGCGACACGGTGATGCCGGCCGGCAGGTCGATGACGCGGTTCTCGACGTCGCCGTTCTGCGACACCAGCACGGCAAGCGCCTTGGTGGGCTCGAGCTGGATGAATTCGATATGCTTCAGCGCCACCTCGTTCTTGGAGGCGAGCACAAGGCCAGCGCCGCGCGACATGCCGGACAGCATCTGGCTGGCCTCGGTCAGCATATGCTCCAGCGTCGCGCCCGAGCCGGAGGCGCGCACCTGCGCCTCGATGATGCGGCGCTCGTCGTCGGAAAGGTCGCCGAGCTCCATGAAGGCGTCGACGAAGAAGCGCAGGCCGGTCTGGGTCGGCAACCGCCCGGCGGAAACATGCGGCGCGTAGATCAGCCCCAGATGCTCGAGGTCGCTCATCACGTTGCGGATGGTGGCCGGCGACAGCGAGGAGGGCATGATGCGCGACAGGCTGCGCGAGCCGACCGGCTCGCCGTCGCGCAGATAGGAATCGACGATCCGCCGGAAAATATCGCGCGAGCGCATGTCCAGTGACTGAAGTACCGGCGACTGAAGCCCGGGCGACTGCGACGTCGGATCGACTGGTTTGTTCATTCCGGCGAGAAACCTCCTATCGAAAAGATATAGACTTAAGCCACAGCGGCGCAACCCGGTGCTGTGTTTGCGGTTACCCGGGTGCCGCGTTTGCGGTTACCCAGGTGCCGCGTTTGCGGTCACCCCGACGTTTTCCTTGCCGCCCCTTTTCCTTTGCGACTTGCCTCGCATGCGTCTACAAGCCGGCCACGATTCCGAAAACGAGAAGAAAGCAGGCCGAATGCGCCCCTCCAAACGCCAAGCCGACGAAATGCGCGCCATCTCCTTCGAGCGCGGCGTCTCCAAGCATGCCGAAGGCTCGTGCCTGGTGAAGTTCGGCGACACGCATGTGCTGTGCACGGCGAGCCTGGAGGAAAAGGTGCCGGCCTGGATGCGCAATTCCGGCAAGGGCTGGGTGACGGCCGAATACGGCATGCTGCCGCGCTCGACCGGCGAGCGGATGCGCCGCGAGGCCTCCGCCGGCAAGCAGGGCGGCCGCACGCTGGAGATCCAGCGGCTGATCGGCCGGAGCTTGCGCGCCGTGGTCGACCTGCAGACGCTGGGCGAACAGCAGATCACCGTCGACTGCGACGTCATCCAGGCGGATGGCGGCACCCGCACCGCCTCGATCACCGGCGGCTGGGTGGCGCTCTACGATTGCCTGCGCTGGATGGAAGCGCGCCAGATGGTGAGCGTCGCCAAGGTGCTGAAGGACCATGTCGCGGCGATCTCCTGCGGCATCCATGACGGCCAGCCGGTCATCGATCTCGATTATCTGGAGGATTCCTCGGCCGGCACCGACGCCAATTTCGTCATGACCGGCAAGGGCGGCATCGTCGAGATCCAGGGCACGGCCGAAGGCGAGCCTTTCTCAGAGGAGCAGTTCGCGGCGCTGATGGGGCTGGCGAAGAAGGGCATTTCGCGGCTGGTGAGCCTGCAGCAGATGGCGGTGGCGTAGGTTTTCGAATGCCGAGCCTAGGCCCCCCTCTCTGGCCTGCCGGCCATCTCCCCCTCAAGGGGGGAGATTGGGTGTCGCTACGGCTTTCGCCAATCGCCGGCGTTGCAATATTTGCGGCGGCATCGAAGCTGCTGATCTCCCCCCTTGAGGGGGAGATGCCCGGCAGGGCAGAGAGGGGGGCCTCGTGACTCCCTCGGGAATTTTGGAATCCGCCCTCTACGTCACCGACTTGCACGCCGCCGAAGCCTTCTACCGCGACGTCATCGGCCTCGAGGCGCTGGGCAAGGTCGAGGGCCGCCACGTCTTCTTCCGCTGCGGCAATGGCGTGCTGCTTCTGTTCAACGCGGAGGCGACGAAAATCCCGCCGGCGCCCGACGCCAGGCTGAAAGTGCCGCCGCACGGCACGGCCGGCGAGGGGCATCTCTGCTTTACCGCGAGCGCCGATGAAATCGCCGCGTGGCGTAAGCATCTCGCGGCCAGGAACATCGCCATCGAAAGCGATTTCGAATGGCCGCAGGGTGGGCATTCGATCTATATCCGCGACCCGTCGGGCAATTCGATCGAGTTTGCCGAGCCAAGGATCTGGGGTTTTTGATGCATTCCCAACCTTTTCATTCCCTTGGGGGAAAGAAGATCGTCGTCGCCAGCCATAATGAAGGCAAGCTGCGCGAATTCGCCGATTTGATGGGCCCGTTCGGCTTCGAGGCGAAATCGGCCAAGGAATACGGCCTGCCCGAACCGGACGAGATCGGCACGACGTTCGAGGAAAACGCCTATATCAAGGCCTTCGCGGCCGCCAAGGCGACCGGCCTGCCGGCGCTGTCGGACGATTCCGGCCTTTGCGTCGACGCGCTCGACGGCGCGCCCGGCGTCTACACCGCCAACTGGGCCGAGAAGCCCGACGGCAGCCGGGATTTCGGCATGGCCATGCAAAAGACGGAAACGGCGCTGCAGGAAGCACGCGCGACCGAGCCTTCGCAGCGCGCCGGCCGCTTCGTCGCCGTCATCTGCCTCGCCTTTCCCGACGGCGAAGCCGAATATTATCGCGGCGAGGCGGAGGGCACGCTGGTGTGGCCGCCGCGCGGCACGCTTGGCTTCGGCTACGATCCCGTGTTTTTGCCCAATGGCTTCGACAAGACTTTCGGCGAGATGAGCGCGCAAGAAAAGCATGGCTGGAAGCCCGGTCAGGCAACGGCGCTTTCGCACCGCGCCCGCGCCTTCCAGAAATTCGCCCAAGCACGCCTGGATTTGGCCAGATTAGGATCGGCATGAGCGCGGTTACGATACCGCTCGACCGGACCCCCGGCTTCGGCGTCTACATCCACTGGCCGTTCTGCGCGGCCAAGTGTCCTTACTGCGACTTCAACAGCCATGTCCGCCACCAGCCGGTCGACCAGGAGCGTTTCGCGCGCGCCTTCGAGACGGAGCTTGCGACCATGCGCGACCGCACCGGGCCGCGCGAGGTGACCAGCATCTTCCTCGGCGGCGGCACGCCGTCGCTGATGAAGCCGGAAACGGTGGGCGCCGTGCTGGAGGCGGTGGCGAAGAACTGGACGGTGCCGGACGGCATCGAGGTGACGCTGGAAGCCAATCCGTCCTCGGTCGAGGCCGAGCGTTTCCGCGGCTATCGCGCCGCCGGGGTCAACCGCGTCTCGCTCGGCGTGCAGGCGCTGAACGACAAGGACCTGCGCTTCCTCGGCCGGCTGCACAATGTCGAGGAGGCGCTTTATGCCATCGGGCTGGCGCGCGAAATCTTTCCGCGGCTGTCCTTCGACCTGATCTACGCGCGGCCGGGCCAGACGCCGGAGGCATGGAGGGCGGAGCTGGAGCAGGCGATCGGCTATGCCGTCGACCATTTGTCGCTCTACCAGCTCACCATCGAGGAGGGCACGCCCTTCCATGCGCTTTACGCGGCGCGCAAGTTCACGCTGCCCGACAACGACCACGCCGCCGACCTCTATGCGCTGACGCAAGCGGTGACGACAGCGCATGGACTGCCGGCCTATGAGATTTCCAACCACGCGCGTCCGGGCGCCGAGAGCCGGCACAATCTCACCTATTGGCGCTACGGCGAATATGTCGGCGTCGGACCGGGCGCGCATGGCCGTTTCGTCGAGAGCGGCCGCCGCACGGTGACGATAGCGGAAAGGATGCCGGAGACCTGGGCCAACCTTGTCGAGGCCAAGGGCCATGGCGTCACCGGCGGCGAGATTCTCACGCGCGCCGAGGAAGCGGATGAGTTCCTGCTGACGGGGTTGCGGCTTGCCGAAGGCATCGACCTGCAGCGCTACGAGGCGCTGTCGGGGCGCGGCCTGTCCAGCGCGCGGCTCTCGGTGCTGCAGGAGGAAGGGCTGGTGGCGCCGGTCGGCAACGCCCGGCTGCGCGCCACGACCGCCGGCATGATCGTGCTCGATGCCGTCGTCGCCGACCTGGCAAGGTAGAGCCAGCAGCCAACTGATTTGTCGGTCTGTGTGATGATGTTAGAATTTGGTTCGCCTGGCCGAATGCCATTTCCATGCATCCAATGGAACCTGCAATGAAGTTCCTGATCCATGAGACGCTGCGAACTTTGAACACGGATGATGTTTTTGAGGTCGGATTGACCGAAATTTCGAAATCCCGCGAGGATCCCGACCTCTATGAAGCAGTGATCGTGTTCGTCAGAAACCAGAAATCGAAGAAGCATAAAACATCGGGCTTGAGCGAGTTTGACGTCGTGCGTAACTTCATGACCTATGTCGGTATAAATTTAAGGGCAATCGCGAAAGACGACTCGATAGAATTCGACTTGAACGGACTTACTCTGGATCAGTACATACCGGTTGCGAAATCAATACGCGAGATTATGGACGAGTAACGCCAGTTTCCCCGTCCATAGGAATGTCTGCCAGCTTTGAGGAACGTCCTTTTCGTCTGCAGCCAGAACCGGTTGCGCAGCCCCACCGCCGAGCAGGTGTTTTCCGGGCGCCGCGACATCGAGGTCGAATCGGCCGGCACCAATCACGACGCCGACAACCCGCTGACGCCTGAACTGGTCGCCTGGGCCGACATCATCTTCGTCATGGAAAAGGCGCACCGCGCCAAATTGCAGAAGAAGTTCCGGTCAAGCCTGAAAGGCGCCAGGGTGATCTGCCTGGATATTCCGGACGACTATGAGTTCATGGACCCGGAGCTGGTTCGTCTGCTGGAGGTGAGGGTCGGCAGATACCTCTGAAGATGCGGCGCTTTCCAGCGCGTTCGTCGTTCTCGGGCTTGCCCGAGCATCCATGCCGTGACCTGTGCGAAGGGCGCGGCGGTGCGGAGTTCCGCACCGCTGGCGGAGCTTCGATGTAACAGCATGGATTCCAGGGGCTGCGCGCGTCGCTTCGCTCCTTGCTTCGCCCTGGAATGACGAAGTGGGAGCGGCCTGCGCTCACTTACAACGCTCTAGGCGTCGTGCTTCTGGCGATGCTTGCCGCGGGTCTTCTCGCCATGCGCTTCGCCATGGCGGACCTGCTTCTGGTCGCCCTTGTCGCGGCGCGCACCGTGCTGCTCGGCGATCGGATGTGGGGGCATGCCCTCGCGGGCGGTTTTGCTTTCAAGTCGGCTGATGAAGATGTCGAAGCGATTGGGCATCGTCCGGTCCTGCCTCCTCCCGGGGAATCAGGGGTTAAATTCGCCGTTGCCGGTTTCGTTCCGCACTGTGGCAAAGGCATGGCGGTTTGCTTGCGTCGACCTCACGTTTTGCAACGGGGCGTCGGCCATGCGAAACAGACTTAATTCTTTCGCAATTCCGGACGGAAAACCACGACACACTTTTCCTGGAATTGCTCGGAATGAGGGGCAATCGGTGACCGGCGACAAACGCAGCTATGTGATTGGGCAGACGGAGATTCCGGCGCGGCCGCTTCAGCCGGCGCTCTATCTGGTGGCGACGCCAATCGGCAATCTGGCCGACATCACATTGCGCGCGCTGGAGACGCTTGCCGCCGCCGACATCGTCGCCTGCGAGGACACGCGCGTGTCGCGCGTGCTGCTCGAACGCTACGGTATCCGGCGGCGCACCACCGCCTATCACGAGCACAATGCGAGCGAGGCCGGGCCAAAGCTGATCGAGGCGCTGGCGGCCGGGCAGAGCGTGGCGCTGATTTCGGACGCCGGCACGCCGCTGGTCTCCGATCCCGGCTACCGGCTGGTCGGCGAGGCGCTGGAGCGCGGCATACGCATCGTGCCGATCCCGGGGCCCTCGGCAGCACTCGCCGCGCTGACGGCGTCGGGCCTGCCATCCGATGCCTTCCTGTTCGCCGGTTTCCTGCCCGTGAAGACCGGGCAGCGGCTGACCAAGCTCGAAACCTTCAAGGCGGTGCCGGCGACGCTGATCTTCTTCGAATCGCCGCGGCGGCTGGCCGAGACGCTCGGCGCCATGGTCGAGGCGCTGGGCGGCGCCCGGAAAGCCGCGATCGGCCGCGAGCTGACCAAGACCTTCGAGGAAATGCGGACCGGAACGCTCTCCGAGCTGGCCGACCATTATGCGGCGGCCGACACGCCGAAGGGCGAGATCGTCATCTGCGTCGGCCCGCCCGAAGCGGCGGAGGACCAGCCGGCGGATATCGACCGGCTGCTCTTGTCGCTTGCCACCGAAATGCCGGCCTCCAAGGCGGCGGCGGAAGCGGCGAAGATGACCGGCGGCCAGAAGCAGGCGCTCTACCGGCGGCTCCTGGAGCTGAAGGACAGACCATGATCCCAAAAAGTGGAACCCGGTTTTTGGAAAAGACCACGGTCAAACAAAAAGATGGCTGAACGCACGGCCGGCCATCGCCGCAAAGCCTATCGGCGCGGCCATCGCGGCGAGTGGCTGGCGGCGCTGGCGCTGATGCTGAAGGGCTATCGCATCCTCGCCCGCCGCCACCGCACCAGGCTCGGCGAGATCGACCTGATCGCCCGGCGCGGCGACCTCGTGCTGTTCGTCGAGGTCAAGGCGCGCCGCACGCTGATCGAGGCAATGGAAGCGATCGGCCGTGAATCGGAGCGCCGCATCGAGGGCGCCGCGGATTTGTGGCTGTCGCGACAACCTGACTATGGGCGGCTTTCGATGCGTTTCGACATGGTGGCGGTGCTGCCCTGGCGCTGGCCGGTGCATGTCGAGAACGCGTTTTATGGGAGGAATTGAACCCCTCCGTTCGTCATGTATGGACGGCCCCTCTTGGGCAAGAGGCAAAATAGCGGCGGCGGCGCAAGTCTGGAGCGGTCATGTATTCGGCCTTTGATGCGGTCGACTTGGCTGACCGCTGACCAACAAGGGTTACGCGGATCGGTTTCAATCATTCTAGCGCGCTTCTTGATCGCGATGACGATGGCGGAGTTTGCCGACCCAGGTCCTGACCATTTTGCCGTGCTGCTTTTTTGCTCCTTACGCTGTTGAGGGCCTCGCTTGCGGTTAAGCCGCAGCCGGTGTCCTGTATTGTTGACCTGAGGTGAGCATTGCCCAGATGATGCGAGCGGTCTTGGCCGCCTGCGCCACGACGGCGACCTTGACCGGGCGCCTGGCCAGCAGGCCGCGTATCCAGGGCGAGCCCTTGTCGGGTTTGGCCCTGACCTGACGCAGCCAGGAACTGGCGCCGAGAATGAGCAGCCTGCGCAGGTCTCTGTCGCCGGCGCGGCTGATATGGCCTGTGGGCCTGTGCTTGCCGCCGGTGTCATGGCTCTTGCGGGTCAGGCCCAGCCAGGCTGCGAAGTCCCTGGCCGAGGCGAACTGGCGGCCATCGCCGATGGCTGCGATGGTCGCATGCGCGATGATCGGGCCGACGCTCGGGATCGTCGTCAGCCGCAAGGCCGCTTGCTGCTGCCTGACCTGAGCCAGGATCTGCTTGTCCAGCTTGCCGATCTCGCCATCCAGCGCCCGCCATTGCCCGGCCAGAGGCGTCAGGCAGATCAACAGCGCCGCGGGGATGGCTTCATCGGCCGTCTCGATGCGCTGCAGCAGGGTCTCGATACCCGCCGCCCCCTTGGCGCTTGTCAGGCCCATCTCATAGAGCATGCCACGCATGGCGTTGGCCAGTTGCGTGCGCTGGCGCACCAGAAGGTCACGTGTGCGGTGCAGCGCCCGAGCCCATTGCTGCTCGACCGTCTTGATCGGCACGAAGCGCATGTCGGGCCGGCTCACCGCCTCGCAACAGCCTTGCGCATCGCGGGCATCGTTCTTGTTGCGCGGAACGTAGGGCTTCACATAGGCCGGCGGCATCAGCTTGACCTCATGGCCGAGCGCGCTGAGTGTGCGGCCCCAATGATGAGCCGAGCCGCAGGCCTCCATGCCGATCAGCGCCGGCGGCTGCGCCGCGAAGAACTTCTCCACCTGCGCGCGGCGCAGCTGGCGCTGCGCGACCACCCGCCCGCTCTCATCTACGCCGTGCACCTGAAACACATTCTTGGCCAAATCGATTCCAAATCTGATAGCTTGCATGACGGACGGTCTCCTTCCGCTGGGGTTTCAACAACACGACCAGTTTGGCACATTCGATGCCGCAAGGGGCCGTCCACCCATCATCCTAGGGTGGAGCAGTCGCGAAGCGACGTCGCGGAAACCCTGGGATCCATGCCGTGACTTAGACGCGTTGCCACCGTGCAGAATCTGGATCAAAGAGCGTCGCGCCAAAGTTATTGCGGCCGCCGCATTCTACGGGCTGCCTCACGGCATGGACCCTCGGGTCTGCGCGCGTCGCTTCGCTCCTTGCTCCGCCCGTGGATGACGAAGGCGCGTTGGTGAGTCGCCTCAACTCACCCCCAAACCATCAGCGCCACCAGCCCGACGCCCCCCACCACCAGCCGCCACCAGCCGAACAGCGAATAGCCGTTGCGCGAGACGTAATCGAGCAGGAAGCGCACCACGATCAGCGCGGTGACGAAGGCGGCGATGAAGCCGACGGCGATGATCGGCAGGTCGGCCGAGGTCAGCACGTTGCGGTTCTTGAAAAGGTCGAAGGCGAAGGCGCCGACCATGGTGGGCATGGCGAGGAAGAAGGAGAATTCGGCCGCCGCGCGCTTGTCGACGCCCATCAGCAGCGCGCCGACGATCGTCGAGCCGGAGCGCGAGGTGCCGGGGATCAGCGACAGGCACTGGAACAGGCCGATCTTCAGGTAAACGCCCAACGGGAAGCGCTCGACATCGTGATGCACCGGCTTGAAGTTGATGCGGTCGACGACGAGCAGGACCAAGCCGCCGATGATCAGCATGATGCAGATCAGCCTGGGCGATTCGAACAGGATGGTCTTGATGAAATCATGCGCCAGCGCGCCGATGACCGCCGCCGGCAGGAAGGCAATCAGGATGCCGATGACGAAATGCCGGGTCCGCGGGTCGGTGGGAAGCTTGATCAGCATCTGCCAGAGCTTGCTGAAATAGACACTCAAAATGGCCAGGATCGCGCCGAGCTGGATCAGGATCTCGAAGGCCTTGCCGGTGGAATGGAAGCCGAGGAAATGGCCGGCGAGCAGGATGTGGCCGGTCGAGGACACCGGGATGAACTCGGTCAGGCCCTCCAGGAGCCCAAGCAGCAGCGCTTCGACGATGGTCTGGCTTTCCATGGCAACCTCTCGGTTCGAATGACGCCCAGAGCATGATTTCGAAAAGTGTGAAGCGGTTTTCGGACGACATCATGCTCCGAGGGAAGGAAGGGTTTGCTTGTCATGGGGCGGAAGTGCCCCTATAGGTCGCAACACCATGACAGTCCCTGGAATCGGGCGGCCAAGACTTACCGGCGCCGTTAACGATTCGCCAGTGCGCCCTATCATCGCGGAACCATGCTGACGCTTTTCCATCATCCCATGTTCGCCACCTGCCGGTTCGTCCGCCTCGCCTTCGGCGAGTATGGCGAGGAGCTGGCGCTGATCGAGGAAAAGCCGTGGACGCGGCGCAAGGAGTTCCTAGCGCTGAACCCGGCCGGCACGCTGCCGATCCTGTTGGCCGAGGGCGACGTGCCGATCGTCGGCGCCATGGTGATCGCCGAATATCTCGACGAGACGCGCGGGGTGCTCAAGCGCGACAAGCGGCTGTTCGCCGAGGACCCGATGCAGCGCGCCGAAATCCGCCGGCTGACCGACTGGTATCTGAGCAAGGCCGAAAGCGAGGTCACCCGGCACCTGGTGCGCGAGCGCGTGCTGAAGCCGGTGATGCCGGAAACGGCCGGCGGCGGCTCGCCGGATTCGGCCGCGATCCGCGCCGCGCGCGCCAACATCCGCCAGCACATGAAATATACCAACTGGCTTGCCGGCACCCGGCATTGGCTGGCCGGCAACAAGGTGACCTATGCCGACCTCGCGGCGGCGGCGACGCTTTCGGTGCTCGACTATCTCGGCGAGATCGACTGGCGCGAGCATGCCGCCGCGCGCGAATGGTACACGCGGGTGAAATCGCGGCCGTCGTTCCGGCCGCTGCTTTCCGACCGGGTGCGCGGCCTGTCGCCGGTATCGCATTATGCGGACCTCGACTTCTGAAACCTTACGCGCGCTGATCGACGCGGAGGCGCGCCGCGCCGGCTTCGAGGCGGTCGCCGTGACCCGGCCGGACGCGATCCCGCTGGCGCCGGCAAGGCTCGCCGAATTCGTCTCCGACGGTTTTCACGGCTCGATGGCGTGGATCGCCGAGACGCTCGAGCGCCGGGCCGAGCCATCGACGCTGTGGCCGGAGGTGCGTTCGGTCGTCGTATTGGCCATGAATTACGGTCCGGACCGCGATCCGCGCGATGTCCTCGCAAAGCCCGACCGCGGCGCGATCTCGGTCTATGCGCAAAACCGCGACTATCACGACGTGATGAAGGGCCGGCTGAAGGAGATCGCCGGCAAGATCGTGGCGAAGGCGGGCGGCGACGTGAAAGTGTTCGTCGATACCGCGCCCGTGATGGAAAAGCCGCTGGCGGAAGCGGCGGGGCTCGGCTGGCAGGGCAAGCACACCAACCTGGTCAGCCGCGCGCATGGCTCGTGGCTGTTCCTCGGCACGATCTTCACCACGGCGGAGCTTGAGCCGGACAAGGCCGAGATCGACCATTGCGGCTCTTGCCGTGCCTGCCTCGACGCCTGCCCGACCGACGCTTTCCCCGCGCCCTACCGGCTCGACGCGCGGCGCTGCATCTCCTATCTCACCATCGAGAACAAGGGGCCGATCCCGCGCGAGTTCCGCGACAAGATCGGCAACCGCATCTATGGCTGCGACGATTGCCTGGCCGCCTGTCCGTGGAACAAGTTCGCCAGCGCCGCCTCGGAGGCGAAGCTTGCCGCGCGCGACGATCTGCGCGAGCCGTCGCTGTCGCAGCTGCTCACACTCGACGATGCAGGGTTTCGCTCGTTCTTCTCGGGCTCGCCGGTCAAGCGCATCGGCCGCGACCGTTTCATCCGCAATGTGCTGATCGCCGCCGGCAATTCGGGCGACGCGTCGCTGGCGCCGATCGCGCGCCGCCTGCTCGGCGACGCCGCGCCGCTGGTGCGGGGTGCGGCAATCTGGGCCCTGTCGCGACTGCTCCCGGATCGCGAATTTGGCGATCTTGCCGCCACGGCATCGAAGACCGAGACCGATGCGATGGTCCGCGAGGAATGGCTGGCGGCGGCAAACCCGGCGAAGGCCGATTGATGGGGGTTCAACGATGAGCGAAAGACGCTTCTTCATCTTCGGCGCCGGCTATTCGGCCAAGGCTTTCGCGCGGGCCAACGCCCAACATGCGCCGATCTCCGGCACGACCCGGGCGCCGGAAAAGTTCGACGCGCTGCGATCGGCCGGCATCGAGCCGCTGCAATTCGACGGCGCGCTGTCGCCCGAGCTCGGCGATGCGCTGGCAAGGACCACGCATCTCATCGTCTCGGTCGCTCCCGACGACGCCGGCGACCCGGTGCTCAACGCCGCGGGCGACGCGCTTCGGGAAAAGATGCCGGCGCTCGAATGGATCGGCTATCTCTCGACCGTCGGCGTCTATGGCGACCATGGCGGCGCCTGGGTGGACGAGACCAGCGACTGCCGCCCGGTGTCGAAGCGCTCGGTGATGCGGGTGGCGGCCGAACGGGAATGGCTGACGCTTGGCCGGGAGACCGGAAAGCCGGTGGCGGTCCTGCGTCTGTCGGGCATTTACGGGCCGGGCCGCAACGCGCTGGCCAATCTCGATGACGGAACCGCAAGGCGGCTGGTCAAGCCGGGCCAGGTGTTCAACCGCATCCATTGCGACGACATCGCCGGCACGCTTTGGCATCTCGCCGACAACAATCTCGGCGGCACCTTCAACGTCACCGACGACGAGCCGGCGCCGCCGCAAGACGTCGTGGCTTACGCCGCCGGGTTGATGGGTGTCGCACCGCCGCCCGAAATTCCCTTCGAGACCGCCCAACTTTCGCCCATGGCGCGGTCTTTCTATGGCGAGAACAAGCGTGTCGCGAATCAGGCGATCAAGGCGGCCGGCTACCGCTTCCGGTTCCCCAACTACCGGGTGGCGCTGGAGCGGATGTGGGCCGAGGGCAACTGGCGGGACGGAGCGCCGCGCAGCCCGATGAGAAGATGATGCCGGAAAGTGTGAAGCGGTTTTCGGACGAAATCGTCTTCCACTGCTTTGATCGATGCGGGATGCGCGGCGTGGTATGATTCGTTCCTGATCGGGCCCGCGTGACCGCGCGGCAAACGGATAGACTGGAGAGGGACCCAGCCTGATGAATCTGCGATCGCTGCCTGACCGCAAACCGTTCCTGACCGCGGCGCTGGCGCTGCTGACGCTCGCCGCGCTGGCGGCTGCCGCCATTTCGGCCGAGCCCCGCGCCAAGGAGCTGTTCGGCGCCCGGAAGCTGCCGGCCGTGGCGCCCGCGCAATCCTTCGGCTTCTATTCTAAGGGCTGCTTCACCGGCGGCGTGGCGCTGCCGATGGACGGTCCGACCTGGGAAGTGATGCGCCCGTCGCGCAACCGCCGCTGGGGCCATCCCGCGATGATCGCGCTGATCGAAAAGCTGTCGCGCGACGCCCAGGCGGATGGCTGGCCGGGGCTTCTGGTCGGCGACGTCTCGCAGCCGCGCGGCGGACCGATGATGACCGGCCATGCCTCGCACCAGATCGGGCTCGATGCCGACATCTGGCTGACGCCGATGCCGAAGCGGCCGCTGAGCATGGCGCAGCGCGAATCGATGAGCGCGACGCTGATGGTCGACGAAAAGACGCATCTGGTGAAGGACGCGCTGTGGACGCCGCAGCACACCAGGCTGCTCAAGCGTGCGGCAAGCTATCCGGAGGTCGAGCGCATCCTGGTCAATCCCGGCATCAAGAAGAAGCTCTGCGACACCGTCACCGGCGACCGTTCCTGGCTGCGCAAGGTCCGGCCGTTCTGGGGCCATGACTATCATTTCCACATGCGCATCGGCTGCCAGCCGGGCTCGCCTTTCTGCAAGGGCCAGGAGACGACGCCGGACGACGATGGCTGCGGCAAGCCGCTGGCCTGGTGGTTCACCGAGGAGCCGTGGCGGCCGAACAAGAATCCGGACGCGCCCAAGGCGCGCGACGTGATGACGATGGCCAATCTGCCGAAGCAGTGCCAGGGCGTGGTCGATGCGCCGGACGCGCCCTCGCTGGAGGCGGTGACCTATCATGGCGGCGGCGCCGCCGCGGTCGCCGTGGCCGAACCTGAGCCGAGCGAGCCGGCGGAGACGATCTCCAGCGGCAACGCCGCGATCCCGTCGGCGGCAAGCGCCTTCGCGCCGACGCCCAAGATCGGCATTCCGCTGCCGCGCCCCCGGCCGGGGAACTAGCGGGCTTCCCCTTTCGGGGGTCATGCGCTAGTCAATCGATTGAAATGGGCGATTGAAACGGCGCAATGGCGCCGCAACGAGGACGATCAAGAGCATGTCAGTCGAGAACGAGACGGGGCTGCGGTTTCCGGTCCTGATCGGCGATATTGGCGGCACCAATGCGCGCTTCTCGATCGTGCTCGACGCCAATTCGGAAGCGACCGAGCCGCATATCGTCCAGACCGCCAACTTCAAGACCATCGACGAGGCGATCCAGGCGGCGGTGCTCGACCGCTCGTCCATCCAGCCGAACTCGGCGGTGCTGGCGATCGCCGGGCCGGTCGACGGCGACGAGATCCCGCTCACCAACTGCCCCTGGGTGGTGAAACCCCGGCAGATGTTTTCCAATCTGGGCCTGAGCGAGGTCGTGGTGCTCAACGATTTCGAGGCGCAGGCGCTGGCCGTGGTGGCGCTCGGCGAAGAGCATATGGAAAAGATCGGCGGCGGCACGCCGGAACCCAATGCGAGCCGCGTCGTGCTCGGCCCCGGAACGGGGCTTGGCGTCGCCGGGCTGATCTATGCGCTCGACCACTGGATACCGGTGCCGGGCGAGGGCGGGCATATGGATATCGGCCCGCGCACGCCGCGCGACTTCGAGGTGTTTCCGCATATCGACAAGCTCGAAGGCCGCGTCTCCGGCGAGCAGATCCTGTGCGGACGCGGGCTGGTCAACGTCTATCGCGCCGTGGCGAGGACGGACGGCAAGCCGACGCCTTTCACGACCCCGGCCGAGGTCACCGGCGCGGCGCTCGCCAAATCCGATCCGGTGGCCGAGGAGGCGCTGGAGCTGTTCGTCACCTGCCTCGGCCGCACCGCGGGCGACCTCGCGCTGGTGTTCATGGGGCGCGGCGGCGTCTTTCTCACCGGCGGCATCGCGCAAAAGATCGTGCCGGCGCTGAAGGCCGGCAATTTCCGCGCCGCTTTCGAGGACAAGGCGCCGCACAGCGCGCTGATGCGCGAAATGCCGGTCTATGTCATCACCCATCCGCTGGCGGCGCTGCTCGGGCTCGCCGCCTATGCCAGGACGCCGTCGCTGTTCGGCGTGCAGACGGCGGGGCGGCACTGGCGGGCCTGATCGCGACCTGTTTCGGGATGGCGATCGGCCGCCGCGACGAAGTTTCGCCATAGGCAAGCCGTAGCCGGGGCGCTAAGAGGATGCCGGAATGCGGCCCATCCGACACGCGGAAAACCACGAAGCGCCCCTGATTTGACTGTTCAAACTTCCCTCAAACTGAAAGTCCAGCCCACCGAGGTCAGCGCGGTGCTGCGCCGCATCCTGTCCGAAAACGGCAAGGAATACCGCTGGACCTATGTCGTCGCCGTCGCCTGCCTGCTGATCGTTTCCAGCACCACCGCCTTCACGGCGTGGATCATGGCGCCGATGATCAACCAGATCTTCTACGAACGGCGCAGCGACATGATCGTCTGGATCTGCGCCGGTTTCATGGGCGCCTCCCTGCTGCGCGGCTTCGCCGGCTATGGCCAGGCAGTGGCGCTGGCGACGATCGGCAACAATCTGGTCGCCCGCTACCAGAAGCGCAGCTTCGACCATCTGATGAAGCTCGGCGTCAACTTCTTCAACGAGACCCGTTCCGGCCGGCTGGCGGCACAGGTCAACGAGAATGTCGGCGGCATCCGCGACCTGCTGTCGCTGACGCTGACCTCAATCAGCCGCGACGCGGTCTCGCTCGTCGCTCTCGTCGGCGTGATGATCTACCAGGATCCGGTGCTGTCGCTCAGCTCGCTGCTGATCGGGCCGCCGTTGATCTGGGCCGTCGTCTACATCACCCGCCGCCTGCGCAAGATCAACCGGGAATCCGTGCTGATCAACTCGCGGCTGAACGGCTCCGTGCAGGAGGCCACCCAAGGCATCGCCATCGTCAAGGCCTTCACCCTGGAGGACGAGCTGGCGCGCCGCATCGGCATCATGGCCGAGACGGCCGAGCAGCGTAACAACAAGATCGCCCGCGTCGCGGAGCGGCTGTCGCCGATTTCCGAAATCCTGGGCGGCCTCGCCATTACCGCCGTGCTTGCCTATTCCGGCTACCGGGCGCTGGTGCTCGGGCAGCCGCCGGGCGCGGTGTTCTCCTTCATCACCGCGCTGATCCTGGCCTATGACCCGGCGCGGCGCCTGGCGCGCACGCAGGTCGGCATGGAACGTGCCCTGGTCAACGCGCGCATGATCTACGAGCTGCTCGACCTCGAGCCGAAGCAGGGCGACGCCCCCGACGCGGTCGAGGCGAAGGTCACCACCGGCGAGGTGCGCTTCAACCATGTGACGTTCGGCTACAACACCGACACGCCGGTGCTCAGGGATTTGAGCTTTACCGCCGTGGCCGGCAAGGTCACGGCCGTCGTCGGCGCATCGGGCGCCGGCAAGTCGACGATGGTGGCGCTGCTGCAGCGCTTCTACGACGTCGACGAGGGCTCGATCGAGGTCGATGGCCAGGATATCGCCAAGGTGACCAAGCATTCGCTGCGCCAATCGATCGCCTATGTGGCGCAGGCGCCCTATCTGTTCGAAGGCACGATCCGCGACAACATCCGCTACGGCCGGCTCTCGGCCACCGATGCCGAGATCGAGCAGGCGGCGAAGCAGGCGGCGGCCGACGAGTTCATCCGCCAGCAGCCGCAAGGTTACGACACGCCGGTCGGCGAAGGCGGCTCGACCCTTTCCGGCGGCCAGCGCCAGCGCGTTTCGATCGCGCGCGCGATCGTTCGCCAGGCGCCGATCCTGTTGCTCGACGAGGCGACCTCGGCGCTCGACAACGAGGCCGAGGCGCGCGTCCAGGAAGCGCTGACCCATGTCATGGAAGGGCGCACCACGATCGTGATCGCGCACCGGCTGTCGACCGTGGTCAATGCCGACCACATCATCGTGCTGGAAGAGGGACGGCTGGTCGAGGAAGGCACGCATGCGACGCTGATGGCCGACCCGCACAGCATCTATGCCCGTTTCCACCGGATCCAGGGCAAGAAGGGGCTGGGGCTTGTCGACGACGTCAAGGCAAGCCAAGCTCCGGCACCGCGCAGCCGCGCCAAGAAGACCGTCAGGAGAAGCGCATGAGTGAATCCGGCGATATGGGCCTGGTGGTGGTGGGCGCCGCCGGCCGCATGGGCCAGACGCTGATCCGCGCCATCCACACCATGCCCGGCGCGCGCGTCGCCGCCGCGATCGAGCGGCCGGACTCGGCCCATCTCGGCAAGGATGCCGGCGAGCTTGCCGGCATCGGCATCATCAACGTGCCGATCGTCGACGATCCGCTGCCGGCCTTCGCCAAAGCTGACGGCGTGCTCGATTTCACCGCGCCCGCGGCAACCGTCGAATTCGCCGGCTATGCCGCGCAGGCGCGCATCGTCCATGTCATCGGCACCACCGGCTGCTCGGCCGACGACAATGCCAGGATCGCCGCCGCCGCGCGGCATGCCACGATCGTCAAATCCGGCAATATGAGCCTCGGCGTCAACCTGCTGGCAGTGCTGGTCGAGCAGGCGGCGAAGGCGCTCGACCCGGAGGATTTCGACATCGAGGTCCTGGAAATGCACCACCGGCACAAGGTCGACGCGCCGTCCGGCACGGCGCTGCTGCTCGGCGAGGCGGCGGCGAAGGGGCGCGGCATCGATCTTGCCGACAACAGCGTCAAGGTGCGCGACGGCCATACCGGCGTGCGCAAAGCGGGCTCGATCGGCTTCGCGACTTTGCGCGGCGGCTCCGTCGTCGGCGATCACAGCGTGATCCTTGCCGGCACCGGCGAGCGCATCACGCTTTCCCACCATGCCGAGGACCGGGCGATCTTCGCCCGCGGCGCGGTCAAGGCCGCGCTGTGGGCCCGTGGCAAGAAGCCGGGCCTCTATTCCATGCGGGATGTGCTCGGACTTTCCTGACACAAGCCTGAAGCATTTCCTTCTTACGCAGTTCCGGACGAAACCGTTGGAATTGCCCAAACCCCAAAGGAGCTGACATGTCGGGAACTCTCGTGCTCGTGCGCCACGGCCAGAGCGAATGGAACCTGAAGAACCTGTTCACCGGCTGGCGCGACGTCGACCTGACGGACCAGGGCACCGCCGAGGCGCTCGCGGCCGGCGAGAAGCTCAAGGCGCGGGGCCTGAAATTCGACATCGCCTATACCTCGGCCTTGAAGCGGGCGCAGAAGACCTGCCAGCACATCCTCGACGTCGTCGGCCAGAGCGACCTGAAGACGATCCGCGACCAGGCGCTCAACGAGCGCGACTATGGCGACCTCTCCGGCCTCAACAAGGACGACGCGCGCAAGAAATGGGGCGAGGAGCAGGTACATGTCTGGCGCCGTTCCTACGACATCGCGCCGCCCGGCGGCGAAAGCCTGAAGGACACCGGCGCGCGCGTATGGCCCTATTACCTGCACGACGTGCAGCCGCATGTGCTGCGCGGCGAGACAGTGCTGGTCGCCGCGCACGGCAATTCGCTGCGCGCGCTGATCATGGCGCTGGACGGCAAGTCGGGCGAGGAGATCGTCAAGCTCGAGCTCGGCACCGGCGTGCCGATCGTCTACAAGCTCAACGCCGATTCCACCGTGGCGTCGAAGGACGTGCTGGAGGGGTGAGGCCATTCGGCCAGCCGGGGCGGCTCACGAAAAAAGCGCGTTGACACACATCGTTTGCCCGCTTACATGAGCGCCCACCAGCCCAGATGGCGGAATTGGTAGACGCGCACGGTTCAGGTCCGTGTTCCGCAAGGAGTGGAGGTTCGAGTCCTCTTCTGGGCACCATTTCATCCCGACTGCCAACGGGATAGCTTCAGCCGTAGATTGTACTTTCGGACCTCTGGATCGTTATCGCGGAGCGCGGAAGCGACGTCGCCTAGCCATCCTCATTGCGGGCTCCGCCGGGCATCTATCTCGCGATACACCAAGATCATCATGATCATCGGGGCGCTTCCCGCCGGCGATTTGGCAAAGGACTGCCAGCAGATTGTCCAGCGTCGATCGCTCAACGGTGCTCAGATAGGCCTCGATGGCTTGGATGCTGGCACCAAGCGCTGTGAGCAATTTCGCGGCTTCCTGCATTTCAACCTCCCGAAGAGGCATCACGTCGCTTGCAGTATGCCGCCTGCTTTTTTCGGGAGTTTTTCCCTACTGTCGAACCTTATTTCTCAATTGTATCCGGTGCTTAGGATCGCACACACGCCGGTGAATACCGGTGACTTTCACCCGCTGCGCGATTTTGAGCGATTCGCGGGCTCGTCAGGCGTCCTCCAGTCCACCTGCCCTCCCAGCTAGGCGCTGAACAAAGCGCTTCAAACCCGACCGCCCCGGCGCTACGGTCCGCGCCATGGCCCCTTCCGTCAGCCCGACCATCGCCGCCCGCCGCGACCAGATGTTCCCGATCCTCACCGATGCGGATATCGAGCGCATGCGCCGCTTCGGCGAGGAACGCGCCTATGCCGGCGGCGAGCACATCGTGACGGCGGGCACGGTTTCGCCAGGGGTGATCCTCATCCTGTCGGGCAAGGTCGACATCACCCAGGCCGGCGGGATCGGGCCGCGCGAGCCGATCGTCACTTACGGCGCCGGCAATTTCGTCGGCGAGCTGGCGCAGCTGTCGAACCGGCCGTCGCTGGTCAACGCCGAGGCGAACGGTCCGGTCGCGGCGATCGTCATCCCCTCGCAGCGGCTGCGCGACCTGATGGTGCAGGAGGCCAATCTCGGTGAACGCGTCATGCGGGCGCTGATCCTGCGCCGCGTCGGGCTCTTGGAAAGCGGCGCCAGCGGCCCGGTCGTCATCGGCCCTCCGGGCAATGGCGACGTGCTGCGGCTGCAGGGTTTTCTGCGGCGCAGCGGGCTTCCGCACCGAGCGCTCGATTCCGACACCGACCCTTGCGCCAAGACGCTGATCGAGCGTTTCCATGTCGACCCGCACCATCTGCCGATCGTGCTCTGCCCCAACGGCAAGCTGATGCACAATCCGGGCGAGAACGAGCTAGCCCGCTGCGTCGGCCTGTTGCGGCCGATCGATGCCGACAAGGTGTTCGACGTGGCGATCGTCGGCGCCGGACCGGCGGGGCTGGCCGCGGCGGTCTATGCCGCCTCGGAAGGGCTTTCGACCATCGTGCTCGACTGCCGCGCCTTCGGCGGACAGGCGGGCGCCTCGGCCCGGATCGAAAACTATCTCGGCTTCCCGACCGGCATCACCGGCATGGCGCTGATGGCGCGCGCCTATAACCAGGCGCAGAAATTCGGCGTCGAGATGGTCATCCCAGACGAAGCGAAGCTGCTGGACGATGCCGACGACGGCGCCCGCTACCAGCTTGCCATCGGCGACGGCGAGAGCGTGCGCACGCGTTCCGTGGTGATCGCCAGCGGCGCGCGCTACCGCCGGCTCGATATCGCCAACCTGGCGCAGTTCGAGGGAACGTCGGTGCATTACTGGGCCTCGCCGATCGAGGCCAGGCTTTGCCAGGACCAGGAGGTGGCGCTGGTCGGCGCCGGCAATTCGGCCGGACAGGCGGCCGTCTATCTGGCGAGCCAAGTGCGCAAGGTGACGCTCCTGGCGCGCCGCGACAGCCTCGACGCCACCATGTCGCGCTATCTTGTCGAGCGCATCGCGGCGCAGCCGAACATCGAGGTGCTGGCGGAGACCGAGGTCGCGGCGCTGGAGGGCAGCGAAGGCAATCTGGAAACGCTGCGCTGGCGCAACCGGGCGACCGGCGAGGAGACGAGCCGCGCCATCCGCCACCTCTTCCTGTTCATCGGCGCCGACCCGAACACCGACTGGCTGGCGAATTGCAACGTGGCGCTCGACGCCAAGGGCTTCGTGCGCACCGGCCCGGACACGACACCGGGGCACGGGCTGATGGAGACGAGCCGAAGCGGCGTGTTCGCGATCGGCGACGTGCGCTGCGGCTCGACCAAGCGTGTCGCGGCCGCCGTCGGCGAAGGCGCGCAGGTGGTCGCGGCCTTGCATGGCTATCTGGCGCAAAATGGTGAACCGGCGAGGAGAGCGTGATGGACGAATGCAGGCATACCAAGGACATCAAAAAGGTCACGCCGAGCGCGCTGGGCTGCGAGGAATGCCTGAAGAGCGGGTCCTGGTGGGTGCATCTGAGGCTCTGCCGAACCTGCGGCCATGTCGGCTGCTGCGACGACTCGCCCAACCGCCACGCGACAAAGCATTTCCATGCCACGCAGCATCCGGTCATCGAGGGCTACGACCCGCCGGAAGGCTGGGGCTGGTGCTTTGTCGACGAGGTGTTCATCGACCTCGGCGGCGACACGACGCCGCAGAACGGCCCGATCCCGAAGTTTGTTTGAGGGTACGCTTTAACGCACCGAACCCGTCACCGTCGGGTCGACGGCGTCGGGCACGGATTTGCGCTCATTGCCGGCGAAGATGCCGATGAGGAGGAGGCTGAGCACAACCGGCACGAACAGGATGGCGACGCGCGCCTGCACGTAGAAGATGGCACGCCATTCGTTTCGCTTTTCGTCGTTCATCATGCTCGCTCTGTGATGCCTCCCGGCGAGGGGACATAGAGACGAAGCGTTAAACATCTCCTTCCGATTCCGTTAACGCGTGGGTTCGAACGCGCAGGCCAATCAAGCGCAAGGAGGTAATGACAGCGTCATTACCTCCTGTTATTCTCAAACCATGAAACACGAATCTCCAGACGAGGCTTCCAAGAGAAGCACGCTCAATATCCGCATCAAGCCGGAGGAGCGCGGCCTGATCGACGAAGCTGCGCGCGCTCTTGGCAAGACCCGAACGGATTTCATCCTCGATGCAGCCCGGCGCATGGCCGAGGACACGTTGCTCGACCGAACACTCATCAAAGTCTCGCCGGAGGCTTATGCGGAATTTCTAGCCTTGCTCGACGCGCCGGCCAAGCCCAATGAGAGGCTCTCCCGGCTGATGAACGCGCCGTTGCCTTGGAAGAGCAAGTGACGTTCCAGCCGCCTGTGCCGCTGGACCGCAGTCATGATCTATCCTCATTCTCATCCGGCGTTCCGGTTCTCGACGACTGGCTCAAGCGCAGGGCGCTTGCCAATCAGGATAACGGCGCGACAAGGACTTTCATCGTTTGCCGGGATGCAAGGATCGTTGCTTATTACGCGCTCGCTTCCGGCAGCGTCATCGCCAGCCAGGCACCAGGCCGCTTCCGGCGCAATATGCCGGATCCCATTCCAGTCGCCATCCTTGCCCGTCTTGCCATCGATGTTTCTCATCAACGCCGAGGCCTCGGCCGAGCGCTGGTGCAAGACGCGGCTCGCCGGGTGATGAATGCGGCGCAGTCGCTCGGCATTCGCGGTATCCTGGTCCACGCAATCTCGGATGAGGCGCAGACCTTCTATACCGCGCTGGGGTTCAGCCCTTCGCCGCTAAACCCGATGACACTGATGGTCTCGCTGGCGGATATGCGTCAGACGATTACCGAGTGAGACGCGGTATCAGACATCCAGCCAGCCGAGTGCCGTCACCGTGGCCAGGCGATGCTCGGCGCTCGCCGGCCTCCCCTTCGGCGAGAACGACATTTGTAAACTCATCGAGGAGATCGGCGCCCGAAATCGGCCCAACTGAACAGTGAAGCATGCTACGGCCAGCTAATTCCCGGGATGCAGCATGAACGCCACCTTCGTTATCAGACCGGCCGGGACGGCCGACCATGACCAGATCGCCGAGGTCTGGCATGAGAGCGCCAGCCTGCCGACGGTCGGTCCGGCGACGATGCCGACGCTTCAGGATTTGCGCCGGCGCGTGGATGTCGAATTCAACGCGGGGTGGGACGTGGCGGTCGCCGCCCGCGACGGCGAGGTGATCGGCTTCGTCGCGATCAAGCCACGCGAGGCAGTGCTCGACCAGCTGTTTGTGCGGCCGGACACGCTTGGCGCCGGCATCGGCCAGGCGTTGCTTCAACATGCCATACAGGCGATGCCGTCAGGCTTCACGCTCTACACGCGGTCAGGCAATTTTCGCGCCCGGCGATTCTACGAGAAGGCCGAACTGACCTTCCTGCGCGACGACCTGCATCCGCGCAACAAGGACCCGGTCACCCATTACGGCTGGAAGCCGGTGTAACCTCTCACACGGCTTTCAGCGCAAACAACCGGCCGCCGGCCGACACCACGTCGTCGATGCCGGCGAGGCGCAGGCAGTGCCAGGCCATGGCGTGGTTGGAGGAGGTGACGGGAATGCCGATGCGCCGCTCCAGCTCCGCCACCGCCTCGGCGACGCGCAGGCTGGTGCAGGAGATGAAGATCGCTTCGACGCCGGGCACTTGCGCCATGCGCTCGGCCGCCGCCTCGATCGAGGCGAGCGATATGCGGGCGGCTTCACGATCGTCGCGGCGGTCGAAGGTAGCGACGGCGGCGATATCGAGGCCGCGGCCGGTGAAATAGCGGACAAGGCCCTGGTTGATCTCGGGCGCATAGGGCGTGAGCAGGCCGATGCCTTTGGCGCCGAGCGCCTTGAAGGCGGCCAAGGCGCCGGTGACCGGCGTGGTGCAGGCGACGCCGGGCCGCGCCTTCCTGATCTCGGCGAAGACGGCTTCCTCGCCAAGCGTCATGGTCGCCGAAGTGCAGCCGAAGCCGACGACGTCGAGCGGGATGCTGGGCAGGATGAGATCCACGGTGGGCGCGATGCGCGGGCCCATGGCCCTCAGCGTTTCGGGCGTGATGTCGTTGTCGTTGAACAGCCGCGCCTCATAGAAGGCGACGCCGGGAATGCGGACCAGCGCGCGGAACTCATGCTCCAGCGTCTGGTCGGTGGCGAGGATGGCAAGGCCGATCGCCGCGCGCGAGGCGAGGCCGCCGTCGATCTCCGATGGCAATATGCCCAAATCGACCGGTCCCGAGGATTGAGGGCGGGTGGCAGCCGCGCTGACAGACATGGCATTCCCTTTCATTGTCGATTCATGGGTCGACCCCATCCGGGATCCTGCTCTCAGTTCAAAAGACCGTCCATCGATATGGCCGGCTTGCGGCCGGCAATGAGGTCGGCGGTGATGCGGGCCGAGCCGTGCGACATGGTCCAGCCGATATGGCCGTGCCCGGTGTTGAGGTAGAGATTGCGCAAACGCCGCTGGCCGAACTCGGGCAGGTTGTTCGGCGTCATCGGCCTGAGACCCGCCCACATCTCGGCGCGGTCGTAATCGGCGCCTTCGGGATAAAGCTCCTCGGTCACGCCCTTCATGAAGGCGAAGTCGGCCGGCTTGTGGCTGGTGTCGTAGCCGGCGAACTCGGCGGTCGCGGTGACGCGCAGCCGGTCGCCGAAGCGCGAGATGGCGACCAGATTGTGCTCGTCGATCGCGGCGATGGTCGGTGGCGCCGGGCGGTTGCCGATGGGGATGGTCAGCGAATAGCCCTTGATCGGATAGATCGGCAGGCTGATGCCGACCGTCTTGGCGATGAGCGGACTGTAGGAGCCTAGCGCCAGCACATAGGCGTCGCCCTTGACCGCGCCCTTGTCCGTCATCACCTGCGCGACGCCGTCTCTGGAAGTCTCGATGCCGGTGATGGTGGTGCCGGTGCGGATCTCGCCGCCGCGCTCGACCACCTTGGCGGCAAGCGCCCGGGTGAATTTCGCCGGGTCGCCGGTCTCGTCGGTCGGGCAATGGATGCCGCCGGCAATTTTTTCGCGTGCGGAGGCCAGCGACGGATCGAGCGCGACGATGGCGTCGCGGTCGAGCACCTTGATCAGCTGGCCGTCGGATTCGAGCAGCCGCATGTGATCGACGCCTTTGTCGAGCGCCTGCTGGCTGCGATAGAAATAGAGGATGCCGCGATCGTTGCGGTCGTATTCGATCGCCTCGTCTGCGACGACCTCTTGCAGGACGGATTGCGAATAGGCGGCGAGGCGATGCTTGAGCAGCGTGTTGCGCCTGGCCTTCTGCGCCGTGCATTCCATCAGGAAGAGCCAGGACCAGCTGTAGAGCCGGGAATCGGCCGAAAGCTTGAAGCGCAGCGCCTGGTCCTTCAGCACCAGCGATTTCAACAGGATCATCGGCGCCCTGGGCGACGACCAGACGAAGGAATGCCCCGGCGCGATCATGCCGGCATTGCCCCAGCTGGTCTCGGCCGCGACCTGAGGCTGGCGCTCGAGGATGACGACCTCGTGCCCGTCCTTCTGCAGCTGGTAAGCCGTGGTGACGCCGACAACGCCGCCACCCAACACGATCACGCGCATGGCGCCTCCGGAGATCGCAAGTTGGCTCACTGTAAAGCGTAAGCTGCGGTCTGCAATGGCACACACGCAGAGATGTCGGCGGGACAGCGCCCCTCTCTGGCCTGCCGGCCATCTCCCCCACTTGGGGGGAGATCAGCCGTCACCGCGGCTTTCGCCAATCGCCAACATTGCAGAGATGAGCGGGACGCTGGAACTGCCAATCTCCCCCCAAGTGGGGGAGATGTCCGGCAGGACAGAGGGGGCGCGAAGGATCGCAACGTTCAGCGATTGGCGGAAGCTAGTGCGCCAACGCCTGCTCCAGATCCGCGATCAGATCATCCCCGTCCTCGATCCCGCAGGACAGCCGCACCAGCGAGTCCGTGATCCCGATCGCCCCGCGCTTTTCCGCCGGGATCGAGCCGTGTGTCATCAGCGCCGGATGCTCGATCAGGCTTTCGACGCCGCCCAGGCTTTCGGCCAGCGTGAAGAGCTGCGTGCGTTCGAGGAAGCGCTTCGTTCCCGCCAGATCGCGGTCGAGGTCGACCGAGATCATGCCGCCGAAGGCGTGCATCTGCTGGACGGCGATGGCGTGCTGCGGGTGGCTGGCGAGGCCGGGATAGATGACGCGGCGGACGTCTTTTCGCGTTTCCAGCCATTGCGCTATTTTCAAGCCGTTGGCCGAGTGACGCTCCATCCTGAGCGCCAGGGTCTTGATGCCGCGCAGCGCGAGAAAGCTGTCGAACGGGCCGGAGATGGCGCCGATGGCGTTCTGCAGGAATTTCAATTGCGCCGCGAGGTCCTTGTTGTCGCCGACGACCGCGACGCCGCCGACCATGTCGGAATGGCCGTTCAAATATTTCGTCGTCGAATGCACGACGATGTCGATGCCGAGCTCCAGCGGACGCTGGATATAAGGGCTGCAGAACGTGTTGTCGGCGACGGTGAGCAAGCCCTTGCGCTTGGCCAAGGCCGCGAGCGCTTCGAGATCGACGATGCGCAGCAGCGGGTTGGTCGGCGTCTCGACCCAGAGCAGCTTCGTCTCGGGGCGGATCGCCGCCTCGACCGCGGCAAGGTCGGTGAAGTCGGCAAAACTCACCTCAAGGCCGGCGGAGCGCTTGCGCACGCGCTCCATCAGTCGGAACGAGCCGCCATAGATGTCGTCGGTGGCGACGATGTGGGCGCCGGAGTCGAGCAGCTCGAGCACCGTGCCGATCGCCGCCAGGCCGGAGGCGAAGGCGAAGGCGGCCGAGCCGCTTTCGAGGTCTGCCACGGCGCGCTCGAAGGCGAAGCGCGTCGGGTTCTGGCTGCGGGCATATTCAAAGCCCTTGTGCACGCCGGGCGACTGCTGGCCGTAGGTGGAGGTCGCGTAGATCGGCACCATCACCGCGCCGGTCAGCGGGTCGTGGCTCTGGCCGCCATGGATGGTGCGGGTGGAAAAGGCCAGGCGGTTCTTGCCGTTTGACGTCATTTTGCGCGGCGCCTCAAATGGTTGATCAGGTCGATACGGGTTATCAGGCCGACGAACTCCTCGCCATCGAAGACGATGGCGACCTCGTTGCGGTCGAAGACGGGCAAGAGCGCATCGAGCGTCTGGTTGGCCTGCAGCGTGTGCAGGTTCGAGGTCATGGCCGAGCGCACCGGGCCGTTGAAGCGGTCCCAGCGGCCGTCATAGGGGCCGTCGACCTTGGCCAGGATGTCGCTCTCGTCGACGATGCCGATCAGCCTGCCTTCATCCAGCACCGGCAGTTGCGAGACGTCGGAGCGGCGCATGCGGCCATAGGCGTTGAGCAGGCTCTCGTCCGGGCCGACGGTGACGATGTCGCCGGTGCGCGGCGAGCGCATGACGAGGTCGCGCAGGTCGCCATGCTGCTCCTGGTCGGCCAGGCCCTGCTCGGCCAGCCAGATATCGTCGAAGACTTTCGACAGATATTTGTTGCCGCTGTCGCAGACGAAGGTGACGACGCGCTTCGGCGCCGTCTGCTCGCGGCAATAGCGCAGGGCGGCCGACAACAGCGTGCCGGAGGAGGAGCCGGCGAGGATGCCTTCGCGCGACAACAGATCACGCACGGCCAGCATGCTCTGCTTGTCGGGAATCGAATAGGCCTTCTTGACCAGCGACAGATCGGCATTGGGCGGCACGAAATCCTCGCCGATGCCTTCGACGGTCCAGCTGCCGGCCTCTTCCATCTTGCCGGTCTTGATCAGCGGCGCCAGCACCGAGCCGACCGGGTCGGCCAGCACCATCTCGGTCTTGGGCGAGTGTTTCGCGAAAAAGCGGCCGAGGCCGGTGAGCGTGCCGCCCGAGCCGACGCCGACCACAACCGCGTCGACATCGCCTTCGAGCTGCGAGAAGATTTCCGGGCCGGTCGTCGTCTCATGCGCCAGCGGGTTGGCCGGGTTGGCGAACTGGTTGGCGTAGAAGGCGCCAGGCAGCTCGGCGGCAATCTTCTCGGCCATGTCCTGGTAATATTCGGGATGGCCCTTGCCGACATCGGAGCGGGTCATGCGCACCTCGGCGCCCAAAGCGCGCAGGTGCTGGATCTTTTCGCGCGACATCTTGTCGGGCACGACCAGGATGATGCGGTAGCCTTTCGGGATGCCGACCTGGGCAAGGCCGAGGCCGGTGTTGCCGGCGGTCGCCTCGACGATGGTGCCGCCGCGCTTCAGCACGCCCGATTTCTCGGCCGCCGCGATCATCGACAGCGCGATGCGGTCCTTGATCGAGCCGCCGGGATTCTGGCTTTCGAGCTTGATGAACAGGCGGCATTTGCCGGTGTCGAATCTGGTCAGCTCGACGATCGGCGTCTGGCCGATCAGGTCGAGCACCGACGCGTAAGGCGGCCGCAGCCTCGACAGGTTGGTGTCCGCGCCGCCGGGCGCCGGTTGTCTTTGCTCGCTCATCAGTTGCTCCATGGAAGCAGGTCATGCGGGTGTTCGCAATCTCGCGCATCCTTGTTGGATCATGATCTTTTCCAAAACCGGTTCCCACTTTTTGGGATCATGCTCTAGCCGCCGCAACCCATTCCGGTTTCGCGGATCGCGCGACGCCGTCTTTTCCAGCCCTTTTCATCTGGAAAGAAGATAGATCGTGCCAATCCGGCGGCGAGTGGAGGAATGGAATTTCAGTTGGGCGTGCGCTTCACGCTTCTCATTTAGGCCGGCGCCAAGTCCCCCCTCTCTGTCCGGCAGGACAGAGAGGGGGCGACGGATCGCCGACCTCGACGAAAAATCACCCCAGCAGCTGCTTACCCAGCTTCGCGCATTGCACCCGGATATCCGGGATGGCGTCGATCTCGAAGAAGGTGCCGCGCGTCAGCGGGCCGACGGCGAGCAGCTTCGACGACACCGTGCCGTCGGCCGCGATCAGCTCGCATTTCGCGGTGACATCGAGGCCGAGGCGCAGCGGATCCGGTCGCGCCAGGCCGCGCTCGATCAGCGAGCGCACGACGCCGTTCGACGTCCTCGAAATGTCGCGGGCGATGCCCATGCAATCATAGAGGCGGCCGACCTCCAGGGTCTCGACATCCTGCGTGCCGCGCGGCTGGATCTTCACGACGGAACCGCCATTCGCCTCGACATTCACGACCCTGCCGGCAACGAGGCGGATGCGGCCCGAGCGCACCGCTTCGGTAACGCGCGCGTAGACCTCCGGCGCCATGCGGTGGCGGTGGATGTCCCACCAGGCCTTGGTGTGCTCGACGAAGCGGCGCTTGGCCGAGGACGGCCAGTTCTGCCAGATCGTCTGGTTGAACGGCCTCAGGCCGTCGACCACGTCGCGCCAGTCGCCGCCGGCCTTCTGGGTCTCGCGGATCAGGTTGCGGAACCAGCCGACGAAGTAGGAAAGCTCGGTGCCGAGCGGAATGTCGGCGATATCGAGCTTGATGGGGTTGCCCTTGCGGTGCGGCGATGGCAGCAGACCGCGCCGCGACACAGCTATGATGGCGCCCGAATGGCCGCGCTGCTCGAGCGACAGGAAGGCGTCGACCATGCTCAAGCCGGTGCCGAGCAGCAGGACGGCGGCCTGCGGATCGAGTTTGGTATCGGCCTCCGATCCCATACGGATGGCTTGGCCCTGGAAGGCGCCGGGCTGCTCGTCATGGCCGGTCGCCAAAACGGCCAGATGCGCGACGACGCTGGTACCGTTGGCCAGGGCCACCTCGACGCCCGACGGGGTTGGCGAGATGGACAGGCTCTCCTCGCGGATCAGCCGCAGACGACCGGTCTCGCGCTCGCGTTCCTCCAGGCCCTCGAGCACGTCCTGCAGATAGCGGGCATAGAGGCTGCGCGGCGCATAGAACGGCCCCTGGTCCGGCTTGGCGAGGCCGCGCTCCAGCACCCAGCGCGCGAAATGGGTGGGGTCGTCGGCATAGGCGCTCATGCCGGAGGCGTTGACGTTGAGCACATGCGCCGAAAGCAGCGTCGAATAGGCCATGCCCTGGCCGAAATGCGGCCGCTTCTCGATCAGCGTGACACGCAAATCCGGATTGGGCGACTTGAGCAGATGCGCGGCCAGCACGACACCGCTGGCGCCGCCGCCGACAATGATGATGGAATTGGCGCGTCCAACCATGACTGCTAGCCGGAATTTATCGAGCGATCAGCGCGCGGCGCTCGCCGCCAGCCGCCTCGGCTGCGGGCCGCGAACGATCGCCGGAACGGTCTTCAGAAGGTCGCGCATCGTTCTCTCACTCCCAATGTTGATAAGATTACTATACTAAGCGGGTCGGGCACGAAACCCGGTTTCCAATTCGCCTGCGATTTGAAGCATGGATTTGCCTGAATGGGGCGATGGGAGAATTTTCGTTCGGCCTGAGTGCGGCGGCCTATCGTCCTTCGTCATGTATGACGAGGGAAGCGAGGACTCCGCCAATCGCCAACGGCGGTCGCCAACCCACCTACTACTGTCCTTTTGCGCCCATTCCGCCGGTACCAGGCGACACTTTTCCAACAAAGCTCGCTTGCTTGGAAGGATTTAACTCTACAAACCCGATAGAATTAACCGACGATAGAAAAGCAATCCGGTTCTCTCAGGCGTATGGAGCCTTTCAATGTCAATCCTTTCACGACGCATTCTGCTTCTCTCGTCGGCCGCGCTTACGGCCGCCGCCTTGCTCGGCCCGGCCAGCGCCGAGGATCTGAAAATCACCATCGGCTACCAGACGGTGGTCGAGCCCTCGAAGGTGCCGCAGGCCGACGGCGCCTATGAAAAGGCGACCAAGGCCGCGATCGACTGGCGCAAGTTCGATTCCGGCGCCGACGTCATCGCCGCGATCGCCTCCGGCTCGGTCGATATCGGCTATGTCGGCTCGAGCCCGCTGGCCGCGGCCGCCAGCCGCGAACTGCCGATCCAGACCATCTTCGTCGTCGGCCTGATCGGTCCGTCGGAAGCGCTGGTCGCCCGCAACGGCGCCGGCATCGAGAAGGTCGCCGACCTCGCCGGCAAGAAGGTCGCCGTGCCGTTCGTCTCGACCACGCATTACAGCCTGCTCGCGGCGCTGAAGCATGAGGGCGTCAACCCGAAGTCGGTCGAGATCCTCAATCTGAGGCCGCCGGAGATCGTCGCCGCCTTCGCACGCGGCGACATCGACGCGGCCTATGTCTGGGACCCGGCGCTTGGCCAGGTCAAGACATCCGGCAAGGTGGTGCTGGACTCCGCGCAGGTCGCCGCCTGGGGCGCGCCGACCTTCGACGCCTGGATCGTGCGCACCGATTTTGCCGAAAAGCATCCCGAGGCCGTGCGCGACTTCGTCAAGGTGACCGGCGAGGCCTATGCGCAGTTCCTCGCCAAGCCGGAGTCCTGGTCGGTGTCCTCGCCCGAGGCCGGCAAGATCGCCAAGCTCACCGGCGCCAAGCTGGAAGAGGTGCCCGAACTGCTCAAGGGCTATGTCTTCCCGCCGCTCGACGAGCAGGCCTCGGACAAGTTCCTCGGCGGCGCGACCGTCAAGGCCATTGCGGCGACGTCCGCCTTCCTCAAGGAGCAGGGCAAGGTCGACGCCGTGCTGCCCGACTATTCGAAATATGTGACGGCCAGATATGCCAGCGAGGCCCTCGCCTCGAACTGAGCTTTTCTCCACGCAATCCCCGGAAGGATGACCGCCTTTCCAGGGATTGCTCGGAAGCGCGGCCACTCTTCCCTGGCCTTGCGCTTGCCTGTCCCGAAGCCGAGGCGCGACTTCGGGGCAGGCCCCAACGCTCCAAGATTCAGTGCCTTGATCCAGCAGAGGCCAAAACCCGATGTCGCATCTCACCCTCGACAAGGTCAGCGTCCATTATGACGGCCAGCCGGCGCCGGCGGTCGAGCGTGTTTCGCTCGACATCGGCAGCGGCGATTTCGTCGTGCTGGTCGGCCGTTCCGGCTGCGGCAAGACCTCGCTGCTCAACGTCGCCGCCGGCCTGGTCGAGCCCGCGCGCGGCCGGGCCACGATCGACGGCCGGCCGATCACGGCGCCCGGGCCGGACCGCGCCGTGGTGTTCCAGAACGATGCCCTGTTTCCCTGGCTGACGGCGCGGGAAAACGTCGCCTTCGCGCTCCGGCTGCGCGGCGTGCCGGCCGGCAGCAGAGCGCGCCGCGCCGACGAATTGCTGTCGCTGGTCAAGCTCGGCGACGCCGGCGACAAGCGCATCTGGGAGCTTTCCGGCGGCATGCGCCAGCGCGTCGGCCTTGCCCGGGCGCTAGCCGCCGAACCCGAATTCCTTCTGCTCGACGAGCCGCTCGGCGCGCTCGACGCGCTGACGCGCGAGCGCATGCAGACGACGCTGCTCGATCTGTGGGCAGCGGCCCATGCCGGCGTGCTGATGGTGACGCACGGCATCGAGGAAGCGCTGGTGCTCGCCACCCGCATCGTCGTGCTGGCGCCCGGGCCCGGCCATGTGGTGCGGGCTTTCGAAACCCATTTCGGCCGCCGCTACGCGGCCGGCGAGCCGATCCGCGCGATCAAGGCCGATCCGGCCTTTGCCGCGGCCCGCGCGGAGCTGACCGACGCGATCTTCGAAGGAGAGGCGGCATGAGCGTCGGCGCCTATAGCGAACGCGCGAGAGCGAAGGCCGGCGAGAATGACGGGTTTTCCGTGCCATGGTCGCGGTCCCGTCCAAAGCCGAGACGGATAGTCTCGGCCCGGCTGGTCAGCGCGATCACCATCCTCGCGCTGCTGGCCGCCTGGACGGTGGCGGCCTCGCTGCAGCTGGTGTCGCCTGTCTTCCTGCCCTCGCCAGCCGCGGTCTGGGCCAAGTTCGTCGTCGTCGCCCGCGACGGGTTCGTCGACGCGACACTGCTCCAGCACATCCTCGCGTCGCTCTGGCGCGTGTTCGCGGCGCTGGTCGCGGCGGTCCTCGTCGGCGTGCCGGTCGGCCTCGCCATCGGCATCAGCCGGATCGGGCGCGGCGTGTTCGATCCGCTGCTCGAATTCCTGCGGCCGATCCCGCCGCTCGCCTATCTGCCGCTGATCATCATCTGGTTCGGCATCGGCGAGCCGTCGAAGATCCTGGTGATCGCCATCGCCATGCTGGCGCCGGTGGCGCTGTCGACCGCCGCCGGGGTGCGCGGCGTGTCGCGCGAGCGCGTCGACGCGGCGCGATCGCTCGGCGCCACCCGAATTCAGGTCATCCGCCACGTGATCCTGCCGAGCGCCTTGCCATCAATCCTCACCGGCCTGCGCATCGCGCTCGGCGCCGGCTGGTCGACGCTGGTCGCGGCCGAGCTGGTCGCGGCGACGCGCGGGCTCGGCTTCATGATCCAGTCGGCGGCGCAGTTCCTGGTCACCGACGTGGTGGTGATGGGCATCCTGGTGATCGCGATCATCGCCTTTGCCCTGGAATTCGTCATCCGCCGGGTCGAGCGGATCCTGGTGCCCTGGGCGGGGCGGGAATGAGCTCAAGCGAAGGAGAAGGACGATGACCCATTCCACCGCGGTGCTGTTCGCCCATGTCGGGACATGGCTGTTGCGTCTGCCACCGGGCGATAAGCGACCCGAAGACAAGCGCCTGGACGACAAGCGACCGCAGGACGAACCGAAATCGCCGACGCCGGTGCTGCTTGCCGGCGAACGCGACCGCCTGCCGCCGCGCGACGAGAGTTTTTACTGGGCCTGGCAGTACTGGTCGCAGTGATCGATCCGGCAGTCCCGGCCTTTTCCCCCGAAGACCAAACAGGAGAGACCCCGTGAGCAACCCAGTTCTTGTCGACCAGATCATTCCGGCGACCGATGTCGTTCCGCTGACCGCCCGCGTCGGAGCGGAAATCCGAGGCATTCGCCTCGGCGGCAGCCTGCCGGATGCGACCATCGCAGCGATCAACCAGCTGCTTTTGCGCCACAAGGTGGTCTTCTTCCGCGGCCAGGAGCATCTCGACGATTCCGAGCATGAATTGTTCGCGCGGCGGCTCGGCGATCTCGTGCCGCATCCGACGGAGGGACCGGCGGCGGGCACCGCCTCGATCCTCAATCTCGATTCCAGCCGCGGCGGCGGCCGCGCCGACCAGTGGCACACCGACATCACCTTCGTGGACGCCTATCCGAAATTCTCGGTGCTGCGCGGCGTCGTCATTCCAGCTACCGGAGGCGACACGATCTGGTCCAACACGCATGCCGCCTATGAAAGCCTGCCGCCGCCGCTCAAGCTCCTGGCGGAGAACCTGTGGGCGATTCACAGCAATGCCTATGATTACGCCGCCGTCCGTCCCCGCGCCTCGGCCGAGGAAAGGAAGCATTTCGAGGAGGTCTTCACCTCGACCGTCTACGAAACCGAGCATCCTGTCGTGCGCGTGCATCCGGAGACCGGCGAGCGCTCGCTGCTGCTCGGCAATTTCGTCCAGCGCTTCGTCGGCCTGTCGAAGAGCGACTCGTCAAAACTCTACGAGCTGTTCCAGAGCTATGTGACGACGCCCGAGAACACCGTGCGCTGGCGGTGGCAGGCCGGCGACGTGGCGATCTGGGACAACCGGGCCACGCAGCATTATGCGGTCAACGACTATGGCGCCGAGCACCGGATCGTGCGGCGCGCCACGGTCGACGGCGACGTGCCGGTCAGCATCGACGGACGCCGCAGCGCCACCCAGGTCAAATCGGCCAAACCGGCGGCAAAAGCGGCCTAAGAGCTGTCGGGCGGCCCCTTCTCCCACAACAAGGGGAGAAGGGGGGCGCCACCCGATCAGACGCGCGAGCGGGTCGCCCAGCTGAGCCCGACGATACCGATCAGCATGGTGACGAGCCCGATATAAAGCCACTGCGTCTGTCCGGTCATGAAGCTGCCCTTGACTAGGCCGAGGCCCTGCAACGACCACAGCGCGCCCAGCCCAAGCACAATCAGCGCCAGCACAAACCTGATCAATCGCATCGGCTTGACCCTCTCCGGAAGTCGATCCTGAACGGCAATGGGGACGCGACAAAAGACGCCGAGGAAGCGAAGCAGTACCGCTTCTCTCTACTTGAATCTCGACGGCCGATCTTACCCGGGATGCCCCGGATATCGGGCCGATATTCATTGAGAATACGCCCTGTCGGCGCCAGAAATATCATGACAAACTGTTTCGCGGCGACTCCAAACGTGTGCCTTCGCCACGGAACCGCCAGAAGGCTGCCGCATTTCCCGCCTCATTCGGCACTTAACGGCGGGGCCTATCTCTAACGGAGCCACCCCCAAAGCATGAAGAAAACCAACCAGACCGCGCTTGTCGCGGTAACGATCGCGGCTGGCCTGATGGCCGGCGCCTCGTCCGCCTCCTCCGCCGCGCAGTGCGGCCGCGCTTCCTGGTATGCGCTGCATTCCAGAACCGCCTCAGGGGAACGCATGAACCCCTCGGCAATGACCGCCGCCCATCGCACCTTGCCCTTCGGCACCAAGCTCAGGGTCACCAACAAAGACAATGGCCGCAGCGTCGTCGTGCGCATCAACGATCGCGGCCCGTTCGTCAGGGGACGCGTGCTCGATCTCTCCCGCGGCGCCGCCAGCCAGTTGGGCTTCATCGGTTCGGGACACACCGCCGTCTGCATGGCGCGCGTCTAACCGTCTCTGAATCGTAGATGGAGCCTGGTGTCGTCCGAAAACCGCTTCACGCTTTTCGGCACCATGCTCTTGCTATCGGACCATGATCCAAGGCCACCTGCGAGGTTGGGGATCATGGCCGGTGTCCGGCATGAGGGCCGGACACATATCCTTCACATTTCGGCAGCGCACATTGAGCCGGCTCCACCGTTCGCGACCGATTCCCAACGCTTTGCACCAAAGACGCATTGTTCACGCGACGTGACGTATTGCATCGCAACAATATCTTGTTAACCTCGCCGGGAGACATTCAAGGCTCGGCGCGGTTCGTCGTCCCTTTGGTCGTCGGACGGCAGCGGGGTTCGCGATGTTCTACCAGCTCTACGAATTGAACCATGCGGCGCTGCAGCCGGCCCGGCTCTATGCCGACGCGGTGCGGCTTTTTTATTCCAACCCGCTCAATCCGATTTCCCACACGCCCTTCGGCCGCTCGGTCGCGGCGACCGCGGAGCTCTTCGAGCGCACCACCCGCCGCTACGGCAAGCCGCAATTCGGCCTGGACAAGACCGTGGTCGACTGGAAAAGCGTCGACGTCACCGAAAAGACGGTCTGGTCGAAGCCGTTCTGCAACCTGATCCGTTTCGAGCGCGCGCTGCCGGCCGGCCGCAAGCCCGACCCGAAGCTGCTCATCGTGGCGCCGATGTCGGGCCATTACGCGACGCTGCTGCGCGGCACGGTCGAGGCGATGCTGCCCCATGTCGACGTGCACATCACCGACTGGGTCGACGCCCGCATGGTGCCGGTGGCGCAAGGCAGCTTCGATCTCGACGACTATATCGACTACGTCATCGACATGTTCCATGCGCTCGGCCCCGACACGCATGTGATGGCCGTGTGCCAGCCTTCCGTGCCGGTGCTGGCGGCGGTGGCGCTGATGGAAAAGCGCGGCGATCCCTTCGTGCCCTCGACCATGACGCTGATGGGCGGCCCGGTCGACACGCGCCGCAATCCGACCGCGGTCAATCTCCTGGCCAAGGAAAAGGGCATCGACTGGTTCCGCGACAATGTCGTCATGCAGGCGCCCTGGCCGGTGCCGGGCTTCGGCCGCGTGGTCTATCCAGGTTTCCTGCAGCTTTCGGGCTTCATGAGCATGAATCTCGACCGCCACATCATCGCCCACAAGGACTTCTTCATGCACCTTGTGAAGCATGACGGCGACAGTGCCGAGAAGCACCGCGACTTCTATGACGAATATCTGGCGGTGATGGACCTGACGGCGGAGTTCTACCTGCAGACGGTCGACACCGTGTTCGTGCGCCACGCGTTGCCGAAGGGCGAGATGAAGCATCGCGGCGAGGCGGTCGATTGTACGGCGATCCGCAACGTAGCGCTGCTGACCATCGAGGGCGAGAACGACGACATTTCCGGCCTCGGCCAGACCCAGGCCGCGCATGACCTATGCGTCAACATCCCGGCCGACAAGCAAGTCCATTACATGCAGCCGGCCGTCGGCCACTACGGCGTCTTCAACGGCTCGCGCTTCCGCTCGGAGATCGTGCCGCGCATCGCCGACTTCATTTCCAGCTATGGCCGCCAGCAGCGGGTGGCGACGAAGCCGAAGCTGGTCCGTTCCGGCAAAAGCTGACGGCCGGAACCCCGGCATCAGCCCTGCCGCCGCCTAAAGCGCTTCACCGTTTCACGCAAACGGCGAACCGCTCTATCTCCTTGTTTTGCGCAATTCCAGACGGAAAACCGTGTCACACTTTTCCTGGAATTGCTCTGGCAGCCGGCGGTGTTGCGGCCATGCCTCTGTTGCGAAACTGCCGCTACGGGATCGTCCAGGTAACCATGCCGCCAAACGGACCGTCGTCTCCAATTGACACGGACTGTAAATCGCCTTTAACGTTTCGTTAATAAAGAACAGGGCGGCGGGGGCAATGACTTCCTCAGCGATGACGCGAATTCTGCGTTTATGTGCAGTCGCAGGGCTGGCGATCTCTGCGCATTGGGCGGTGCCGGCATGGGCGGCGGGCGCGATGGCCACGGGCGGCCTGACATCGCAGCCGATCGGCCATTACGATTTCTGCAAATCGCATCCGAACGAATGCAACATCCATCCGGCCAATCTCGATCCTGCCAGGATGACCGACGGCCTGTGGCGCCGGCTGGTCAGCGTGACCGCCAAGGTCAATGCCGCCGTCAAGCCGATGAGCGATCTCGATCACTACGGCAAGGACGAAGTCTGGGCCTATCCGGATGACGGCTATGGCGACTGCGAGGACTATGTGCTGGAGAAGCGCCGCCAGCTCTACCGCATGGGCATGTCGTTGGCCGACCTTCTGATCACCGTCGTGCGCAAGCCGGACGGCGAAGGCCATTCGGTGCTGACGGTGCGCACCGACAAGGGCGATTACGTGCTCGACAATCTGACCGACAAGGTCAAAGCCTGGGACGCGACCGGCTACCGCTACCTCAAGCGCCAGGCGATCGACAACACCGGACGCTGGGTCTCGATCCGCGACGGCCAGGCGGTGCTGGTCGGCTCGGTGCAGTAGGAAGAGCTGGGCGCACCCTAAGTTTCGTCATGTATGGGCAAAGCGAGGAGCGTAGCGACGCAGCGCAGATCCTAGAATCCATTCCGCGACCTTCGCGCATCGCAGCGATGCAGAACGACCTCTGTCTTGCGCCGTCTTTGCCCTTCGCGCGAGATCACGGAATGGATCCTCGGGTCTGCGCGTCCGCTTCGCTCCCGCTCCGCCCGTGGATGACGAAGTCTCACAACTCCATGAACCATTTCCGCCCGGCCGGCGACACACGGCCGTGGATTGAAACTCAACATGGAGAATTCAAATGACTGCTTTCCTGCGAAACACCCTGCTTGCCGCCGTCGCGGTGTCGGCCCTGACCGGATCGGCCCTGGCGGACGAGACCGTCAAAAGCTGCGCCCAGAAAAACCTCAATGATCTGTGGAGTGGCCATTGCTGTGGCGCCGGCGATGCGAGTTGCATGGGCGGGCACGGTCGCGGCGGCGATCACGACAATGGCGGCCGGGGCAGCACCAACGGCGCGGGTGCCGGCAAGTATTGATCTCGGGCGGCTCCTACGGGCTCAGTTGTGGGGGGCGAAGGCAACGGTCACGCGGCTTCGTCATTCCAGGGCGGAGCACGGAGCAGAGCGACGCGCGCAGACCCTGGAATCCATTCCGTGAAGTTGAGGCGTTACCGGGATGCAGAATTCTGCTCCGCTGCATCCCCCGGCCAAAGGTCACGGAATGGATCCTCGGGTCTGCGCGTCCGCTTCGCTACCGCTCCGCCCGTGGATGACGAAGTTCGGGCGCTTCGGATAAACCCACCCGTTTGTCATCCTGGCAAACTATCCCCTCAGCGCGGCCCGGACCGTCGCCGTGATTTTCCGCAACTCCGCCTCGTCCAACCTCTCGATGCTTTCGGCCAGAAGGTTGGCCAGCTCGGTCGCCGCCGGCGACAGGCCGGACGTGTCGATCCTAACCCTGGGATGCGAGCTTTCGGCGAGACGGGCGAGATCCTCGGCATCGTCCCAGATGATGTTGAAATAGCCGATGATCTTCTGGATCAGCGTCCAGGTCGGGGCGCCGCGGCGGCCGTGCTCGAGCGCCGACAGATAGGCGGCGCTGACGCCGATGGCCTCGGCCATCGCCTTCTGGCTGACGCCGCGTTCGGCGCGCAGCGCCCTGAGCTTTTCGCCGAACGGGGTCACCTAGGCATCCTCTTGGTCGGCCCGCTCATGCGCGTATCCGCCGCAGCCGCACATAGAGCGCGCCCGAACCGCCGTGGTTGCGGGCGGCGTGATCGTGGCTGGACACAAGATGCCTAAAAGCGGGCGTCGACAGCCAGGCCGGCACGGCGCGGCGCAGGATGCCATCGCCGCCGGAGGACGAACCCTTGCCGGTGATGATCAGCACATAGCGGATGCCGCCGGCATGCGCCCGGTTGAGGAAGGTGAGCAGC
This sequence comes from Mesorhizobium sp. BH1-1-5, assembly GCF_020165615.1. Taxonomy (NCBI): domain Bacteria; kingdom Pseudomonadati; phylum Pseudomonadota; class Alphaproteobacteria; order Hyphomicrobiales; family Phyllobacteriaceae; genus Mesorhizobium; species Mesorhizobium sp. BH1-1-5. The sequence continues at coordinate 84,080 of NZ_JAIUIM010000016.1, forward strand.
AGCGAATAGGCCTCGTCCTGCGTCATGCCGTGCAGGTCGACGCGGCCTTCGAGCGGCAGCCGGCCTTTTTTCAGCTTGTGCAGCGTCTGGTCGTCGAGCGTATGCGAGACATGCGGCGTCTTCGGCTTGGCGGCCACCGCCGCAACGCCGTTGACGGGCGGGCGCGGCGGCTCGGGCGGCGGCTCGACGATGTCGGGGATCTCGACCGCGGTCTTGCCCTTCAGCGGCCGGGCCGAACGCGCCACCAGGTTCCACAGGATGCGGTCGTCGTCGCTCAGATGGTCGTCGCGGCGACTCACCGGGTCGCTCCGTCGAGCAGGCCGCGGGGAACCAGGGCATAAAAATCCGCCGCATTGCGGACGACGCCGGCGATTTCGCCGGCGGCATCGCCGGAGCCGGCGAAGAGATCGCCGCGGGCCGGGCCAGTGATGGCCGAGCCGGTGTCCTGCGCGATCATCAGCCGCCGGAACGGTTTTTCGCCGAAGGCGGTGAGCGTCGGCGCGTCGATATAGAAGGGCGTGCCGAAAGTGTGCAGCAGGCGGTCGACCGCGACCGAGCGCCCAGGCGTCAGCGGCACCTTGGCGGCGGCGATCGGCCCAAGCGCCGCATCGTCGACCGCGGCTTCGCGGAAGAAGATATAGGAGCGGTTTTGCCACAGGATCTCGTCGACGCGATCGGGATGCGCCTTGAACCAGGCGCGGATCGACTGCATCGTCACCTTTTCCAGCGGGATCTCGCCGAGATCGCTCAGGACCTTGCCGGGGCCGGTGAAGCGCTGGCCGGACTTGGCGGCATAGGTGACGCGGGTGAGCCTGCCGTCGGTCATCTTCAGTCTAGCTGCGCCCTGCACATGGACGAAGAATGCGTCGACCTTTTCGGCGAGCCAGGCGATTTCGAGGTTCTGGCCGGCAAGCGCGCCGCGCTCGATTTCGCCGCGGTCGGAATATTCGGCAGGGCCGGTATCCGTCCGGCGGGCGAAGGCCAGATAGGCATCCATGCCGGCCGGCCGGTTGCCGTCGTCGATGTCGACCAGGTCGGCGGGGCGGGACAGCAGCGGCACGGTGAACCGCGCCGTCCTGACCGGCGAGGCCTCGACTTGCGGTTCATAAAAACCGGTGACGAGACCCGAGCCTCCATTGTCGGGGACGACCAGAGCGGGGACGAAATGCCGTTCGAAGAAGGATCGCGCCTCGGACCGATTCGGCGCCGAAACGGATCGCGCCTGGGCATAGGCATCGGCAAAACCGTTGAAATCGACGCCGAGCGATCCCGTGCGATAAGGCTTTGTCGGCGCATGGAAGGCCGAGCGGCGGAAGGCGGCGAATGCCGCCAGATGGTCATCCCCGGCCCATCCGGGCAGGTCATCAAAAGATTTTTCCCTGAATGTGGAAGAGAGCGGCACGACCGAGCCCCGCCACTTAGAGACGGACGATTTCAGGTCTGTCCGACCTGAAATCTGAATCCGCCTCTAATTCAAAGATATGGAGCATGATGTCATCCGAAAACCGCTCCACACTTTTCGGCATCATGCTCTAGATCAATCTTCTTCTTCGGTGGCGACGAGCTTCCAGTTCGGGTCGCGCGAGCGCGTGTCGCGGGCGAAGGTCCAGACATCCTTCACCTCGGCCACCGTTTCCGGGTCGCCGTCGATGACGGCGCCGGCCTTGTCGCGGGTCGCCGAGATCAGCTCGGAGACGATGCGCAGCGTGAGATGCGCTTCCGAGCCCTTCATTTCGGCGGCGACGATGTCGGCCTTGTCGATGCCGACGAAGGAGGACTGGATCTTCTCCGACTTCGCCTCGCGCTCGCCGATCGCGGCGACGAAGCCGTCATAGACCTCGCGCGACAGAAGGTTCTTCAGCGTTTTGCGGTCGCCGTCGGCATAGGCCATCACGATCATCTCATAGGCCATCTTGGCGCCGTCGACGAAGCCCTTGGGCTCGAAGGACGCATCATTATCCTTGATGGTGCGCAGGCCCTTGTTGAGATCGGTGTCGGGCTTGGCGAAGGCGTCGATATCGGCATAGGTCTCGGCCTCGCCAGGCATGCGCTTGCGCGGCAGCGACACCACATTTTCGGGCTTCTGCGCCGCATCGGCCTCGCGCGTGCGGCTCGCCGAGTAGGGATCGAAGGGCGGACGCTCGTTTCCGGTGCGACGCCCAAGCACGTTACGCAGCTGGAAAAAGATCACAACCGCCGCAATCAGGAAGAAAATCGTGCCGAAGTCGAAGAAACCCATATTTTCCGCCAACTCGAACCCTGTTCTTGCCGGACCGGCTTAACCCGTCGGGGCGGCGGTCGCATAGCGTTCAACACTCAAAGCATATAGAACGGCAGGCGCAATCATTCAAATCAAAGGCAGCCATACCTATCTAAGGGCGCCAAGGCCAGTGGCGATTATCCGCCAGGCCGCAAAAGAAGAAAGCGATCGGTCAAGACTTGCGCATTTCGTTCATCCCGCTGTTCCTGCTGTTGCTGCCGCTGCTGGAGATCGCCGGCTTCGTGGTTGTCGGCCGCGAAATCGGCGCTTTGGCGACGGTCGGGCTGGTCATCCTTTCCAGCGTCGCCGGCAGCCTGCTGCTGCGGCATCAGGGTTTCGGCGTCATGACGCGGGTGCGGGCGGAGATGGATGCCGGGCATGATCCCAGCCGCCAGCTCGCGCATGGCGCGATGATCGTGCTGGCGGCGATCCTTTTGATCATCCCGGGCTTCATCACCGACATTTTCGCCATTCTTCTCTTGCTGCCGCCGGTGCGCGACTTCGCCTGGCGCCTGCTAAAGAGCCGCATCGTCATGGCGACCAGCTTCTCGAGCGGCTTTTCGGCGCGCCGGCGCGATACTGTCATCGATCTCGACGACAGCGACTATTCGCGCGACGATTATCCGAACCGGCCGGACCACAATTCGCCCTGGCGGCGGCTGAAGAACGACTAGTCGGATTCTGGCCGGTCGTTCGCGTTGGCAAGTAAGATGCCTTGGAGACTGGCCGAAGCGCCCACTGCGATCGTCATCCACGGGCGGAGCAAGAAGCGAAGCGCGCAGAATGTCGTCCCTGATCCAGACGGCCTCAATCGAAACGATCGTGCGGCGATGCTGGGCTTGCCGACGTCCGAGATTAGCCCGAGCCCCACGTGACGTCGTCATACTCGGGCTTGACCCGAGTATCCATGCCGTGACGCATGAGCGCCGCAACGGTGCGGAATTCCGCTCTGCTGCGTCCTACGATCAGGGTCACGGAATGGATTCCAGGGTCTCCGCGACGCTGCTCCGCCCTGGAATGACGAGGTTGGGGAGCTTTGGCCAAATCCCCAACGTTTGCACTGTCCTGCTCCTTCTGCCGACAGAGGCGGCAAAACTTGTTTTGTCCGGCAGGCCATGGTAGCGAACCCGCGATTTCAATCCGGTCAGCAGTGCTGCCCAGGCAAAAGGACCAAGGCTCATGGCCAGCAACGATGACGCCGCGACCGGCGCCGCCAACGGCAACGGCACCCAGAACCAGCCGTCGCTCAATGTGCTTGCGCAATATGTGAAGGACCTGTCCTTCGAAAGCCCCGGCGCGCCGAATTCGCTGCGCGGCCGCGACAAGGCGCCTGGCATCGCCATCAATGTCAACGTCAACGCCAACCCGCTCTCGGACAAGCAGTTCGACGTCAATCTGACGCTGAACGCCAAGGCCTCCTTCGACCAGGAAGTGCTGTTCAATGTCGAGCTCGTCTATGGCGGCGTCTTCGCCATCTCGGGCTTCCCGCAGGAGCACATGCTGCCGCTGCTCTTCATCGAATGCCCGCGGCTGCTGTTCCCGTTCGCCCGCCAGATCATCGCCGACGCCACGCGCAATGGCGGCTTCCCGCCGCTGATGCTCGACCCGATCGATTTCGCGCAGATGTTCCAGCAGCGCATCGCCGAGGACCAGGCGGCGGCGAGCAAGGTCCAGGTGAGCTGAGAAGGCGCACCGTCACATCGTATCGAGAGCCCGGCTTCGCGCCGGGCTTTTTTTGTTGGAGATGCTGGCTGTCGCCAACGTTCGCGATTGGCTGAGACGGTCCAGCGATCCATGCCGTGACGCCAAGGCGTTGCAACGGTTACAGAATTCCGCACCGTTGCACTCTGTGGCAGAGGTCACGGCATGGATACTCGGGTCAAGCCCGAGGATGACGAAGGGATGGGCGGTTCGGCTAATCGCGACGGTTGGCGCCAAGAGGGCCCGCTCAGCCCACCGCCACTTTCAGCCACAGCGCCTTTTCGCCGAGCGTCGAAACCAGCCCGGCATGCGCCGCGCGGTCCACCTCGCTCAAGCGCGGCGGCAGGGCGATGGGTCTTGCGCCGACCGAGATGTCGATGTCGGCCACCTCGCCGGAGCCGTTCATCTGCACCGCCACCGCTTCCAGCACGAGCGCCGCCTGCTTGCCGCCGATGAGCTCGATATAGACCTCGGCCAGCAATTCGGAATCGAGCAGCGCGCCGTGCTTGGTGCGGCGCGTGTTGTCGATGCCGTAGCGCCGGCAGAGCGCGTCGAGCGAGTTCGGGCCCATCGGGTGCTTGCGGCGCGCCAGCGCCAGCGTGTCGACGATGCGGCCGGGATCGATGGCCGCCTGGTCGAGCCGGCTGAACTCGATGTTGAGGAAGCCGATATCGAAGGTGGCGTTGTGCGCGATCAGCTTGGCGCCGTCGGTAAAGTCCAGCCATTCCTGCGCGATTTCGGCAAAGGTCGGCTTGCCGACAAGGTCGGCGGCGCTGATACCATGCACGGCCTGCGCCTCGGCGTGGATGGCGCGGCCTTGCGGATTGATGAATTTGTGGAAGGTGCGGCCGGTCGGGAAGCGGTTGACCAGCTCGACGCCGCCGAGCTCGATGATGCGGTCGTCGCGCAAATCGAGGCCGGTGGTTTCCGTATCGAAGATGATCTCACGCATTTCGAATCAATCCGCTCCAAAGAGCAGAATCACAAACCAGAACAAAATGGCAATGGGGGCTGCTGTCAGCGGACGTCAGGAGCCATGCCGGCCGGACTTATCCCCCGTCAATTCGCCGATGACGGCTTCGACCGCTTTTCGCGCCGCCTCGAAACCATGGCCGGTGTCGATGATGAAATCGGCCTGGCGGCGTTTTTCCGCGTCGGGCACCTGCTTGGCGAGGATCGAGGCAAATTTCTCCTCGCTCATGCCCGGCCTGGCGAACACGCGGGCGCGCTGGATTTCGGGCGGAGCGGTGACGACCACGACCTTGTCGACGCGGCCGCGGCCGCCCGTTTCGAACAGCAGCGGAATGTCGAGCACGGCGAGCGGCGCGCCGGCGGCGCGGTGTTTGGCCAGAAACGCATCGGCGTCGGCGCGCACCAGCGGGTGGATGATCGCCTCGAGCTGCTTCAGCGCGGCGGGATCGCCCAGCACTTTTCCGGCGAGCTTGACGCGATCGACCACGCCGGCCTGCGTCGTGCCCGGGAAGGCCGCCTCGACCAGGGGCGCCGCCTTGCCGGAATAAAGCCGATGCACGGTCTCGTCGGAATCATGCACCGGCACGCCCGCCTCGGCGAACATCTTTGCCGTCGCCGACTTGCCCATGCCGATCGATCCGGTGAGGCCGAGCACGATCATCAATGGCCCTCGATGTCGGCGACGATCATGCGCCGCAACTCAGGCGTGACCTCCGGCTTCCTGCCGAACCAGCGTTCGAAGCCAGGGACGGCCTGATGCAGCAGCATGCCGAGCCCGTCGACCGTCTTCAGGCCGCGCGCCCTGGCGGCGGCAAGCAAAGGCGTCTCGAGCGGCACATAGACAATGTCGGTGACAGTGGCGTGGTCCGGCAACCCGCTCGGATCGGCGGCGAGGGCTTCGTTGCCATGCATGCCGAGCGCCGTGGTGTTGACCAACAGGCCGGCGTCGCCGAGCAGCTCGCCAAGCGCATCGGCGCCATGCGCCGAGATGCCGGCGCCAAAGTGGCGCCCGAGTTCCTCGGCACGGGCGAGCGTCCGGTTGACGATGCGGATATCCGTCACCCCGCGCTCCTTCAAGGCATGGATGACCGCGCGGGAAGCGCCGCCGGCGCCAAGCACCACGGCGGGGCCATTGGCCGCCCATCCAAGCGCATATTGGTCGAGATTGGCGGCAAAGCCGTAGCCGTCGGTGTTGCCGCCCCAGAGAAGCCCATCCTCGAGCCACAATGTGTTGACCGCGCCGATTTCATCGGCCGCATGGTCCCGGCGGTCGACGCCGGCGAAAGCGGCTTCCTTGTGCGGGATGGTGACATTGCCGCCGCGATAGCCGTCCGCGCAGAGAGATTTCAGGAAAGCGGCGAAATCCACCGGCGCGACGTCGAGCGCCCGGTAGCTGCCGTCGATGCCGTATTTGGCCAGCCAGTGGCCGTGGATCTTCGGCGAGCGCGAATGCGCGATCGGATGTCCGGTGACGAAGGCCTTTTTCTCAGCCATCGACGGCTCCCAACGCGCGCAGCTCCTTCAGCACCGGCAGCAGCGGCAGACCGACGATGGTGAAATAATCGCCCTCGATCTTGTCGAACAGCTGGATGCCTTCGCCCTCGATCTGATAGGCGCCGACGCTGGACAGCGCCTTGGCGCCGACGCGCGCGAGATGGCGGCCGATGAAGGCGGGATCGAGCTTGCGCATGGTGAGGCTCACAACGCCGACATGGCGCCACAGCACAGCGCCGTCGCGGCAAAGCACGGCGGCGCTGTTCAATTGATGCGTCTTGCCCGAGAGCGCAAGCAGGTGGCGGCGCGCGCCTTCCATGTCGGCAGGCTTATGAAAGACCTCGTCGCCGAGCGACAGCGTCTGGTCGCAGCCGAGCACCAGCGCGCCTGGCCTGCGCTCGCTGACCTCGGTCGCCTTGGCCTCGGCCAGGATCGAGGCGACGTCCTCCGGCGAGGCGCCGCTGTCCTTCAGCGGGGCCTCCAGCGCGCGCTCGTCGACATTTGCCGGCACCGCCTCGATGTCGAGGCCGGCATTGACGAGCATCGCCTTGCGGTACGGGCTGCCCGAAGCGAGGATAATTTTTTCCGGCATGATGGCTCATCCAACGGTTGCGATCCGTCCAGCACCCCTCATCCGTCTCGGCGCTACGGCGCCGATCCACCTTCTCCCACAAGGGGAGAAAGAAAAGCGCGGCCGGCGTCCCGCAAATACTACCAGGGGCGATTTGCAGCGGCGGAGGCACAGGACTTCTCTTCTCCCCTTGTGGGAGAAGGTGGCCGAGCGAAGCTCGGTCGGATGAGGGGTGTTGGACGGAGCGTCCACTTATCGCTTGCCCTAGCGCGTCTTTCCGCGCAGGGCAACGATGGCCGCCGCCGTTTCCTCGATGGAGCGGCGGCTGACGTCGATCATCGGCCAGCCATGCCTGGTGCAGAGCTGGCGGGCATAGGCGAGCTCCTCGTTGATCGCGGCGCGGTCGACATAGTCGGTCGGCACGAAGGCGGCGCTGTTGCCGAGGATGCGGTTTTGCCTCACATGCGAGATACGCTCGGCCGTGGCGATCAGCCCGACGACAAGCGGCGTCCTGGCGGCGATCAGGCTTTCGGGCAGCGGCACGCCGAGCACGATCGGGATGTTGGCGGTCTTGATGCCGCGATTGGCGAGATAGATCGAGGTCGGCGTCTTCGAGGTGCGCGAGATGCCTATCAGCACGACATCGGCATCGTCCATGTTGGCCGGCAGCTGGCCGTCATCATGTTCCATGGTGAAGTTCAGCGCATCGATGCGGCGGAAATATTCGGCATCGAGCACGTGCTGGGCGCCGACGCGGCGGCCGGCCGGTGTGCCGAGATAGGATTGGAAGACCGCCAGCACCGGCTCCAGCACCGAGACGCAAGGCAGGCCCATCGCCGCGCAGCGCTCGTCGATCGAGTGCGCCAGCTTCTGGTCGACCACCGTATAAAGAATGATGCCGGGCTCCTCCTCGATATCCTCGAAGACTTTTGCGATCTGCTTTTCCGTGCGGATCAGCGGATAGATATGCTCGATGGCGCGCGCATCCTTGTATTGCGCCGACGCAGCGCGGCCAGCCGCCAGCAGCGTTTCGCCGGTGGCATCGGAGATCAGATGCAGGTGGAAGAAGCTCTGAGGTTTGTTCACAGGGGATGGGTCCAGGCTGTGGGCAATTGTGGACAAGGCCGGATGGGCCGGCCTCGGGTAAGGAAGCGACTGTATCAGATGGCCGCTTGTCCACAATTCGACCCGCTGTAGGCTTTGTCGCGGCGCTGGGGACAAAACCGGGGATCAACTTTTCTTGGCCGGTTTCGTCCACAGCGCGGCGTTCGGAACGGAAAGCCCAAGCTTTTGACTCCAAAGCCTGAATCCGCTTCGTCCCCAGATCCCTCCAAATTGCGAAAGCAAGTACGCGACAATATGCTGACTGGCCTTTTCAGGCCGCAGGCTGGACAGGTCGCAATCATCACAACCAACAGACTCTTAGAATCAGAAGACTCTTTTAAAATAGATATTTGATTTAGAGAGACTGGAGAGAGGACGGCGCCGGATGGCTGGGAAACGGATCGTGCTGGACGTCCTCAAGGGCGAGACGGTTTCACCGCCGCCGCTCTGGATGATGCGTCAGGCGGGCCGCTATCTTCCCGAATATCGCGAGACCAGAAAGCGGGCGGGATCCTTCCTCGATCTCTGCTACGATCCGGACCTTGCCGTCGAGGTGACGCTGCAGCCGATCGAGCGTTTCGGCTTCGATGCCTCGATCCTGTTCTCCGACATTCTCGTGGTACCCAATGCGCTCGGGCGGGATGTCCGCTTCGAAGAGGGACGTGGACCGGTCCTGAAGCCGATCACGGCAGCCGAGGTCTCGGCGCTGAACGGCGATATGTTTCACGTGAATCTCGAACCGGTCTACGAGACCGTGCGCCGGCTGCGCGCGAAACTGCCCGACAAGACGACGCTGCTCGGCTTCTGCGGCGCGCCCTGGACGGTGGCGACCTATATGATCGCCGGGCACGGCACGCCCGACCAGGGCCCTGCCCGGCTTTTCGCCTATCGCGAGCCCGAGGCCTTCGAGCGGCTTCTGAAGGTGCTGGCCGGCCATTCGGCCGCCTATCTGATCCGCCAGATCGAGGCCGGAGCCGATGCGGTGCAGATTTTCGATTCCTGGTCGGGCGTGCTGGACGAACCGTCCTTCGAGGCCTTCTGCGTCGAGCCGGTGGCCGAGATCGTCCGGCAGGTGAAGGCGGCTCATCCCGACGTGCCGGTGATCGGTTTTCCGAAGGGCGCCGGCGAGCGCTATCGCGACTACAGAGGAAAGACCGGCATCACCGGTCTCGGCCTCGACTGGACCGTGCCGCTGTCGATGGCGAAGGAGCTGCAGCGCGGCGGAGCGGTGCAAGGCAATCTCGATCCGCTGCGCCTTGTGGCCGGCGGCAAGGCGCTGGCCGACGGCGTCGATGCAATCCTGAGGACTTTGGGCGGTGGGCCGCTGATCTTCAATCTCGGCCACGGCATCACGCCGGAAACGCCGGTGGCGCATGTCGAGGCGATGGTCAAAATGGTGAGGAGCCATCGATGAGCAATGTGAGCAACGAAAACAGCACCAGTCAGGCGATGAAACGCATGGCGATCGGTATTGCGGTGCTCGTCGTGGCGACCGCGCTGCTCTATTTCGTTGCCGGCGAAGGTTTTTATCCGTGGGCCAAGGCGATCCATGTGATCGCGGTCATCGCCTGGATGGCCGGCATGCTCTATCTGCCGCGGCTGTTCGTCTATCATGTCGATGCAGAGAAAGGCTCGGTGCAGTCCGAGACCTTCAAGGTGATGGAGCGCCGGCTGCTGCGGGGCATCATCAACCCGGCGATGATCGTGACCTGGGTGTTCGGCCTGTGGATGGCCTGGAAGATCTTCCACTTCGAAGGCGGCTGGCTGCACGCCAAGATCGCGCTGGTGCTCATCTTGTCGGGGCTGCATGGCTATCTCGCCGCGGCGGTCAGGAAATTTGCCGAGGACAAGAACGAAAAACCGGCGAAGCACTGGCGGATCGTCAACGAGATCCCCACATTGCTGATGATCGTCATCGTCATCCTGGTCATCGTGAAGCCGTTCTAGATGAGACGCATGATCTTTTCCGAAAACCGGTTCGCACTTTTTTGCTTACGCTGACCTCCGGTTCAGGATCATGCTTTAGGCTTCCCTGACCCCAGCCAGGATCCGCAAAAGGCGGCTTGCTCTTTCAGGCGACCGACGATAAAAGACGGGTCTTCCTTCCCGTCATGCGCCGCCCCTTTCATTCGCTTTCGGCCGCGCCCGGCATTTGTCGTATTCAGCCGATTTTTCTCCCCAAAGCCTACCCAGAGTCTATCTAATGCAAGAAATGAAACTCGCAGAGTTCAAGAACAAGAAACCGCCAGAGCTGATCGCTTATGCCGAAACGCTCGAGGTGGAGAACGCCAGCGTCATGCGCAAGCAGGAGCTGATGTTCGCAATCCTGAAGAAGCTCGCCGCCCAGGACATCGAAATCATCGGCGACGGCGTTGTCGAGGTGCTGCAGGACGGTTTCGGCTTCCTGCGCTCGGCCAACGCCAACTATCTGCCGGGTCCCGACGACATCTATATCTCGCCGTCGCAGATCAGGCGCTTTTCGCTCAAGACCGGCGATACGGTCGAAGGGCCGATCCGCAGCCCGAAAGAGGGCGAGCGCTATTTCGCGCTACTCAAGGTCAACACCATCAATTTCGACGATCCCGAAAAGATCCGTCACAAGATACACTTCGACAATCTGACGCCGCTCTATCCGACCAAGCGGCTGAAGATGGAGGTCGACAATCCGACCTCGAAGGACATCTCGCCGCGCGTGATCGACCTGGTCGCGCCGATCGGCAAGGGACAGCGCGCGCTGATCAACGCGCAGCCCCGCACCGGCAAGACGGTGCTGATGCAGAACATCGCCCATTCGATCACCGCCAACCATCCGGAATGCTACCTGATCGTGCTTCTGATCGACGAGCGTCCGGAGGAAGTGACCGACATGCAGCGCTCGGTGAAGGGCGAGGTGATCTCCTCGACCTTCGACGAGCCGGCGGTGCGCCACGTTCAGGTCGCCGAAATGGTGATCGAGAAGGCCAAGCGCCTGGTCGAGCACGGCCGCGACGTGGTCATCCTGCTTGATTCGATCACCCGGCTCGGCCGTGCCTACAACACCGTCGTGCCGTCATCCGGCAAGGTGCTGACCGGCGGTGTCGACGCCAACGCGCTGCAGCGCCCGAAGCGTTTCTTCGGCGCCGCCCGCAACATCGAGGAAGGCGGCTCGCTGACCATCATAGCGACTGCGCTGATCGATACGGGCAGCCGCATGGACGAAGTCATCTTCGAAGAGTTCAAGGGCACCGGCAACTGCGAAATCCAGCTCGACCGCAAGGTGGCCGACAAGCGCATCTACCCGGCGATGGACATCCTCAAGTCGGGCACCCGCAAGGAAGACCTGCTTGTGCCGCGCGCGGACCTGCAGAAGATCTTCGTGCTGCGCCGCATCCTGGCGCCGATGGGCACCACCGACGCGATCGAGTTCCTCATCGACAAGCTCAAGCAGACCAAGACCAACGCCGACTTCTTCGATTCGATGAATACGTGATTGGGCCGCCCTCCCCGTAGTGGGAGGGCGCGGCTCGCGAAGCGCTCCCCTTTTCCTCCTGTGGGAGAAGGTGTCGCCAAAGGCGACGGGGTGCTCCAGAGAACGCCAGCGTCTCACTCCGCTGGAACACCCCTCATCCGTCTCGGCGCTGCGCGCCGATCCACCTTGACCCACAAGGGGAGAAGGAGAAGGGCGCTATTGCCGCAACAGCTTCTCCAACTCGCCCGCATCCGTCACCACCGGCAGGCACAGCTGTCCGCTGCAGAACCAGGCGCCTGGCTTGTCCGTCGGTGGCAGCACGCCGCCCGGCAAGAGCGGTCGATTCGCTTCCGAACCAATCGACACGACGATATCGACCCGGCGTGGGTCGGGATTCCGATTCGCAACCGGAACGAGGCTTGAAGACTCAGGCCTATCTATGATGACGAGCTTCAATGGCTCGAGCGCCAGCGCGCATGCGTTGACGATGCCGGCTTGACCATAGGCCTGCTGTGAAGCGCGGCCCATGGCATGCTCAGCGGTGGCCCAGGCTTTTTGCCAGAGATCGAGATCGCCGGTGAGCGAGGAGAGCCGCACCAGCGCCTCGACGATCTGGCTGGTGGCCGACGGAATTGCCTCGTCGACATCGCCGCGGATGCGGATCGGAACGTCGCCGCTGTCAGACGCCGTCAGCCAGTAGCCGGTCCTGTCGTCGTCCTGGTGCCAGCGGTCGAGCTCGCCGATGAACTGCCTGGCGCGGTTCGAATAGGCCGGATCGCCGGTCGCCTCGAACAGCGCGACCGCCGCATTGGTCATGGCGGCGTAATCGCTCGACAGCGCCGGGAAGAGCTTCTTCGCGCCGAGCATGGAATGCGGCAGGCGGCCGTCCTGGCTGGCCCCGACAATATGGGCGAAGGCCTTGGCCGCGGCGTCGACCCAGTCGCGCCGGCCAAGCGAGCGGCCGGCCTCGGCAAGTGCGGCGATCATCAGCCCGTTCCAGTCGGTGAGCGCCTTGCCGTCGCGGCCGGGCCTGACGCGCTGTTCGCGGGCGGCGAGCAGCTTCGCCTTCAGGGGTCTAAGCACAGTGTCGTCGGCGATGCCCTGACTTTGCTGTGCCTCGCTTTGGCGAATGATCGGCTTGCCTTCCCAGCCATGCGGGGCAGCCAAATCAAAGTACCGGAAGAAGACCGTCGCGTTGTCGCCGAGCGTGGCTTCGACCTCATCAGGGTTCCAGGTGTAGAAAAGCCCCTCCTCGCCATCGCTGTCGGCATCGAGGCTGGCGGCGAAGGCGCCGCCTTCGACCTGCATCTCGCGCAGCAGCCAGCCGACGGTTTCTTCGATTCGTACCCGGAACAAGCCGTTAACTGTGGCGGCATAGGCCCAGTTGCACAGGCGGATGAGCTGGGCGTTGTCGTAAAGCATCTTCTCGAAATGCGGCACCAGCCATTCGGCGTCGGTCGAATAGCGGCTGAGGCCGCCGCCGACATGATCGTAGATGCCGCCGGCGAGCATCTTTTCCAGGCTGGTGAGCACTGCGTCGCGATGCGCGGCCTGGCCATCACGCAGCCAGGACAGCCAAAGCGCGTGCATGAAGGGTGCGTTGGGGAATTTCGGCGCGCCCTTCAAGCCGCCGAGATCGCGGTCGACCATGCCGTCGATGCGGCCGGCGAGATCGGCGAGCGTATCGCGGTCGAGGATAGCCTTGCCTCGCGTGCCGGCCAGCCGCTGCTCGACATGGGTGGTCAGCCCATCCGCGCTTTCGGCGAGACTCTGGCGCTTTTCGCACCAGGCCTTGTCGACCGCTTCCAGCACCTGGATGAAGCCCGGCCTTCCATAGCGCGCCTCGCGCGGAAAATAGGTGCCGCCCCAGAAAGGCTTGCCGTCCGGCGTCAGGAACATTGTCAGCGGCCAGCCTCCCTGCTCGCCCATGGCGTGGAGCGCGGCCATATAGATCTGGTCGATGTCGGGCCGCTCCTCGCGATCGACCTTGATATTCACGTAGAGCCGGTTCATGACGGCCGCCACGGCGTCGTTCTCGAAGCTCTCATGCGCCATGACATGGCACCAGTGGCAGGCGGCGTAGCCGATGGAGAGCAGGATCGGCCGCCCAAGCTCCTTCGCTTCGGCAAGGGCAGCGGGCGACCAGCCGCGCCAATGGACAGGATTGTCGCTGTGTTGCTGCAAATAGGGGCTGGCCTCTTCGACAAGCAGGTTTCGCGCGGGCAAGGTCACGATGGGCGGCTCGATATCTTGGGTTTGATAGGGCAAAGGCTAGGGCGGTTCGGCAGGTCCGGCAAATGGTTTCCCCAATGAACAAGAAGGATTCGATCGTCGCTCTCTCGAGCGGCCGTTTGCCGGCAGGCGTCGCCGTCATCCGCATGTCCGGCCCGAGGACTCGATTCGTGGTCGAAACGATTGCGGGCACCGTTAAGGATCGGTTTACCACGTTACGGAAGCTCAGGGCGGCGGACGGTTCGATCATCGACCAAGGCCTTGTGCTGTTCTTTCCGGGTCCCGGCAGCTTTACCGGCGAGGATGTCGCCGAGTTCCAGGTTCATGGCAGCCGCGCCGTCGCGGCCAAGATACTGGAGACTATCACGCAGTTTGAAGGCGTGAGGCATGCGGAACCTGGCGAATTCACCCGGCGCGCCTTTCTCAACGGCAAGTTCGACTTGGTCGAGACCGAGGCGCTCGCCGACCTCGTCAATGCCGAGACGGAAGCGCAGCGCCGCTTCGCCTTGCGCAACGCGGAAGGCGCGCAGAGCGCGCTTTATTCGAGCTGGCGCCGCCGGCTGATCCATGCGCGGGCCATGATCGAAGCGGAAATCGACTTCGCCGATGAAGAGGATGTGCCAGGCTCCGTTTCGGATGCGGTCTGGTCCGACGTGGCGGCAATGATCGGCGAGATCGGGCAGCATATTGACGGGTTCAAGGCGGCGGAGATCATCCGCGACGGCTTCGAGGTCGTCATCCTCGGCGCGCCGAATGCCGGCAAGTCCAGCCTGTTCAATGCGTTGGCCAGGCGGGAAGCGGCTATCGTCACCGACGAACCGGGCACAACGCGCGATCTGCTCGAAGTCGTCATGGACCTTAACGGGCTGAAGGTTCGCATCGTCGATACGGCCGGCCTGCGCGACGCCGCGGGCAAAGTCGAGTCGATCGGCATAGAGCGCGCCAGGGCCAAGGCCGGCGACACGGATTTGATCCTGCTGCTGGAGGATATGGCAGACCCTGTTCCCGTCGGTGAGGTTGCAAGCGAGGCGCCGCTGCTACGGGTCGGGACGAAGTCGGATATTGGAACTGTCGGCCCGGACGCATATGACCTAGTGATCTCTGCCCGGGAGGGCACAGGGCTCGGTTCTCTTCTCGACGAGATCGGGACTCGTGCCGCCAGGGCAGCCGGCGATGCGAGCGAAGTCCTCCCGTCGAGGCTGCGCCACGTCGAGCTGCTCAAAGAGACGACGGGCTTCCTGCGGGCGGCGCTGTCCGGACATAGCCAGGAGTTGAGGGCCGAGGAGTTGCGACTGGCGGCGGATCGTCTCGGGCGGATCATCGGCGCGGTCGACGTCGAGGACCTGCTCGACGTCATCTTTTCGCAGTTCTGCATCGGTAAGTGATTCACGTGAAACACGGGGGGGCGACCTCTGCCCGGCGATGACTCACGTGAAACACTGATGGAAGGATCCATGTTTCACGTGAAACGAGTCTGGGTCTTCGTGCTTGACAGCACGCGGCGGTGGGGACATGTGTCGGGCAATCTCTGAAAGCGGATTCTTGGAAAATGACCAATCACTATGACGTGGTGGTGGTGGGCGGCGGCCATGCCGGCTGCGAGGCGGCGAGCGCTGCCGCGCGCGCCGGCGCGAGGACCGCGCTGGTGACGCTGCGCTTCGACACGATCGGCGTCATGTCCTGCAATCCTGCGATCGGCGGTCTCGGCAAGGGCCATCTCGTGCGCGAGATCGACGCCATGGACGGACTGATGGGCCGCATTGCGGACGCGGCCGGCATCCAGTTCCGGCTGCTCAACCGCCGAAAGGGTCCGGCCGTGCGGGGCCCCCGCACCCAAGCCGACCGCAAGCTTTATCGCCTGGCGATGCAGGAAGCGATTCGGCTCCAGAACAATCTCGACGTGATCGAGGGCGAAGTTCTCGATCTTGCGATCGAAGACGGCCGCGTGGTGGCGGTGGCGGTTTCCGGCGATCGACGCCTGGCCTGCGGTGCCGTGGTGCTGACCACCGGCACCTTCCTGCGCGGGCTGATCCATATCGGCGAGAGGAAGATCGTCGCCGGCCGCATGAACGAGCAGGCAAGCATGGGCCTGTCGGCGACCATGGCGCGTGCGGGTTTCAAGCTGGGGCGCTTGAAGACCGGGACGCCCCCTCGCCTCGACGGCCGCACCATCGACTGGGCCTCACTGGACGCCCAAGCGGCGGACGAGGATCCGGTGCCGTTCTCGCTGATGACGGACGCGATCGTCAATCCGCAGATCCATTGCGGCATCACCCGGACCATGCCGGCGACGCATGATCTGATCCGCGCCAATCTCGGCCGCTCGGCGATGTATTCCGGTTCGATCGAAGGCGTCGGACCGCGCTACTGCCCGTCGATCGAGGATAAGATCGTCAAGTTCGGGGACCGCGAAGGTCATCAGATTTTCCTCGAGCCGGAAGGCCTCGACGACGACACCGTCTACCCGAACGGCATCTCGACCTCGTTGCCTGAAGACGTGCAGCTGGAGATCCTGAAGACCATCCCCGGGCTGGAAAAGGCGACGATGCTGCAGCCGGGCTATGCCATCGAATACGACCATGTGGATCCGCGCGAGCTGAAGACGACGCTGGAGACGAAGCGCGTCGACGGCCTGTTCCTGGCCGGACAGATCAATGGCACGACGGGCTATGAGGAGGCCGGCGCGCAAGGGCTGCTCGCCGGCATCAACGCGGCGCGCAAGGCTTCCGCCGCCGATCCGGTCGTGCTCAGCCGCACCGAAGCCTATATCGGCGTGATGGTCGACGACCTGACCAGCCGCGGCATCGCCGAGCCCTATCGCATGTTCACCTCGCGAGCGGAGTTCCGGCTTTCGCTGCGCGCCGACAATGCCGACGAGCGGCTGACGCCGCTGGCCGACAAGCTCGGCATCGTCGCCTCGCCGCGGATGCAGCGGTTCGGCGCGATCGCGCTGAAGCTCGATCAAGCCCGTGCGCTGGCAAAGTCGGTGACGCTGACGCCGAACGAGGCGGCGCGGCACGGGCTGGAGATCAACAAGGATGGCGTGCGCCGTTCGGCCTATGAGCTTTTGGCGCATCCGGGCGTCGACATGGCCTGGCTGACGAGGGTCGAGCCGCGCTTCGCGGCGCTCGACGCCAAGACGGCGGAGCGGCTCGAAACGGAGGCGAAATATTCGGTTTACCTCGATCGCCAGCAAGCCGACGTCGCGCAGATCAGGCACGAGGAATCACGGCTTATCCCGGAGACGATCGACTTTTCCGATGTCCCCGGGCTCTCGAACGAGTTGAAGCAAAAGATGAAGATGCGCCAGCCGCGCTCTGTCGCGGATGCGCAGCGCATGGAAGGCATGACGCCGGCGGCGCTGGCGATCATCGTGGCGCATGTCCGCAATGTTGAGCTCGCCGCGCGAAGGGACGTGGCGTGAGCGGTGTGAGCGCTTGGGACGGCCTGCAAAAGGCGGCGGGTCCGGTTTCACGTGAAACATTCGAGCGGCTGCAGGCCTTCGAACAGTTGTTCCTGAAATGGAACCGCAGCATCAATCTGGCGGCCCCGTCGACGCTGGATGACGTCTGGCGCCGCCATGTCCTGGACAGCGCCCAGCTCGCCCGAATCGCGCCCGCCGCGACGCGCTGGGTCGACCTCGGATCGGGCGGCGGATTTCCCGGGCTGGTGCTGGGTTTTCTGCTCACGGAGCGCCCCGGGGCGTCGATCGCCCTGGTCGAAAGCAACCGCAAGAAGGCTTCGTTCCTGCAAACCGTCATCGGCCAGTTCGATCTGCCGGCGCGTGTCGTGGCCAGGCGCATCGACGACAGCTATGGGCTTGTTTCCGCACCGGAAATCGTTACGGCTAGGGCGCTGGCGGCGCTGCCGGATCTGCTCGATCTATCGGCGCCCTGGCTGACCAAGGACGCGCGCGCGCTGTTCCACAAAGGCCGGGATTACCGCGCCGAGGTGGAAGAAAGCACTCACCGCTGGAGCTTCGATCTGGTAGAACATTCGAGCATGACCGACGCCGAAGGCGTCATCCTCGAAATCACCGAATTGCGCCGGCGACCCGCAAATGAATTACTGGCATAGGCCCATGAGCACAGCACCGCGTATCATCACTGTCGCCAACCAGAAAGGCGGCGTCGGCAAGACGACGACGGCCATCAACCTGGCCACGGCGCTGGCCGCGATCGGCGAGCGCGTGCTGATCGTCGACCTCGACCCCCAGGGCAATGCCAGCACCGGGCTGGGTATCGACCGCAAGGACCGCACCACGTCGTCCTATGACGTGCTGACCGGTGAGCTCGAACTGGAAGCCGCCGCTGTGCCGACGGCGGTGCCCGGACTGTCGATCATCCCCTCCACGCTCGACCTGCTCGGCATCGAGATGGAGATCGCCTCGGCGCCGGACCGGGTGCTCAAGCTGCGCAACGCGCTGCGCGCCGCGGCCGAGCGTTCGGCGCCGTTCGGCTACGTGCTGATCGATTGCCCGCCGTCGCTCAATCTTTTGACTTTGAATTCAATGGCGGCGGCCGATTCCGTTCTCGTGCCGCTGCAATGCGAGTTCTTCGCGCTGGAAGGTCTCAGCCAGTTGCTCGAGACCGTCGAGCAGGTGCGCAATACGATCAATCCGGATCTCACCATCCAGGGCATCGTGCTCACCATGTATGACGGGCGCAACAACCTCGCCAACCAGGTGGTGCAGGATGTGCGCACCCATATGGGCGACAAGGTCTACGAGACGATCATTCCGCGCAATGTGCGCGTGTCCGAGGCGCCGTCCTACGGCAAGCCGGCGATCCTTTATGACCTGAAGTGCTCGGGCAGCCAGGCCTATCTGCAGCTCGCCTCCGAGGTGATCCGCCGCGAGCGCAAGCTGCGCGCCGCCTGAGCAATCAATGCGGCGGCTTGGTTAATTAGCCGATTCGATTCCGAAACGATCTGGACAAACCAATGAGCGAAGACCAATCAAGAAAAAGACTGGGCCGTGGCCTCGCGGCGCTGATCGGCGAAATCGACCGTCCGGCGGCGCCGGAAAAGCCGAACGCGGTGGTCGCGGCCGACGGCAAGGTGCCGATCGAGTTCGTCAGCCCGAACCCGAAGAATCCGCGCCGGCATTTCGGCGACGCCGAGCTCACCGATCTTGCCCAATCGATCCGCGAGCATGGCGTGGTGCAGCCGGTCGTGGCGCGCCCCTCGCCGTCGCAGCCTGGCCGCTACGAGATCATCGCCGGCGAGCGGCGCTGGCGGGCGGCGCAGCGCGCCGGCCTGACCGAGATCCCGCTGATCGTGCGCGACGTCAACGACCGCACCGCGCTGGAACTGGCGATCATCGAGAACGTGCAGCGCGCCGATCTCAATCCGGTCGAGGAGGCGCAAGGCTACCAGCAGCTCATCGACGAGCATGGCTACACGCAGGCCGATCTCGGCCAGGTGATCGGCAAGAGCCGCAGCCATGTCGCCAACACGCTGCGGCTCTTGAAGCTGCCTCCCGTCATCCACTCGATGCTGGTCGACGGGGATCTGTCGGCCGGTCATGCCCGCACGCTGGTGACGGCGGAAGACCCGGCCGGGCTCGCCAAGCGGATCGTCAAGGAGGGGCTTTCGGTGCGCCAGGCCGAAGCGCTGGCGCAGATGCCCGCCGGTCCGACGCCAGCCAAGACCAAGGCAGGCGCTTCGGACAAGGATCCCGACACGCTGGCGCTGGAGAAGCTGATGACCGACACGCTCGGCATGATCGTCAGCATCGAGCACAAGGGCAAGGGCGGCGCGCTGAAGGTCAGCTATCGCTCGCTGGATCAGCTCGATGAGCTGTGCCGTCGGCTGAAGGACGAGCGGTAGGCGATTGCGGCGTAACGGTATTCGACTGTAGTTGAGAATTTGGCCCAAGGCTGGATACGCCTGATATATCGGTGATAGACAAGAAGGGCTGGCGCTGTGCCGGCCCGTTTTGTTGGTGGTTGTTCTGAGACGGCCTCTCTCGGGAGAGATGCGCGCAACGCACAGGGAGCGGGAAGACCACGTTCCGTGACGAAGGATACGTCGCCGCTTCACGCGTGATGCCTGCGGCTTGACAGTGCCGGGCAAGGGCGTAACCTAAAATTAGGTGTCGCTTAAATAAACGCCCTGGCGTGCCGAACAGTCGCTGCGCGGGCCACCTGCCGTTCCTGCAATGCTCGTGAACGGCTCGCAAAGCGACATGCCGACGCGCCTGACGAACGGGAGGTGCAAATGGCAGTCAGTTGGCAATTGTCTGGCAGCTACTTCGAGAATTGTAGCTGCGATGTCGTATGTCCTTGCCTGATGTCCACCAAAGCGCAGCTGACATCGAGGCCGACGAAAGGGGTTTGCGACGTCGCCTTGGTCTTTCACATCGATAAGGGCAATTACGCCGACATTCGATTGGATGGGCTCAATGTGGCGATGATCGCGCATACGCCCGGTCCGATGGCGGAGGGCAATTGGACGGCGGCGGCCTATATCGACGACCGTGCGGACGACCGGCAAACGGAGGCGCTGGGCGCCATCTTCACCGGCGCCGCGGGTGGGCCGATGGCTGCCTTCGCGCCGATGATCAGCACCAATCTCGGGGCCAGGAAGGCGCCGATCAGATACCAGGTCAACGACAAGAAGCGGTCGGTGGAGGTTGCCGGGGTGATGCAGCTGGCGATCGAACCGTTGCCGACAATGCGCGAGGACGGTGAGATGTGGGCGGCCACCGGCCATCCCGTCAATCCGGACTGGCTCGGCCTGGCGATGGGCGGGGAAGGCAACACCTTCAGCGACCATGGCATGAGTTGGGACAATTCCCGCCGAAACGCGCATTACGCCCCGATCAATTGGTCCGGCCAGCAATAGTCCTCGCCTGAATGGTCGGACGGGCTCGCCCATGACGTTGACAGTGCAGCGAAACATCATTCTCGCGCTGCTGATTGCGGGCGCCGCGGCGTCGTGGGCCGTGCTCATCCGGCAGCGGATCGGCATGGGCGCGGATATGGAAATCCACTCGCCCACCATGGGCATGACGGCGCCGCTGTTTCTTGCCGTCTGGATCGTCATGATGATCGCCATGATGTTTCCGACCGCCGCCCCGATGATCCTGACGTTTCACCAGGTTCAAGCGGCCAAGCGGGGCCGCGGCGGGACCTTCGTCTCCACCTGGGTGTTCGTGGCCGGCTATATGCTGGTCTGGAGCGCGATCGGCGTTCTCGCCTTTGCCGGCGCGGCAGGTGTGGAGATGCTTGGCGAGCGAACGGAAATGTCCACCGCGACCGCCGCGCGCATCGGCGGCGTGCTGCTAGGCGTTGCGGGCGCCTATCAGCTCTCGCCGTTGAAGGATCTTTGCCTGGCCAAATGCCGCACGCCGATTGGTTTCATCCTGACCTCATGGCGCGACGGCCGCTGGGGTGCGGCACGCATGGGGGTAGAGCATGGAGCCTTTTGTCTTGGCTGCTGCTGGCTGCTGTTTCTCGCCCTCTTTCCTCTCGGGATCATGAATGTCGCCGCAATGGCGGTGGTCACCTTGCTGATCTTTGCGGAAAAGACCCTCCCCTCGGGAGATCGGATAGCCAAGGTGTCGGGAGCGGCTCTCCTCCTTTACGGCGCGGCGGTTCTGGTCTTCCCACAGGCGCTGCCGACCTTCCAGGCGACCGACGCGATGACGATGAACTGAGCGGCGAAGGCGGCTCTCGGATCGCGCTCCTACCCTTTGTCATTCCAGGGTCTGCGCGCGTCGCTTCGCTCCTTGCTCCGCCCTAGAATGATGAAGGATGTTTACCGCTGCCCCAATCTCGCGCTTTCGATCGCGATGCCGAGCAGCGCCTGTCTGGCCAGCGCTTCCGACAGGTCCGGCCGCTTGCGCGTCTGCAGCACGGCCGTCTGCAGGCGGCCGAGCGCCCGGCCGAGCGCTTCGACATTCCAGCGCTCGAGCGTCTTTTCCACCAGCCTGCGGCGCGAGAAGAAGACCGGCGGGCGGGCGCCGGCGACGACCGAGGCGGCATTGCGGCCGCCGGATTCCATCTGGCCGCGCATCACCTGGATCGCCTGCAATTGCCGCATCGCCGAGGACAGCACCAGGAAAGGGTGGCCGCCGGACTGGCAGTGACGGTTGAAGGCGATGTCGAAGTCGCCGACCTTGCCATCCAGCATGGCGTCGACCGCGGCGTCGAAGGAGACGCCGGAGACATCGCCCGACAGCGCATTGACGTCGGCGACGTCGATCTCCTTCCGGCCGTGCGCATAAAGCACCAGCTTCTCGGTCTCGCCGCGCGAGGCGAGCCGGTCGCCGCCGAGATTGCGGCGCAACGCCTGCCTGGCGTCCAAGGTCATCGACATGCCGGCCTTGCGCAATTCGTCGTCGATCACCGTATCGAGGTCGCGGGCCTCGTCGGCGTAGCAGGGCAAGGCGATGGCGTTGCCGGCGGCCTCGACGATGGCCCTGAGGCCGGTGCCTTTCTTCAGGTCGCCCGCCTCGATCAGGACGATGGCGTCGCGCGCGGGCTCGGCGGTCAGCGCCTTGATGTCGTCGGCCAGTGCCTTCTGGCCGCTGGCGTTGCGCACCCAGAGCAGCCGCCGGTCGGAAAACATCGGCACGGTGCGGGCTTCGTCGAGCAGGCGGCCTTCGTCGCGGTCGACTTCCGCGCCGTCGAGCTTCACCACCGAGAAGGGGTCGTCGAGCGGCAGGCCGGTTTTCGCGGCGAAGGCTTTTGCCCGCTCGGCGACGAGGCCGCGATCGGGGCCGTAAAGCAGGACGATCGCCATGGAGGGATCGGGCCTCGCCAGCCACGAATCGACCTCGTATCCCTTTTTTTGTGCCATGCGGGGTGAGTTAGCACGGGGTGGAGACGGAGTGAACGGAGAAGTCTCCACCTTCTCCCCTTGTGGAAGAAGGTGGATCGGCGCGACAGCGCCGAGACGGATGAGGGTGTTCCAGCGGAGTGAGACGTTGGTGGCATCTGGAGCCCCCCTCGTCCGTCGCCTTCGGCGACACCTTCTCCCACAAGGGTGAGAAGGGGAGGCCGCGCCTGACCGCAGCCCCAATTGCATTTTCTGGCGGCAATCGCCCCGCAAACTTCCGCCAAATTGCGCACAGCGCAAAAACATCGACAAGAAATTTCGTCGCCATATCTGCATCTTGGCGCCTGCGTGCCGCATCGGCTTCCCCAGGCCGGCGGCCGGGGAGGAAAGCCGTGCCCAGACCCGGCGAAATGGCACTGGTCTGGCGGCGCGGATGTGCAAAGATCGCACCGGCAACATTGGAGGATATGAGCTCATGGCCGATGCTGGAATGTTGCGCTTTCATGTGCCCGAGCCCGAGGTGCGGCCCGGGGGCACGCCCGACTTCTCGAATGTGACCATTCCCAAGGCGGGCTCGGTGCCGCGTCCCGAGATCGATGTCGATCCGCGCACCATCCGCGACATGGCTTTCTCCATCATCCGGGTGCTGAACCGCGCCGGCGAGGCGGTCGGGCCATGGGCCGGGCTGCTCACCGACGAGGAGCTGCTCGAAGGCCTGCGCCATATGATGACGCTCAGGACCTTCGATGCGCGCATGCAGATGGCACAGCGCCAGGGCAAGACCTCCTTCTACATGCAGCATCTGGGCGAAGAGGCGGTGAGCTCGGCCTTCCGCAAGGCGCTCAAGCCGGGCGACATGAACTTCCCGACCTACCGGCAAGCCGGCCTTCTCATCGCCGACGGCTATCCGATGGTCACGATGATGAACCAGATCTATTCCAACGAGGCCGATCCGCTGAAGGGCCGGCAGCTTCCGGTCATGTATTCCTCGAAGGAGCACGGCTTCTTCTCGATCTCCGGCAATCTCGCCACGCAATATATCCAGGCGGTCGGCTGGGCGATGGCCTCGGCGATCTCCAACGATTCGCGCATCGCCGCCGCCTGGATCGGCGACGGCTCGACGGCGGAGTCCGATTTCCATTCGGCGCTGGTGTTCGCCTCGACCTACAAGGCGCCGGTCATCCTCAACGTCGTCAACAACCAGTGGGCGATCTCGACCTTCCAGGGCATCGCCCGCGGCGGCTCCGGCACGTTCGCCGCGCGCGGGCTGGGCTTCGGCATCCCCGCGCTGCGCGTCGACGGCAATGACTATCTCGCCGTCCATGCCGTGGCCAAATGGGCGGCGGAGCGGGCGCGGGCCAATCTCGGGCCGACGCTGGTCGAATACGTCACCTACCGCGTCGGCGCGCATTCGACCTCCGACGATCCGTCGGCCTACCGGCCCAAGGCGGAATCCGACGCCTGGCCGCTCGGCGACCCGGTCATCCGGCTGAAGAACCATTTGATCCACAAAGGCGCCTGGTCCGAGGATCGCCACACCCAGGCGGAGGCAGAGATCCTCGAAACGGTGATCGCCGCGCAGAAGGAGGCCGAGGGGCATGGCACGCTGCATGCCGGCGGCAAGCCGTCGACCCGCGACATGTTCGAAGGGCTCTATGAAGAAATGCCGCCGCATCTGAGACGCCAGCGCCAGCAGGCGGGAGTCTGACCATGCCCACGAAGACCATGATCGAGGCGATCCGCGACGCGCTCGACGTCTCGATGGGGCGCGACGAGCGCGTTATCGTCTATGGCGAGGATGTCGGATTCTTCGGCGGCGTCTTCCGCGCCACGCAAGGCCTGCAGGCCAAATATGGCCGCAGCCGCTGCTTCGACGCGCCGATCAACGAATCCGGCATCGTCGGCTCCGCCATCGGCATGGCCGCCTATGGGCTGAAGCCCTGTGTCGAGATCCAGTTTGCCGACTACATGTACCCAGCCTACGACCAGCTGACGCAGGAGGCGGCGCGGCTGCGCTATCGTTCCAATGGCGATTTCACCTGCCCGATCGTGGTGCGCATGCCGACCGGCGGCGGCATCTTCGGCGGGCAGACGCACAGCCAGAGCCCGGAAGCGCTGTTCACCCATGTCTCGGGCCTGAAGACGGTGGTGCCGTCCAACCCGCATGACGCCAAGGGGCTGCTGATCGCGGCGATCGAGGATCCGGATCCGGTGATCTTCCTGGAGCCGAAACGGCTCTACAACGGTCCGTTCGACGGCCATCACGACCGTCCGGTGACGCCGTGGTCGAAGCATGAGCTCGGCGAGGTTGCCGACGGTCACTACTCGATTCCGCTCGGCAAGGCGGCGATCCGCCGGCAAGGCTCGGCGGTGACGGTGCTGGCTTACGGCACGATGGTCTATGTCGCGCAGGCGGCGGCCGAGGAGACCGGCATCGACGCCGAGATCATCGATCTCAGGACGCTTCTGCCGCTCGACCTCGACACCATCGTCGCCTCGGTGAAGAAGACCGGCCGTTGCGTCGTCGTGCATGAAGCGACGCTCACCTCCGGCTTCGGCGCCGAGCTGGTGTCGCTGGTGCAGGAGAATTGCTTCTACCATCTGGAAGCGCCGGTGGCGCGAGTCGCCGGGTGGGACACGCCCTATCCGCATGCGCAGGAATGGGACTATTTCCCCGGTCCGGCGCGGGTCGGCCGCGCGCTCGTCGAAACATTGGAAGCTTAGAGTGGGGAGGCCTGAGATGGGCGAACACGTCATCAAGCTGCCCGATGTCGGCGAAGGCGTCGCCGAGGCCGAGCTTGTCGAATGGCACGTCAAGGTCGGCGACCTCGTGCGCGAGGACACGGTTCTCGCCGCCGTCATGACCGACAAGGCAACCGTCGAGATCCCCTCGCCGGTCGATGGCGAGATTCTCTGGCTCGGCGCCGAGATCGGCGACACGGTGGCGATCGGCTCGCCGATCGTGCGGCTGAAGGTAGCCGGCGAAGGCAATGTGAAGGCCGCCGCCGAGGCAGCGCCCGAGGCAAAAGCGCCGGTTGCGCCGGTCGAGACAAAACCGGCGCCGGCCGCACCGAAACCGGCGCCGAAGCCGGCGGAACCGCCGAAAGCTGCCGCTGCTCTGAAGGCCGCGCACCCCGCCTCTGCTTCCGGCGCGCCGCGTGCGGAGGGTGAGAAACCATTGGCGTCACCCGCCGTCAGGCTGCGGGCGAAGGAAGCCGGCATCGATCTGCGCCAGGTCCCGGGCAGCGGGCCGGCCGGGCGCATCGGCCATGAGGACATCGATGCGTTCGTGGCGCGCGGTCCGCAGCTGACCCGCGCCACCGGGCTTGCGCAGAAGGACGGCGTCGAGGACATCAAGGTCGTGGGTCTCAGGCGCAAGATCGCCGAAAAGATGTCGCTGGCGAAATCGCGCATCCCGCATATCACCTATGTCGAGGAGATCGACGTCACCGCGCTGGAGGAATTGCGCGCGACGTTGAACAAGGAGAAGCGCGCGGATCGTCCCAAGCTGACGCTGCTGCCCTTCCTGATGCGGGCGATGGTCAAGGCGATCGGCGAGCAGCCCAACCTCAACGCGCTGTTCGACGACGATGCCGGCATCATCCGCCAGCATGAAGGCATCCATATCGGCATCGCCGCGCAGACGCCCAACGGGCTGGTGGTGCCGGTGGTCAAACATGCCGAGGCGCGCGATCTGTGGAACAGCGCTGTCGAGGTCAACCGGCTGGCCGATGCTGCGAAGGCCGGCACGGCGAGCCGCGAGGAGCTTTCCGGCTCGACCATCACCATCACCTCGCTCGGCGCCATGGGCGGCGTCGCGACCACGCCGGTCATCAACTACCCGGAAGTGGCGATTGTCGGCGTCAACAAGATCATGGTGCGGCCGGTGTGGGACGGCACCCAGTTCATCCCGCGCAAGATGATGAACCTGTCGTCCAGCTTCGACCATCGCGTCATCGACGGCTGGGATGCCGCGGTGTTCGTGCAGCGCATCAAGGCGCTGCTCGAGACGCCGGCGCTGATCTTCGTGGATTGAAAAAATGAAAATGGTCGCAAAGACCCCCTCACCCGGATTGCCAGCCGAATTGCGAAGGGCAATTCGGGGCAATCCGACCTCTCCCCGAGGGGAGAGGAGGCGACTGGCCCCTCCGCTGTCCTCTTCTCCCCTAGGGGAGAAGGTGGCCGCGAAGCGGCCGGATGAGGGGGTCTCCTCCAACCAAAACAGTGTGACCCCATGAAAGAAATCTCCTGCAAGCTGCTCGTCATCGGGGCCGGTCCGGGCGGCTATGTCTGCGCCATCCGCGCCGGACAGCTCGGTGTCGATACGGTCATCGTCGAGGCGGGCAAGCCGGGCGGCACCTGCCTCAATGTCGGCTGCATTCCGTCCAAGGCGCTGATCCACGCGGCGGAAGAATTCGAAAAGATCGCGCATATGGCTTCCGGCAAGGATCCGCTGGGCATCAAGGTTGCCGCACCGACACTGGAACTCGCAAAGACCGTCGCCTGGAAGGACGGTATCGTTAGCCGGCTCAACAGTGGCGTTGCCGGGCTGCTGAAGAAGGCCAAGGTCAAGACCGTGCAGGGCTGGGCAACGTTCCGCGACGGCAAGACGGTCGAGGTCGAGACCGAGACCGGCACGCAGGTGATCCGAGCCGAAACGGTGGTGATCGCTACCGGCTCAGCGCCGGTCGAATTGCCGTTCCTGCCGTTCGGCGGCCAGGTCATTTCGTCGACGGAAGCGCTGGCGCTCGGCGAGGTGCCGAAGAAGCTCGCGGTCGTCGGCGGCGGTTATATCGGGCTGGAGCTTGGCATGGCTTTCGCCAGGATGGGCGCCAAGGTCACGGTGGTCGAAGCGCTGCCGCGGGTGCTGGCGCAATATGACGCCGAGCTGACCCGGCCGGTGCTGAAGCGGCTTGGCGAGCTCGGCGTCGAGGTGATGACTGGCGCCAAGGCCAAAGGCCTGTCGACCAAGGGCGATGCGCTGCTGGTCGAGACATCAGACGGCAAGAACGCCAAGATCGCCGCCGACAAGATTTTAGTCACCGTCGGCCGCAAGCCGCTCACCGAGGGCTGGGGGCTGGAGCAGATCGACCTCGACAGGGTCGGAAAATTCATCCGCATCGACGACCAGTGCCGCAGCTCGATGCGCGGCATCTTTGCCATCGGTGATGTCACCGGCGAGCCGATGCTGGCGCATCGCGCCATGGCGCAGGGCGAGATGGTGGCCGAGATCGTCGCTGGCCACAAAAGAAGCTGGGACAAGCGCGCCATTCCGGCAATCTGCTTCACCGATCCGGAGCTGGTCACTGCCGGCCTGTCACCGGAAGAGGCGAAGGTGCTGGCCGGCGAGATCAAGATCGGCCAGTTCCCGTTCGCCGCCAACGGACGCGCCATGACCAAGCAGGGCGAGGACGGTTTCGTGCGGGTCGTGGCGCGCGCGGACAATCATCTGGTGCTGGGCATCCAGGCGGTCGGGCAGGGCGTGTCGGAACTGGCGGCGTCGTTTGGCCTGGCGCTGGAGATGGGCGCGCGGCTGGAGGATATCGCAGGGACCATCCACGCGCATCCGACGCAGGGCGAGGGTTTCCAGGAAGCGGCGCTGAAAGCGCTCGGCCACGCGCTGCATATTTAGGGGGAGCGTAATCTCCCCCTCAAGGGAGGAGATTACACAGCTCAGCTCGCCAGCCGGCTCGCCATCTCGTGCTGGGCGTAGGCGCGGCCGAAGCGGTTGGCGAGGAAGGCGTCCAGCGCAATGTCTTCCTGGCGCACGAAACCCTTCGCCGGCAGCGAGCCGTCGGCCAGCATGTCGAGCACGGCGCAGATGCCGGAGGCGGTGGTGATCTGGATGGCGCTGCGCACCAGGCTGCCGACGCGCTGCGAATAGATCTTGTTGGCGTAGGTCTCCTGCAGCAGGCGGCCATTGCGGCGGCCCGAGACGGTGACGAAGACGATGACCACGTCCTGCAGCGTCGAAGGCAGGGCGCTCTCGAAAATGTCCTTCAGCACGTCGCGGCGGTGGCGCAGGCCGAGGTCGTTGAGCAGCGCCTTCATGATCGCGGCGTGGCCGGGGTAACGGATGGTGCGGTAGTTCAGCGTGCGCACCTTGCCTTTCAACGTCTCGGCCAAGGTGCCGAGGCCGCCGGAGGTGTTGAAGGCCTCGTAGGTGACGCCGTCGAGCGAGAATTCCTCGCGCTCCTCCAGCGGCGGCACCTCGATCAGCTCGCCCTCGACGATCGCCTCGCAAGGTTCGCAATATTCGTTGATGACGCCGTCCGTGCTCCAGGTCAGGTTGTAGTTCAGCGCGTTGGATGGATATTGCGGCAGCGCGCCGACGCGCATGCGCACGCTTTCCAGCGTGTCGAAGCGGCTGGCGAGATCGTTGGCGACGATCGAGATGAAGCCTGGCGCCAGGCCGCATTGCGGGATGAAGGCGCTGTTGGCGTCGCGCGCCAGTTCCTTGACGCGGCGGGTCGAGACGACGTCCTCGGTGAGGTCGAGATAATGGACGCCAGCGGCGGCGGCCGCTTCGGCGATGCGGGTGGTGAGGTGGAAGGGCGCTGCGCTCAGCACGGCGAACTTGCCGGCGAGCACTTTTTCGAGCTCGCCCGTGGCGGCGATGTCGAGCTCTTGCGTCTCGACGCCGGCCGGCAGTTCGGCGGCGGCAAGCTGGGCGGCCGAGCGGTCGACGAGCGTGACGTGGTAGTCGCCCGTGGCGTTCAGCATTTCGGCGATGGTCGAGCCGATCTTGCCGGCGCCGACGACAACGATGTTCTTCATGATCAATTCCCCGCAATTTCGAGTTGGGCCAATTTGACGGGAATCATCGCAGCTTGCCTGTCGAAAGGAAGCGTGGAATCTGGCAATATGAAGCTGAACTTTAAGCGATCTGCCGAAAGGTTTCGTCGAAATGATCACGGAAGCCGAACAAGCCCTGCTCACGCTCCTGCGCGCCGACGCCCGCGCTTCGACCGCGGAGCTGGCGCGGCAGCTCGGTGTGTCGCGCACCACGGTGCAGAGCCGGATCGAGCGGCTGGAGCAGCGCGGCATCATCGCCGGCTATGGGGTCAGGCTGTCGCCCGACTATGAGCAGGGGCTGGTCAAGGCGCATGTGCTGCTCACCGTCACGCCGAAACTCGCCGACAAGGTGGTGCGCAGCCTGGAGGCGATGCCGCCGGTCAGGACAGTGCACTCGGTCAGCGGCAATTTCGACATGATCGTCATCGTCGACGCGCCGTCGATCCGGGATCTCGATGCGCTGCTCGACCGGATCGGGGCGATGGACGGGGTGGAGCGGACGTCGTCGTCGATCATTTTGTCGACGCGGGTGGATCGGTGAGGGGACTGCCGCTCATTTCAACGCGCCGGCGCGAGGCCCCCCTTTCTGTTCTGCCGGACATCTCCCCCTCGAGGGGGAGATCAGATGTCACGCCGGCTTTCGCCAATCACCAATGTTGCAGAACGGGCGCCGGCATCGGAGCTGCCAATCTCCCCCCTTGAGGGGGGAGATGCCCGGCAGGGCAGAGAGGGGGGCGAAGGAACGCGACGCCTCTGACTTCTGCCCCTAAGCCCTCCTCCTCTCCGGCCCCTCGTCCAGCCACGCCACATCTTCCGGCGTCAGCTTGATATCCAGCGCCTTCAGGCTGTCCTCAAGCTCGTCCAGCGTGCGCGGGCCGATCAGCGGCACCGACGGGAAGGGTTGCGCCAGCACGTAGGCCAGCGCGACATGGATTGGGCTCTTGCCGAGCTTTCGCGCCAGCTCGATCGCGCGGTCGCGGCGGCCGAAATTCTTTTCCGAATACCAGACGCGCACCAGCTCCTCATTGTCGGTCCGGTCGCGGCCAGCGCGATCGGTGAAGAAGCCGCGGCCCTGGCTCGACCAGGCGAAGTTCGGCATCTGCCTTGCCGCCAGCCAGGCCTTCCACGCATCGGTGGACGAGGTGACGCAGCCGGCCCAGATCGGCTCCAGCATCTCGGCCAGCGAGAAATTGTTGGAGAGCGCGCCGGGCTTCTGCCTGCCGTTCTTCTCGGCATAGGCAATGGCCTCATCCATGCGCTCCATCGTCCAGTTGGAGCCGCCGAACAGGCCGCGGATGCGGCCAGCCTTGGCCTCCGCGTCCATGGCGTCGACGAACTCGCCGACCGGCACGTCGGGATTGTCGCGATGCATGAAATAGATGTCGACATGGTCGGTCTGCAGACGGTCGAGCGACTGGGCCAGCTGCTTGCCGATGACATCGGGATAGCAGAGCGGCGAATGCGCGCCCTTGGCGATGATGACCGACTGCTCGCGCACGCCGCGATTCTTCAGCCACTGGCCGAGCAGCGCCTCGGTGTAGCCAGCGCCATAGACAAAGCCGGTATCGAACAGATTGCCGCCGGCCTCGAAATAGGCGTCGAGCAGGATCGAGCCGGAGGAGAAGCTGCGGAAATCCTCGAAGCCGAGCGCCAGCCGGGACGCCTGGCGCGGCAGGCCGGGAATGGCGCGCTTGCCAATGGCGGTGCCGTTGGTTTGCAGCGGCCGGCCGGAGAGCGTGTTGACGCGCTTAGCCGGCTTTTCGATCTCATATTCGAGGCCGACGGCGGCGCGCCATTTGTCGAGCACGCGCAACGTGCCGAGGCTGTCGGCCCAGGACATGCCCGGCCAGGCGAACTCCTGGCGGCCGGCGAGGATCGCCTCGCCGGCGGCATCGACCTCGAAGGAATAGACGTGCCTGGTCTCGTTCAGGCTGATGACCTCGCGAGCCGCCCCGGACCGGATCACCTCGATCCGGCCCGGTCCGACATCGCGGTTGCCACCGGCGAACCAGAAATCGGGCACCTCGATGCGGCCCTTGGTGCCGAGGATGCGCAGCACATTGTCCTGGTCGAGCGAGATGCTGCAGGAGACCTCAGCGACGATGCCGCCGGGGAAGTGCAGCAAGGCGGAAGCCCATTCGTCGACGCCGGACTGGCCGAGATGGGCGGCGCCCACGACCTTGTCCGGCTCGAGGAAAGGCTGGCCCGTGGCGGCGCCGGCGATCAGCCGCGCCATCGACACCGGATAGCCGCCGACATCGAGGATGCCGCCGCCGGCCATGTCGTTGGCATAGAGCCGATGGTCGGCCAAGAAGCCCGGCATGGCGAAGCCGAAGCTCGACTTGATCATGCGCACCTCGCCGATGGCGCCGGACTTGATCAGCTCGACCAGCTGCCGGGTCTGCGGATGCAGCCGGTACATGAAGGCTTCGCCGAGAAACGTGCCTGCCTTGCGCGCGGCGTGCATCATGGCGTCGGCCTCGAAGGCGGTCAGGGCCAGCGGCTTTTCGCACAGCACATGCTTGCCGGCCCCGGCCGCCTTGATCGCCCATTCGGCATGGCCGGGATGCGGGATCGAAATGTAGACGGCGTCGACTTGCTTGTCGGCGAGCAGCGCGGCATAGCCGTCGAGGATGCGCGCGCCCGGAAAGGTCTCGGCGAGGCCAGGCTTGGCGGGATTGCGGGCGCCGAGCGCGACCAGCTTTCCGTTTCGCGAGCCGGCCACGCCGCCGGCAAAGGATTTGGCGATGCTGCCTGGCCCGAGGATGCCCCAGCGGATGGGCGTGGTTGCGGTCATGTCATTCTCCTTGAGAGCTGGGGCGCGGCCGCCGTTCAGCGCAGCCGCAGGCCTTTTTCGTCGAACAGGTAGGATTTGCGGATGGACACGATGATTTCGGACGTGTCGGGCACCTTTGCCGCGTCGCGCTGGATCACCACGTCCTCGCCATTGGCCGTCTTGGCGTAGAGAAAACTCGTGCCGCCCAGATGCTCGACGACGTCGATCGCAACGGCGATGTCGGCGTCGCCTTCCCCGGCATTGCCGAAATGCTCGGGCCGCACGCCGACGACAACCTTGCTTCCCGGCTCGGGCGCGGCGCCCGCCAGAGGCTGCACGATGCGGGTCTTCTCCTCGCCGGCCAGTTCGACCACGACGCCGCGCGCATCGCGCCCGACAATGCGCGCCTTGATGAAATTCATCTTCGGCGAGCCGATGAAGCCGGCTACGAAACGGTTGGCCGGGTCGTTGTAGAGGTCGAGCGGCCGGCCGATCTGCTCGACATTGCCACCTTTCAGCACCACGATGCGATCGGCCAGCGTCATCGCCTCGGTCTGGTCGTGCGTCACATAGATCATGGTGACGCCGAGCTCCTTGTGCAGGCGCGAGATCTCGACCCGCATCTGGACCCTCAACTCGGCATCGAGGTTCGAAAGCGGCTCGTCGAACAGGAACACCTGCGGCTCGCGCACGATGGCGCGGCCGATGGCGACGCGCTGGCGCTGGCCGCCCGACAATTGTTTCGGGCGCCGCTGCATCAATTCGTCGATGCGCAGGATCTCGGCGGCGCGTTTCACCCGGCGCTCGGTGTCGGGTTTCGGATTGCCGTTCATCCTGAGTCCGAAGGAGAGGTTTTGCTCGACGGTCATATGCGGGTAGAGCGCGTAGGACTGGAACACCATGGCGATGCCGCGGTCGGCCGGCTCGACGTCGTTCATCACCTTGCCGCCGATGGCGATGTCGCCGCCGCTGATGTCCTCCAGCCCGGCGATCATCCTGAGCAGGGTTGACTTGCCGCAGCCGGACGGGCCGACGAAGACGACGAACTCGCCGTCGGCGATGTCGATGTTGGCGCCATGGACGACCTCGAAGACGCCGAAGCGCTTGACGACATTGGTGAGAGTAACGGCCGCCATTGCGCTCCTGACCTATTTGACCGCGCCGGCGGCGATGCCGGCGATGAAATGACGCTGCAACAGCACGAAGACGATGAGCATCGGCACGGTCAGCATGACGGCGCCGGCCATGATGCCGCCCCAGGAAACCTTGGTCAGGCCGATCAGCGTGCCGAGCGCCACCGGCGCGGTCATCGCGCCGGGCTGGCTGTTGATCAAAAGCGGCCAGAGATAGTTGTTCCACGAGGCGAGGAAGAGGATGATGGCTAAAGCCGCCAGCATTGGGCGGGCCAGCGGCAGCGCCACGAACAGGAAGATGCGCCATTCCTTGACGCCTTCGACGCGCGCCGCATCGAACAGTTCCGCCGGCATCATCGAGAAGGCCTGGCGCATGAAGAGCACGCCCAGCGAATTGAACAGCGGCGGCACGATCAGCGCGATCCAGGTGTTGGCCAGGGCGAAGTCGCGCGCCACCATGATGAATTGCGGGATCAAGACCACCGCATAGGGAAGCGTGATGGTGCCGAAGATGATGGCGACGACCGCGCCCTTGCCGTGGAACTCGTAGCGCGCCAGCGCCCAGCCGGCCATCGAGGTCAGCAGCACCGAAAGCACCGTGTAGGTCACCGCGACCGCGACCGAGATGCCGATGGCGCCGATGAAATTGGTGTCGCGCTGCAGGTTGG
Source organism: Mesorhizobium sp. BH1-1-5 (assembly GCF_020165615.1). Taxonomy (NCBI): domain Bacteria; kingdom Pseudomonadati; phylum Pseudomonadota; class Alphaproteobacteria; order Hyphomicrobiales; family Phyllobacteriaceae; genus Mesorhizobium; species Mesorhizobium sp. BH1-1-5. The sequence continues at coordinate 118,018 of NZ_JAIUIM010000016.1, forward strand.
CGACATTGTCGAGGAAATTGTCGTGCGGCAGGAGCTCGATGCCCGGGCTGAAGATGCCGTTGTCGGGCATGGTGGAGAACACCACCATCATCCACAGCGGGAACAGCCAGACCAGCGCCAGCGGCGTCAGGAAAAGATGCAGCAGGACGCTGCGGCCGAGCCTGGCCTGGGAACGCGAGGTCATTTTGGTTCCCTCGTCAGCCAGAGCTGCACCAGGGTGATGGCGATCGCCAGCCCCGCCATGGTGTAGGCGACGGCCGAGGCGTAACCGAAATTGAGCGAGCGGAAACCCTGGCGGTAGAGCAGGAGGCCGAGCGTCTCGGTGCCGCCGCCCGGGCCGCCGCGCTCGGTGATCAGGAAAGGCTCGGTGAAGAGCTGCATGGTGCCGATGATCGACAGCACGGCGCAAAAGACGATGACGGGCTTCAACAGCGGCAAGGTGATGTAGAGGAACTGCTTCAGCTTGCTGACGCGGTCCAGCGTCGCCGCTTCGTAGACATCCTCGGGAATCGACTGCAGGCCGGCCAGGATGATGATGGCGTTGTAGCCGGCCCAACGCCAGGTGACGGCGATCATGATCAGCGCCATGGCCGGGGTGACGTTGGAGAACCAGTCGATCTTGGCCAGGCGGACGCTCTCCAGGAGCTTGTTGACGATGCCGAAATCGAGGCTGAACATCAGCCGGAAGACGGCCGAATAGGCGACCTCGCCGACCACGACCGGGGCGAAGAAGGCGAAGCGGTAGAGGCCGCGCGCCTTCAACAGCGGCGAGTTCAGAAGCACCGCCATGACGATCGCCAGCGAGATCATCACCGGCACTTGGATGACCAGGATCAGCAGCGTGTTCTTCAGCGCGTTGTAGAAGGCGGGGTCGCCGATCAGGCGGCCCCAGTTGAAGGTCGGCGCGAAGCGCCACGGCACGGTGCGCGTCGCCTGGAAGGAGATCAGGAACGAAGAGACGATCGGCCAGATCCAGAAGACGGCGAAGACCAGAAGGTAGGGCGTGAGGAAGCGGTACGCGGTGGCGTTCTGCGTGCGCATTGGCTTCCTCCTTTCTCTGTCTTTCCCTTCTCCCCTTGTGGGAGAAGGTGGCCGTGCAGCGGCCGGATGAGGGGTGTTCCAGGGAAAGCCGACGTCTCACTCCGCTGGTGCACCCGCTCATCCGTCTTGGCGCTGCGCGCCAATCCACCACCCGGGGGCGAGCCGCGGGTCTCGCCCCGTCCTTCGGACCCCACAAGGGGAGAAGGAAGAGGCGCTACTTCACCGGCAAACCGGTCGCGGCGGCGATCTGCTTGGCGGCGTCGTCGAGCGCGGCCTTGGCGTCGGGATAGCCGTTGGCCAGGTATTTGGTCTGCACGGCGCGCAGGATGATCTCGGCGTCGCTCTGGAACTGCGTGCCGCGGCTCGGCACCACCTTGGGCAGCGTCGCCAGGATATCCTTCCACACCGCCTGGTCGCCCCAATAGGGCTGTCCCTGCGCGACATAGGGGTCGTCGAGCGCCGAGATCAGCGACGGCACCAGGCCGAAATCCTTCAGCATGGTGATCTGGCCGTCATTGGTCTCCAGCGTGTATTTCAGGTAGGCGTAAGCCGCTTCCTTGTTCTTCGAGGCCGAGGTGATGGCCAAAGACGAGCCGCCGAGATTGGCGGCGCGCGGGCCGTCGGCGGTCAGGCTCGGCATCAGGTAGACGCCCCACTTGCCGCTTTCCTTCGGCGATTCGGTGCGGATCGTGCCTTCATACCAGCCGCCATAGACCTGGCTGGCGACGGTGCCGGCGGTGTTGTTGGTGATCTTGGTCGACCAGTCGGCCGACGACACGATGCCGGCGTCCTTCATCTCCTTGACCTTGGTCAGGGCGTCGACGCATTTCGGCTCGGCCACGGTGATCGACTGGCCGTCCTCGGCGAAGTAGCCGCAGCCCTGTTCGTTGGAGATCATGCGGAAGAATTCGGTGTCGCCGTTGAAATCGGCATTGGTCATCGACACCCCGGGATTGGCGGCCTGGATCTTCTTGCCGGCGGCGATGAAATCGTCCCAGGTCTTGATCGAGGCCGGATCGACGCCTCCCTTCTCATAGAAGTCACGGCGGTAGAAGACGGCCACGGGGCCGGAATCCCAGGGCATGGCATAGGCCTTGTCGCCGACCTCGAGTTCGGTGCGCTTGAAATCGGGGAATTTCTTCTGGTCCTCGGCGCTGTAGCCCAGCGTGTGCAGGTCGACGAAGCAATCCGGGAACTGGCTCCAGTAGTTCTCCGCCTCGCCATTCTCGATCGAGACGATATCGGGCAGGCCGACGCCGCCGGCGGCGCAGCCGGCGATCGATTTGTCATAGGTCGGCTGGTTGCCGAGGTCCTGGACCGTGACCTTGATGTCGGGGTATTTCTTGTTGAAGCCCTCGACCGTCGCCTTCAGCGACGAGGCGGCGATGTTCCAGCTCCAGATGGTGATTTCGCCGGACTGCGCCAGGGCCGGGCCGGAGCCCAGGGCAAGCATAAGCGCGGCGCAGGTCAGTGTAGTGCGCATTGAAATCCTCCCATTTCATTTGCTCTCTCACTGTGAGCGTGGCTAGACTATGCGGCGCGGAAGGCTTGTCCCCGTCGAAGGGAATAAGAAGTTGGCGGAAAGTAAGATGCCGGAGCGTCCGTTCTACCAGCCTGGCGCGAGCAGCGTCGAAGGACTGCCGCTCATGCTGCAGATGTTCCACAACCACCCGTTGGTGATGCTGAAGCCGCACTGGCATGCCCAGGTGGAGGTGAATTTCATCGTGCAGGGCCGCGTGCATTACCGCATGGCCGAGCACGAAATCTCGCTGTCGGCCGGCGAGATGTGCCTGTTCTGGGGCGGCCTGCCGCACCAGATGGACGACCTCTCCGACGACGCCGTCTATGCCGGCGCGCATCTGCCGCTGGTGCATTTCTTCCGCCTGCATCTGCCGGCCGACATACGCCACCGGCTGATGACCGGCGCGACGCTGGTGACCGACGCGACGGACCAGTCGGACAATGACAATTTCAAGCGCTGGAACGAGTATGCGCGCTCGGGCGATCCGGCCAAAACCGAGCACGCCGTCAACGAGCTGCTGCTTCGGCTCGAGCGGGTGCGCTTCGAGCCTTACCGGCTGGTGCCGGAAAGGTTGGCCGGGCAAGGCGCCGGCAATGCCTTCGACCAGCAGTCCTCGCGCAATGTCGGGCGCATGTGCGATTTCATCGCCGAGAATTTCCTCTATGACATCGACTGCGTCACCATCGCTTCGGCCGCCGACATCCATCCCAAATATGCGATGAGCCTGTTCAAGAAATCGACCGGCATGACGCTCAACGAATATGTCAATCTGCTGCGCCTGAGCTATGCGCAGGCGCTGCTCATGCATGAGGACGCCAATGTGTTGAGGGTCGCCATGGAATCCGGCTTCGGCTCGCTCAGCGCCTTCAACAAATCGTTCCGCAAGCTCGCCGGCATGTCGCCTTCCGATTTCCGCCGGGCGGGCGCCGCGCGGTAGCCGAACGCGCGCCGCCGGCAGGAGACCCCTGCCGGCGTGCCTTGATTGCCCGCTCAGTTGGCCGGCTGGATGGCCGACACCATGAGCTTGCCGGCCTTGGCGGAATAGGTGACGGTGACCTTTTCGCCGACCTTCAGCGTCTCGACCTCGATGTTCTCGGGCAGCGCGAAAGTCTTGCCGTTGCTCAGGGTGAAGGAATCGCCCTTCTTGTCGACGCTGGCGATGGTGCCGCTGGCAGCCTTGGCATAAGCCCCGGTCGCTGAGGCGAGAGCCACGATCGCCGCGACTGCGATGACGGATTTTTTCATCTTCTTTCCTTTCTTCTTTGAGGTTGCCGACCCGAACCTCGTCGGGTCGCGCTCCCGATCCGGCGGGAACAGCGCAAGCCTAGAGACCGCAGTTTTCGTGCGGCTGGCGGGGGCTATACAAATGGGTAAGGCGGCCGGGATGCGGGCTCCGGCCCGCCTCAGGTCACGGTAGTCCGCACGGCCGGAAGGCTGATTGTCACGCCGAGACCCGGATTGCGGTCCTCGAGCGTTATGGCCGCGCCATGCAGGTCGGCAACCGCCTTGACGAGGCTCAGGCCCAGGCCGCTGCCTGGCGTCGTGCGGCTCGCATCCAGCCGGTAGAGCCGGCGGAACACCTTTTCGCGTTCCTCGGCCGGAATCCCCGGGCCATTGTCGCGGACATGGACGAGGACGTGGCTGCCGCCCCTGGTCACCGACAGCTCGATCGCGGTGCCCGGCGGGCAATGCCTGAGCGCGTTCTCGACCAGATTGGCGAGCATTTGCATCAGCAGGTCTCTGTCGCCGTGAATATACCATTTCGTATCCGGAATGATCGTTGTCGACAGGGACTTGCCATCGTCCTCGGCGACATCGGCATAGACATCGCCGATGGTCTCGACGACCGGGCCGACATCGAGATCGACGAAGCGCGCCTTGCGGGCGCCGGCTTCGATCTGGGCGATGCGCAGAAGGGCGTCGAAGGTGCTGTTGATCTGCTGGCTCTCGGCGCGGGCATCGGTCAGCTCGGTCGAGACATCCTCACCCGACACCGTCTTGTCGGCGGCGGATTCCAGGATCATCTGCAGCCGGTTGAGCGGCGTCTTGAGATCATGCGCGATGTTGGCGCTCACTTCCCGCATGCCGTCGACCAGGGCCGACAGGCGCTCCAGCGCCGCATTCACCTGGGCGGAGACGGCGTCGATGTCGTCGCCATTGCCGATCAGCGGAATGCGCGCATCGAGCCGCCCATGCGAGACGTCGACCATGGTGCTGGCGATGCCGTCGAGGCGCCGCTGGACGCGCGAGGCGAGCACCGCGCCGCCGCCGATCGCCAGGCCGGTGATGAACAGCGTGCCCCAGCCGAAGCTCATCAGCACGATCCTTTCGAGATCCTCGGTTTCCGAAAGCGAGAAGGCGACGGTCAAATTGTTGTCGCCGACCATGCCCGAATAGGCGCGGTATTCGGTGTCGGGCGGCACACCCGGCAAGTCGGCGGCGAACATGGAAAAGCCGTCCGGCAGGCTGGAGGCGGTGAAATCCCCGGCGAGGCGGTTGCCGTCCTTGTCGGTGAGGGAAAAGATCTCGTCCTTGTCCTGGCTGAACTGGGCATGGTCCCTGACCGTCGAGACGAGATCCTCCTCGTCGCTCTCGGCATAGGTCGCGGCGATGAGCGAATAGGTCTCCTTGATCGATTGATCGAGCTGCCTGGCGAGCGAGGCGCTCATCAACTGATAGACGATCGCGCCGGACAGGATGAAGGCCAGCAGGAACAGGAAGGCAAAGGTCAGCGCCAACCTGAACGGCGTGCTGCGCAGCAGGTTGGAGCGTGTCTCGCTCATGCGACCGCGGTGGGTCGCCCCGCACGTGCGGCCACGAGATCAGGCCGGAACATGCAGGCTGTAGCCGGTGTTGCGCACGGTGTGGATCAGCGGCACGTCGAACGGCCTGTCGACCTTGGCCCTTAGCCGGCTGATATGCGTTTCGACGACGCTGGTCTTGGGGTCGAAATGAAAATCCCAGACGCGCTCCAGAAGCATGGTGCGGGTGATGACGCGGCCCTCGCCGCGCATCAGCACCTCGAGCAGGCTGAATTCGCGCGGCTGCAGGTCGATCGGCTGGCCCTGCCTGGTCACGCGGCGCAGGATCAGGTCCATTTCGAGGTCGGCGACGCGCAGCGCCGTCTTCTGCTCCTGCGCCGCCGGCCGGCGGCCGAGCGCATGGATGCGGGCGAGCAGCTCGGAAAAGGCGAAGGGCTTGACCAGATAGTCGTCGCCGCCCGCTTCCAGGCCCTCGACGCGGTCGTCGACGCCGCCGATGGAGGTCAGGAAAATGGCCGGCGTGCGGATACCGGCGGCGCGCACCGCCTTGATCATCGACAGGCCGTCGAGGCCGGGAACCATGCGGTCGGCGACGATCACGTCATAGGCGTTGCGGGTCGCGGCGAAGAGGCCGTCATGGCCGTCGCGCAGCAAATCGCAGACATGGCCGGCCTCGGTCAGTCCCCTGACGACATAGTCGGCGGTTCTCGGATCGTCTTCAACAAGCAGAAGTCGCATCGCCCCGTGCTGTCCTTGCCGCCTCAACCTCACCGGCATGGTAGTGCCGGCTGCGGCTTTTTCTTGGCCGGTCACTATCTCTTCGTCTGACGCGGCTTCAAACGGAAATCGCGGCATCACTTGCTCTAACCATCTGTTTTTACGCGCTGCCGGGGCGAAGGCCGCAACACATTTTTGCGAGAAGCACTTTAGTCGAGCAGGGCCTGCTCGTCTTCGTCGATCAATCTCGTCAGTGTCATATAGAGGACGATGACCACGATGGCGCCGAGGAAGGTCAGGCTGGTGAAGGTGGTGCCGAACCCCATGCCGCCATATTCGACCGGCTGCGAGAGCAGGTCGCCGAAGGAAGCGCCGAACGGCCGGGTCAGGATATAGGCGAGCCAGAAGGCGAGGATGCCGTTCAGGCCGAGGAAGAACCAGGCAAGCGTGATCGCCGCGATGACGCCGCCGAAGATGACGCCGGTGGTGAGATAGCCCATGTCGAAGCGTTCGGCCACCAGGTCGCCGGCGGCCGTGCCGAGCGAGAAGGTGAACAGGATCGCCAGCCAGTAGAAGATCTCGCGCCTGGTGGTGAAGATGGTGTGGATCGAGAGCGTCCTTTCGCTGGCGTACCAGGCCGCGAAAGTCAGGGCGAGGGCGACCGAGAAGACGATCGTCGTCGTCTCCAGCCGCACGCCGAAATTGTCGACGAGGTTGTCGGTGACCAAGGTGCCGACGACGCTGATCAGCACGACGGCCAGCCAGTAGGCCCAGGGCACGTAGCGCTTCTGCGCGAATTGCAGGACAAGCGCGACGATCAGGATGCCGCTCATGATCAAGGATGTGACGGTAAGGCCGAGGCCGAGATTGACGGCCAGATAATCGGCCGCCGTCTCGCCCATGGTCACCGCCATGATCTTGATCAGCCAGAAATCGAGGGTGACGTCCGGGACCCGGTTCAATTCGGAGTCTCGTTCAAGGATCGTTGCGGTCATGGCGATGTCCATTTCCGGTCTCTCCGACGATTACTTTCCAAGAATCTTCATGGCCTTGGCGAAGAAGTCGTCGGCGCGCTTGTCGTCGTCGGCGTTGCAACGCTCGATGCCCTTCGTCTCCAGTTCGGAAACCTTGTTCTTGTCGGCATCGTTGGGCGTCGCCTTGGCCTCGGCGGCGCGCAAGTCCTTCAACGCGGTCTCGCAAGGCGTCGGAGCGGCAACGGCGGAAGCCAAGGGAACGATGATCGCGGTAGCGGCAAAGGCGAAAGCAGCGGCAAATTTGTTCATGACATTATCCCGAGGTTGATGATCCATTCGCCGCCCGAAATCGCGTTTGGCGGCGATCGTCAGCCTAGGCAGGCGAACTCACCGCAGCCTGTCCGCCCGCTTACAAATTCGTAAGATCGGCCAAAAATACCGGGTGGGCCTCGTCATCGCGCGGCGGAACAGCTAGAGAAGCCTTGGCGCCCCCGTTGGCGCCGGAGCGGTGAGAAAGAATGGCCTACACGTCCCTCAAATCGGCGCCGAAGGCGTTCGACCAGCATAAGCGCCTGATCGTGGTGCAGGCGACCGCGGTGCTTGCCGTCATCCTGCTCCTGTTCAGCAAGCCGGTGCTGGCCGAAGGATCGAACGGGCACGAAGCCTTGGAGACGATCGGCTTTGTGATGGTTCTGACCTGCTTTTTGGGCCGGCTGTGGAGCATCCTCTTCGTCGGCGGCAGGAAGAATGACGAGCTGGTCGTGTCCGGCCCGTTCTCGATGACCCAGAACCCGCTCTATTTCTTCTCGACCGTCGGCGCGGCCGGTATCGGGCTGATGTTCGGCTCGCTGCTGGCGGCCGCGATGCTCGGCCTGGGCAGCTTCCTGGTCTTCCGCTTCACGGCGCGCAAGGAGGCCGAGTATCTCGCCGGCAAGTTCGGCGCCGTCCACACGGCCTATGCCGAACGCACGCCGCGCTTTTGGCCGAACCCGCTGCTCTACCGCGACGAGGACCAGTGGCTGTTTTCGACGGGCGCGCTGCGGAGGACGTTCCGCGACGGGCTCTATTTCCTGGCGCTGTTTCCGCTTATAGAGACGGTCGAGTATTTCCGCCTCAGCGGTGATCTGCCGACGCTTTTCACGGTTTATTAGTTCCCCGCTATCGTCATTCCAGGGTCTCCGCGACGCCGCTTCGCGGCTGCTCCGCCCAGGAATGACGAGGCTGAGGGGCTTCCGCCAATCTCCAACGTTTGCGCTGATTCACGGAATGAGCGCTGATCAACGCGCCTTGTCGCGGGCGGCGCGGCGCGCGCTCTGCAGAAGAATGGCCAGGCAGCCGGCGAGAAGCAGCAAGCCGCCGATGAGCGGCGGCAGCGCAATCAGTTTCACCGCGGCGGTGATCAGCGCAATGAGGACCAGCGCCAGCAACGCCAGACTGCCGTCGTCGACGAACATGCCGACGAGCTCCTTGAGAACGAGGCGGATCATGGTCATCGGGCAACTCCTGCAGCGGGCGCCGGATAGGCGCTGCGCAGCCAGCGCACGATGGCGAAGGATACGGCGGCAGTGATGGCGAAGATGGCGAGCAAAGCGAGATCGGCGCCCGGCCAGTCAGCGCCGAGGCCTTCGCCGGTCCAGAACACGCCGAAGCTGGTCAGCATCAGCCCGACGACGAATTTCAGCGAATTCTCGGGCACGCGCGCCAGAGGCCGGTGCACGGCAAGGCCGATCAGCATCACCAGCACGAAGGCGGCCAGCGCGCCGAGGCTGGCATAAAGCGTCTGGCCGTGCGCGGCGCCGACGGCGATGACGATGAACACCACTTCGACGCCCTCGAGCAGCACCGCCTTGAACGACGCGACGGCCGCCAGATAGTCGGCGCGGCGGTCATTGGCCTGCCGCTGCAAGGCGGCCGTCTCCTTGGAAAAGGCTTGCTCCTCGTCATGCAGCGCGATGACGCCGACGCTGCGCAGGATCGCCTTCCTCAGCCAGCGCATGCCGAACAGGATCAAGAGCACGCCGACGACGAATTGCAGGACGGCGATGGGGACGAGCGCCAGCAGCGGCCCGAAGGCCAGCACCAACGCCGCCAGCACGGCGAGCGCCAGTGCAGCGCCTGTCAATGCGGGGCGCCAGCTGCGCGTCACGCCGACGGCGAGCACGATGGTGAAGGCTTCGACCACTTCTACGAAGGAGGCCAGGAAAGAGGCGGTCACGGTGGAAAGTATGGGTGTCAGGCCATGCATGCAGGCATCCTACAGTTCAAAATCATCAGTTGGCGAGGACGATACAACGCTCCGGCGGCAGCGAGAACGCCAGCGAGGAGCCGACCGGCGGCGCTTCCGGCCAGTCGAGGCGAACACGCTGCGGACCAAGCTCCACCGCCAGCCGCCAGCAGCGGCCCTGGAAGGCGCTCGACAGCACCTTGCCCCGCAGCCGGTTGCCGGGATGCGCCTCGGCCGGCCGGGCATCCTCCGGACGCACGACAAGCATGCCGTCGCCGGGTTTGGCGCCGGGCGTGCGCAAGCTGTCGGCTGCGGCGCCCCGCACGCTGAACAGCCCGTCGCGCACGGTGCCCGGCACCACCGAAAAGCCGCCAATGAAACCGGCGACGAAGGAATCGGCCGGCGCCTCGTAGATCGCCCGCGGCGTGTCGAACTGGGCAATGCGGCCGTCGCGCATCACCGCGATGCGATCTGAGACGGCCATGGCTTCGGCCTGGTCATGCGTCACATAGACCACGGTCGCGGCCTCGCGGCGCACCAGCTCCATCATCTCGATGCGCATGTCCTCGCGAAGTGCCGCATCGAGATTGCTGAGCGGCTCGTCGAACAGCATCAGGGCCGGCCGCGCCGCGAGGCAGCGGGCGATGGCGACGCGCTGCTGCTGTCCGCCCGACAGCTCGGAAGGGTAGCGGTCGCGATAGGGCACGAGCCGCGCGACCTCCAGCGCATGGCCGACGCGGGCGGCGATCTCCGGTTCGGCGAGCCGCTGCGCCCGCAGCCCGAACGACAGATTGCGCGCCACCGTCATATGCGGCCACAGCGCGTAGTCCTGGAACACCATGCCGATCCTGCGCTTTTCCGCCGGCAGGACGGATGTTTCGCTCCAGACGACACGGCCGCCGAGCGCGATCGTGCCGCTGTCGGGGTCGACCAGTCCGGCGATGCTGCGCAACAGCGTGGTCTTGCCGGAACCGCTCGGGCCGAGCAGCGAGACCACCTCGCCGGCCCTGATGGCGAGATCGAGCTTATCGAGCACGGCGCGCCCGCCGAGCGATTTCGAGATGCCGGCGCAATGGAGCGAAGCGGTCATGACGGCTCTCCCGACGGGATGCGTTGCTGCCGGCCGAAGGCAATGACGCGCTTGAGCGGATACCAGATCAGCGCCGCCGCGCCGCCTGCGGCGGCCATGGCGGCGAGCGCGATGGCGCAGGCCAGCCCGTCGCGGTCATGGCTGAACAATTTCAGGATCAGCGTAGGCGCCGGTGGACCGCTTTGCGGAATGAGCATCTGCGACATCGGCAATTCGAACACGGTGCGGATGAAGGTGAGCAGGAAGGCCGTGACGACGCTGAGCAGGATCAGCGGCAAGGTCACCGAGATGAGACGCCGGACCGCGCCGACGCCGGAGATCCGCGCGGCGTCGGTGAGGCTCGGCGCCAGCTGGCCGATGGCCGAGAGGATGACCACCAGGCAATAGGGCAGCGCCGCCGCGACATAGCCCATGACCAGCAGCGAGCCGTCGCCATAATGCGGGAAAGGCCAGCCGCGAAAGCCGGGCAGCCGGTTCCAGACCAGGATATAGCCGAAGCCGAGCACGATGCCGGGAATCGCGACGGCGCCAAGCGAGAGGCCAAGCACCGCGGTGCGCATGACGGGGCTCGAACGATCGAGCTGGGCCGACAGCAGCAAGGCCAGCGTGCTGGCGATGACGGCGCTGAGGCCGGCGTAGAAAAGGCTGCGCATCAGACCGTCATTGGCCGGTGTGTTCAGGCTCAGCGCCGCGCCGATATTGGCGAGCGTGAAATTGTCCGGCGCCAGACCGTTGCCGAGCGTGCTGGTGAGCGCCCGCGCCGCGATCGCGCCGAGCGGCAAGATCAGCGCCAGGAAGGCGACCAGCAGCGCGATCGCAAAAGCGAGCCAGCGCCAGGCGCCGACCCGATAGCGCCGGGCTGGCCTGGCGCGTCCGGAAATCAGCTGCGGATCGGCGCGGCGGCGGAGCAGCCTGTCGGCCATGACGACGAGCAGAACCAGCGCCAGCAGCACGAGGGCCTGGGCGCCGGCGGCCGGGAAGTCGACCGGATAGTCGCTTGCCGCCGCATAGATGCCATAGGTCACCACGCCGAAGCTCGATATCCTGGCAATCGTCGAAGCCAGGCCGAAATCGGAGAGCACTTCGGCGAAGGTGGCAATGAAGCTCAGCACGATCGCCGGCGCCAGCAACGGGCCGTTGACGCGCAGCCAGATCCTGAGCGGCCCGGCGCCTGACAGGCGCGCCGCGTCCTCCATCTCGCTGCCCAGTCCCGCCAGCGCGCTGCCGATGATGAATGCGGCCAGCGGGAAGAGGCTCAGCGTGTGCACGAAGACCAGGCCGCCCAGCCCGAAGAAGGACGCGTCGAGCCACGGCGGCAAAAGGCCGAGCTGCGCCAGATAGCCGCCCGACGACATCAAAAGCACCCAGGCCAGCGCCTTCAGATAGGACGGCGTCAGGAACACCAGCCAGGGCAGCAGCGAAATCGCGCCGCGCAGCGGGATGTCGCAACGCTGCACCAGCACGGCGAAGGCGCCGCCGAGAATGGTCGTCGTCAGGGCCGCAACCAGGCCGAGCTCCAGCGAATGTAGGATCGAGCCGGTGATGGAGGGCGAGGAAAGGATGCGCGCCAGCGGCTCGGCGCTGACGAAAGCTTGCGCGCCATCGGCCGCGAACAGTCCAGGCATGACGGCCTGGAGCAGGACCAGCGCCAGCGGCAGGCCAATCAGCAGCGCGAAGACGGCATAGACGGCCAGCGGTCCGCCAAGGCGCGCCAGCGCGGGCAGGCGTCTACGCGCCCACCCGCTCGAGCCGATGCCGCCGCCGGCGGCATCGAATTCCTGCACCATCGTCATTGCCGGGCGGTCACTGGACGAATTTTTCCTTGTACCACTGCTTCCACTCCGTCTCGTGCGCCGAGGCGGTCGCGTCGTCGAGATGGGTGTAGGCGATGTTGGTCTCGCGGCCGGGCTTGGGGTTCACCCCCTTGATGACCGGGATGTAGAAAAAGTCGGTGTCGTCGCCGTTCTGCATGGCGGCCTGGCCATCGGCGCTGGTGACGAACTCGATGAACTTCTTCGCCGCATCCATATGCTGCGTCCTGGCGCTGATGCCGAGGCCTTGCGGCAGCGAGACCGAGCCCTCGCTCGGATAGACGGCGACGACAGGCTCGCCGGCGGCGATCTTGGAGAAGATGGCGCTGTCCTGGTTGATGCCGACCGAGGCATCGCCGGTGAGCACGGCCTTGTTGACCTTGCCGCCGCTGGAGAGTCCCGACAGCGACTTGTTGGTCAGCGTCCTGGCGAGCAGCTCCTTGCCGGCATCGACGCCATTGGTCTGGAACAGGCCTGCCAGCCACTGATAGGCCGGGCCGGAAAGGTTCGGGTCCTTGGCGGCGACGCTGCCGGCGAAGCCCTGCAGGTCGGCCCAGGATTTCGGCATCTTGTCGGCCTTGACCTTCTTGGTGTTGACCTCGATCGCGGTGGTGCTCGTGCCGGTCGGCAGGAAGGCGTGGTTTTGCGGGATCAGCGACTTGCCGAGATCGGTCCAGGCGACCTTGTCATAGGCCTCGGCCGGCACCGGCTGCAGCACGTGGTCGGCGGCCATGCGCTCCATCACGGCCGAACCGTCGAGCCAGACGATGTCGAATTGCGGATTATTGCCCTCGGCGGCGATCTTGCCCAGCGTCTCGCCCGTGCTGCCGGGCTCGACGATGTCGACGGTCAGTCCGGTCTTGGCCTCGAAGGCCTTGGCGACCGGTCCGGCGAAGTCGAGCGCGTCATAGAGCACCAGATCCGCGGCGCAAGCCGGCGCGGCGATGGACAGAACCATCAAACTCAACGCAAGTCCAAGCGTTGTCTTTATAGTCATATCGCTCTCCTGTTGTTTCGAGAAGGCAAAGTAATGCCAATTGTATATTATGCTTCTTGGCTGACATTTTTGTGTCAGTGGCGATTACTTCCTGCGCGTGCCGCGTTTTATCCATGCCTTGTCGATCGCGCCGCGCAGGCTGCTCAGCCGGTCCAGGCTGTCGAAGGCGGTCTCGCCGGCCTTGGCCGCCAGGGCGATGATCATTGCCTCGATGAGCACCATGGTGCCGCCATGAGTGGCGAGGTGGTCGGCCTTGCCGCGCGGGACCGGCAGCGTCGCAGCCACCTTGTCGGAGACGAGCGGCCCGAGATTGTCGCTGATCAGCACCACCGGCGCGTCATGCCGGCCGGCCTGGTCGAGGACGATCTCGACCTCGCGGTAAAGCGGCGCGTAGGCCATCATCAGCACGGCGTCGCCGCTTTCCAGCCACAAGAGACCGTCGGCAAGCGCGACGCCGGAAGCCGACAGCGCGCTGCTCGGCAGGCCGATCCTGTTGAATTGCAGCGCCGCGTATTCGGCCATGGCGCCCGACGGGCCGATGCCGAAGATGTGACGGCGGCGGGCCGCCGCCAGGATGTCGATGGCGCAGGCGAAGGCCGCTTCCATTCCGGGCTGCTTCAGCGCCTCGAGCGCGGTCTCATGCAGGCCGACGACATGGCGCAGCGCCGAGGCGCTGTCGTTGCCCGTCTCCTGCAAGGTGCGAGCGAGCCGCCTGCCCGGCGAGGCCGTTCCGGTCAGATCCGCGAGCAGCACCTGGCGCAGCGCCGACAGGCTTTCGAAGCCGAGCGAGCGCGCGGTGCGCACCACGGTCGCGTCGCTGGCGCCGGCAAGGGCGGCGATCTCGGCCGCCGATCCTAGCAGCACCGCCTGCTTCTGGCCGACGAAGAAACGCGCCATGCGCTGCTCGGCCGGCGGCAGGGTTTCCAATGCCGCCTCGACGCGATCGTCGAAAGCGCTCTGCCTGTCTTCGGGGTCGTCGGGTGTCATGGTGGTCGGCCGTTCGCCAGGAGGGTCTGTAGCAAGCGCTACGGTGCCGACATTCCGAAATGTTCATTACATCCATGTGACAGCACCGACCTTGGATCGCGGGACCTATCGGTGCGCTGGGGCTTCCTGATTGACGGTCTGTATCCATTCGGTGTCCGTTGTATCGCGGCACTGCCCTGGCTATCTGCTGGAGCAACAAGGAATTTGAGCGGTCGATGGGCCGCCCCAGCAGGAATGGAGCCATGAAGAAGATCGGATTTCTGTCGTTCGGGCATTGGTCGCCCTCGCCGCAATCGGGCACGCGCTCGGGCGCCGACGCGCTCTTGCAGTCGATCGACCTCGCGGTCGCGGCCGAGGAGCTCGGCGCCGACGGCGCCTATTACCGCGTCCATCACTTTGCCCGCCAGCTCGCCTCGCCGTTTCCGCTGCTTGCCGCGGCGGGCGCCAAGACCAAGCGCATCGAGCTCGGCACCGCCGTCATCGACATGCGTTACGAGAACCCGCTCTACATGGCCGAGGATGCGGGCGCGGCCGACCTCATCGCCGGCGGGCGTTTGCAGCTGGGCATCAGCCGCGGCTCGCCCGAGCAGGTGATCGATGGCTGGCGCTATTTCGGCTACGTGCCGGAAGAGGGCAAGAGCGACGCCGACATGGCGCGCCGCCACTCGGAGATCTTCCTCGACCTGCTGCGCGGCGAAGGTTTTGCGCAGCCCAATCCCCGCCCGATGTTCCCCAACCCGCCTGGGCTGCTGAGGCTGGAACCCTTCTCGGCCGGCTTGCGCGAGCGCATCTGGTGGGGCGCCGCCACCGACGCCACCGCGGTGTGGGCGGCCAAGCTCGGCATGAACCTGCAGAGCTCGACGCTGAAATTCGACGAGAGCGGCGAGCCGCTGCATGTCCAGCAGGCCAAGCAGATCAGGGCCTACCGCGCCGCCTGGAAGGAAGCCGGGCATACGCGGGAGCCGCGCGTCTCGGTCAGCCGCAGCATCTTCGCGCTCGTCAACGACATGGACCGCGCCTATTTCGGCGGTAGCGAGGGCCAGGACCACTTTGGCTATATCGAGCCGGAAAAGCGCGCCGTGTTCGGCCGCTCCTATGCCGCCGAACCGGAGAAGCTGGTCGAGCAGCTCAAGGAGGACGAGGCGATCGCCGAGGCCGACACGCTGCTGCTCACCGTGCCCAATCAGCTGGGTGTCGACTACAACGCCCATGTCATCGAGTCGATCCTGAAGCACGTCGCGCCGGCGCTCGGGTGGCGGTGAGGGATCGCAGTAGGGAAGGCGCCTTGCCTGCCCTACGAGCTCACTTTCAGGCCGACCACGCCAAGAATGGTCACCGCCGCGAAGGTGAGCCGCACGGGGTCGGTGCTTTCGCCGAACAGCACGACGCCGGCGGCCAAAGAGCCGACGGCGCCGATGCCGGTCCATACCGCATAGGCGGTGCCGAGCGGCAGGACGGTCAGCGCCTTGGTCAAGAGCGCGATGAAGATGACCAGAAGCAGCAGCGAGGCCACGGCCCAGAGCGGCTCGGTGAAGCCGGCCGACTTCTTGGTCGCGAGCGCCCAGGCGACGTCGGTGATGCCCGAGATGATCAGCAGCAGCCAGGCCAGCGAGGGGCTCATGTGAGCCTCCCGGCGAAATCGGCGGCAAGGCGGCGCAATTCGGCCTCGGTTCGTCTGACGCCGGCTTCCATCGCTTCCGGCTGGCCGATGGTCGGCGAGACGTGGACGATATCAGCGTCCTTCAGGCCGATGAAGGCAAGCGCGGTGCGCAGATAAGGCGTCGCCAGGTCGGGGCGGCCGTAGCTCGGGCCTTCGGTGAAGTCGCCGGAGGTCGCCATCAGCACGGCGATCGGCCGGGCGCGTAGCAGCGGCGCATAGCCGGTCGCCGGATTGAAGGAAAAACTCAGGCCCGGCTGCGTCACCAGGTCGAACAGGTGCTTCAGCCGGTAGGGGACGCCGAGGTTCCACATCGCGTCGAGATCAGGATCGCGTCGGCGGTGTCGAGCCTTGCCACATAATGACCGATCAGTTTCCAGGCCCGGCTCTGCGCCTCGGTCAGTGGCGTGCCGGAAAGCTTGGCGTATTTGGCGTCGATCGCCGCGCCGTCGAAGCTCGGCAGGATGGCGGTCCAGATGTTGAAATGATCGACTTCGACCTTGGGCAGGCGCTTTTTCAGCCGCGCGAGGAAATTGCTGGCGGCCTTGCTCGACCAGGAGCGGTCGGCGCGGGGCGAGGCCTCGCTATGCAGGATGCGGCTCATGTCTTTCTCCGGACAGGCTGGTTCGTTTCCGGAGCGCGATATATGTTCGCGCCAATGCGAGCGCATTGAGCAATTATGCTATCCTCATTCGCATGGATGCGAAGATGATCGACTATGACGACGTGCGGCTGGTGGCGGCGATCGCGGCGGCGGGCGGGGTGCGCGGCGCGCAGTCTAGGCTAGGCACCCATATTGCGACGATCTACCGGCAGTTGAGGGAGTTGGAGAAACGCACCGGCGGCGCGCTGTTCGAGCGCTTCGGCGATGCGCTGGTGCCGACCGGCAGGGCGGGCCCTTTCCTCGACGCCGCGGAAGAACTGCGCGACCGTCTCGCCGAAGTCGAGCGGCGCGTGGCGGCACAGGACGACCGGCTGGTCGGGCCGCTGCATGTGACGACCGCCGACACGCTGCTCGACATCGCCTGCGCCTGCCTGAAAGCATTCGGCAAAGCTCATCCCGGCATCGCATTGTCGCTGGAGGTGAACAACAGTTTCGCCGATCTCGGCCGGCGCGAGGCCGACATCGCCATCCGCCCGACGCTGACGCCGCCTGAAACGCTCGTCGGTCGGCGCGTGGCGCGGTTTTCCTATACCGTCTATTCCGGCGATACGCCTTCGGAAGGATGGATCGGCTTCGACGCGACCCTGTCCGCCTTGCCGGCCGCGCAATGGCTGAAGGCGAATGTCGCGGACGATGTGATCGGGCTGAGGGTCAACAGCCTCGGCGCAGCGGCGGCCGCCGCCGAGGCTGGCTGGGGAAAGGCGCTGCTGCCCGACTATCTGGGCGCCGCGCGACGGTTGTCGCGCCTTGGCGAAACGGTCGAAGAGCTCGCCTCGGAGCTGTGGGTGCTCTACCACCCGGACCTCAAGGGCAATCCGCGCGTGCGCGCCTTCAGCGATTTTGCGGCGAAGTGGCTGCGGACTCGGCTGAGCGCGGCCAAGCCTCCGCCCGGATATTGACACTTGGCAAATTCAGGCTCTACTTGCGTAATCGGTTACGTAACCGATTACGGCTCAATCAAGTGGAGGAGACTAATGAGCAAGATTTCGAACACGCACGGGTTTGGTCCGTTCTCGCGCCGCCAGTTCCTGAAGACCAGCGCCTTGGCCGCCGGCGCGCTCGCTTTGCCGCTCGGCCCGGTTCTCGCCGCCGACAAGCCGAAGGTCGGCCTGGTCATGAAATCGCTGGCCAACGAGTTCTTCAAGCAGATGCAGGCCGGCGCGGAGGACTATGCGGCCAAGAACAAGGACAAGTTCGACTTCGCCGCCGTCGGCATGAAGGACGAGCGCGACTTCGCCGCCCAGGTCGACGCGATCGAGAACTTCATCACCCAGAACTACAACATCATCGTCGTGGCGCCGGCCGATTCGAAGGCCATGGTGACGCCGATCGCCAAGGCGCTGAAGGCCGGCATCAAGGTCATCAACATCGACGTCTCGCTCGACGAGGAGGCCAAGAAGAAGGCCGGCATCGACCTCGCCTTCTTCGGCCCGGACAACCGCGCTGGCGCCAAGCTCGCCGGCGACGCGCTCGGCAAGGCGCTGGGCAAGGGCGGCAAGGTCGTCATCCTCGAAGGCAATCCGGAGGCCGACAACGCCAAGGAGCGCAAGCTCGGCTTCGACGACGCGGTGAAGGAAAACGGCCTCGATTTGCTCGATTCCAAGACGGCGCATTGGGAGACCGAGGAAGCCAACACGCTGATGACCAACTTCCTCACCCAGCATCCCGACATCCAGGGCGTGATGGCGGCCAACGATTCCATGGCGCTCGGCGTCGTCAAGGCGATCGACGCGGCCGGCAAGTCGGGCCAGATCAAGGTCGTCGGCTTCGACAACATCCCGGCCGTCGGTCCGCTGCTGAAGGCCGGCAAGATGCTCGCAACCGTCGAGCAGTATGGCGCGCAGATGGCGGCCATGGGCATCGACTACGGCCTGCGCGAGATGGCCGGCGAGAAATTCTCCGGCTGGGTCAAGACCGACATCAAGCTGATCACCGCCTGAGGCGAGCCGGGGCGCCGGGACTCCCTCCGGCATCCTGCTTGTCTCACCATCGCCGTCGGCACAGTGCCGGCGGCGGTGACGATGCGCCGCGCCGCTATCGCGGTGGACGAGCGCGGTTTAGGATTCTATCGCCCATGGACGCGATTCTCTCCCTTGAAGGGGTCGGAAAGATCTTTCCCGGCGCCGTCGCGCTGAGCGACGTGTCGCTGTCGATCGCGCGTGGCGAGACCCACATCATCCTGGGCGAGAACGGCGCCGGCAAGTCGACGCTGATCAAGCTGCTCGCCGGCATCTACCAGCCGGACTCGGGCGCGATCGCCTTCAACGGCCAGCCCTACCAGCCGAAGACGCCGCATGACGCGCAGCAGAGCGGCATCCGCATCGTGCATCAGGAACTCAACCTGCTGCCCTATCTCAGCATCGCCGAGAACCTGATGCTGGAAAGCCTGCCGCGGCGCGCCTTCGGCGTCGTCGACCGCAAGGCGCTCAACAGCCGCGCCGTGGCGCTGCTGGAGGAAGTCGGCCTCGACATCGATCCGCGCACCCGCGTCGAGGCGCTGGGCGTGGCGCAGATGCAGCTGGTCGAGATCGCCAAGGCGCTGAGCTACGACTCGAAGCTTCTGGTGCTGGACGAGCCGACGGCGACGCTGACGCCGCCCGAGATCGAGCGGCTGTTTTCCATTATCAAGCGGCTCAAGGCCCGGGGCGTCACCATCATCTACATCTCGCACCGGCTGCACGAGGTGTTCGAGATCGGCAACCGGGTGACGGTGCTGCGCAACGGCAGGCTGGTCGCGACACGTGACCTCGAAGGCCTCGCCGTGCCCGACCTCGTGCGCATGATGATCGGCCGCGACATCGCCGACGAATATGGCTTCGATGCGAGGGTCGTGCCGGGCAAGGTCGCGCTCAGTGTCGCCAATCTGAAGCGCGACGCTTCCACCCCGGACATCTCCTTTGCCGTGCGCCATGGCGAGATCCTCGGCGTCGCCGGCCTGGTCGGCAGCGGCCGCACCGAGGCCATGCGCGCTTTGTTCGGCGCCGATCCGAAGCTCGACGGCGTCGTCGAGATCGACGGCAAGCCGGTGGCGATCGCCGCGCCCAAGGACGCGGTGCGACACGGCTTGAGCCTGCTCACCGAGGACCGCAAGGGCCAGGGCCTGCTGCTCGACATGGCCGTCGACAAGAACATCACCATCACCGATCTGAGCAAGGTCTCGCGCAACGGGCTGCTCAACCGCCGCGCCGAGGCCGCGGCCGCCAACGATCTCGTCGGCCAGCTGCGCGTCAAGGCGAGCTCGATCGAGCAGGCGGTGCGCAATCTCTCCGGCGGCAACCAGCAGAAGGTGGTGCTGGCCAAGTGGCTGTTCCGCGGCACCTCGACGCTGATCCTCGACGAGCCGACGCGCGGCGTCGACATCGGCGCGCGGCGCGAGATCTACCAGCTCTTGTGGATGCTGGCGGCGCAGCAGAAAGGCATCATCATGGTGTCGTCGGACCTGCCCGAGCTGATGGGCATGTGCCACCGCATCATCGTCTTTTCCAAGAACCGGATCGTCGGCGAGGTGCCGCGCGCCGAATTCGACCAGGAGCGCATCCTGTCGCTCGCCTATCAGGAGTATGTGCGACCATGAGCGAGACGACCGTTTCCGCGCCTGTGTCCCCCGGCAGGGCAAAATTCCTGCGCTTCCTGGTGCGCGATGCCGGCGTGCTGCTCGCGCTGGTGCTGATCACCCTGTTCTTCTCGGCCACCGCGCCTTACTTCGCTACGTCGGGCAACGCGCTGAAGATCTTCGTGCAGATCGCCATCAACACGGTGCTGGCGGCCGGCATGACCTTCGTCATCCTCACCGGCGGCATCGATCTTTCGGTCGGCTCGGTGCTGGCGCTCTGCACCGTCGTCGGCGCCACCGTGATGATCGACGAGAACCTGTCGCCGGCCGTCGCGATCACGCTGGCGCTTCTGGCCTGCATGGCGACGGGCGCCGTCTGCGGCTTCCTCAATGGCTGGATCTCGACGCGCTGGAAGATCCCGTCCTTCATCGTCACGCTCGGCATGCTCAACATGGCGGCGGGCGCGGCGCGCGTCGTCAGCGACAATTCGACCATCACCGGCCTGCCGCAGAGTTTCGTCGATTTCGGCAATTTGATCATCGGCGGCTTCCTGCCGTCGATCTTCCTGGTGGCGGTGCTGGTGATCGCGGCCGGCTGGTTCGTGCTGCGCTTTACCGTCTTCGGCCGCATGATCTTCGCCGTCGGCACCAATGACGAGGCGGTGCGGCTGTCAGGCCACAATCCGGACTTCTACAAGGTCGCCGCCTTCACCATCAGCGGGCTCACCGCCGGCATCGCGGCCATGGTCTATCTGTTGCGCCTCAACATCGGCAGTCCGATCGCCGGCGTCGGCTACGAGCTCAACGCGATCGCCGCCGTCATCATCGGCGGCACCAGCCTCATCGGCGGCAAGGGCTCGATCATCGGCACGCTGGTCGGCGCCTGCATCCTGCAGGTGCTTTCCACCGGATTGCAGCTGCTCGGCGTCGGCGACAATTTCAAACCCATCGTAATCGGCCTTGTCATCGTGCTCGCGGTCATCCTAGACGCGTACCGGGAGAGGCTGTTGCGGAAGATTCGCTAGAGCAATTCCAGGAAAAGTGTCACACGGTTTTCCGTCCGGAATTGCGTAAAAACAAAGAGATAGAGCGGTTCGCCGTTTGCGTGAAACGGTGAACCGCTCTAGGGATTGCTTCGGGAAACGGGTCCATGACGACGATTGCCGATGTTGCGCGTCACGCGGGGGTGTCCGTCGCAACGGTCTCGCATGTGATGAACCATACGCGCCATGTCGAGCCGGAGACGGCCGAGCGCGTGCGTGCCGCGATCACCGCGCTGCGCTACAGCCCGAACTCAGTGGCGCGGAGCCTGCGGCGCGGCGAGACCAAGACCATCGGGCTCCTGCTTCCTGACAATTCCAACCCGTTCTTCGCCAGCGTGGCGCGGCAGATCGAGGATGCCGGCTTCGTTTCCGGCTACACGGTGATCCTGTGCAATTCCGACGGCAATGCCGAGAAGGAGGAGCGCTATCTCTCGGTGCTGATGGCCAAGCAGATCGACGGGCTGATCTTCGCCGGCTCATCCGACCATGCGCGGGTGTTCGCCCGGCTCCTGCCCAGCGTGCCGGCGGTGCTGCTCGACCGCGAGATCCAGTCGGTCAATGTCGATTCGGTGCTGGTCGACCATGACCATGGCGGCTATCTGGCCGGCAGATACCTGGCCGGGCTCGGCCACCGGAAGATCGGCGTCATCGGCGGCCCGCGCGATTCGAGCTCCAGTCCCGCCCGCCTGCGCGGCTTCGTGCGCGCGCTCGAAGAGGCAGGCCTCGCGCTGCCGGCCTCGTCGATCGTCGATTCCGACTATCATTTCGCCGGCGGGCGCCTGGCGATGGAGCAGCTCATGGCCCGGGCGCCGGACATCACGGCGCTGTTTGCCTGCAACGACCTGATGGCGATGGGCGCGCTGACGGTGCTGCGCTCGCGCGGATTGCGGGTTCCCGACGACATCTCGATGGTCGGCTTCGACGACATCCCCTATGCCGTCACCACCTGGCCGCCGCTGACGACGATCGCGCAGCCGGTGGAAAAGATCGGCACGCGCGCGGTGAGCCTGCTGCTCGAGCGGCTGGGCGAGCCGGAAGCGCCCTCGCGCCGCGAGGTGCTGGCCCCGGTGCTGGTGGAGCGGGAAAGCTGCGCGGCGCGGCGGTAGCTCGTAATCTCCCCCCTCGAGGGGGGAGATTACCCACTCATTCCCTCAAGCCGCCGGCTCCAAGGCCGCCCTCTCCAGCATGCCGAACAGGTCGCGCGGCTCGTCGGGGTCGGCGAGCAGGTCGAGCTCCTCATAGAGGCCGGTGGCCTGGAGCTGGTCGCGGACATAGCGCAGCGCGGAAAAATCCTCCGTGGCGAAGCCGACGGAATCGAACAGCGTGATCTGCTTGGCCGTCTTGCGTCCCTCGGCCTTCCCGGTCATCACCTGCCACAGCTCGGTCACCGGATGGTCGGCGTCGAGCTGTTGGATCTCGCCCTCGATGCGCGTCTGCGGCGGGAACTCGACGAAGATGTCGGAGCGCAGCAGGATGTCGCGGTGCAGCTCGGTCTTGCCTGGGCAGTCGCCGCCGACGGCGTTGATGTGGACGCCGGAACCGACCATGTTGTCGGTGAGGATCGTGGCGTACTGCTTGTCGGCGGTCACCGTGGTGATGATGTCGACGCCTTCCACGGCATCCTGGCCGGTCGAACAGATGGCGATGTCGAAACCCTTGCCGGCGAGGTTGCGCGCGCATTTTTCGGAGGCCGAGCGGTCGATGTCGTAGAGCCGCAGCCGGTCGATGCCGAGCAGCGCCTTGAAGGCGATGGCCTGGAACTCGGACTGGGCGCCGTTGCCGATGATGGCCATGGCTTGGCTGCCCTTGGGCGCCAGGTATTTTGCCGCTACCGCCGAGGTGGCCGCCGTGCGCAGCGCCGTCAGGATGGTCATTTCGGTCAAAAGCATCGGATAGCCGGAGCCGACATCGGCGAGCACGCCGAAGGCGGTGACGGTCTGGCGGCCCTCGCGCATGTTCTTCGGGTGGCCGTTGACATATTTGAAGCCGTACATCTTGCCGTCGCTGGTCGGCATCAGCTCGATGACGCCGTCATGGCTGTGCGAGGCGATGCGCGGCGTCTTGTCGAACAATTCCCAGCGGCGGAAATCCTCCTCGACATAGGCGGCGAGCTCGGTGAGGAAACGCTCGACGCCGATGGCGAGCACGAGCTTCATCATGCGGTCGACGCTGACGAAGGGAACGATGGCGAGGCGCGAAGGCTGGGTCATGATCAGAGGCTTCCGGAGTGGCTGCGGGTCGGGCGGTCCATGATGCGGCGGCCCATCAGGCTGGCGGTCAGGTCGACCATCAAGGTCGCGGTGCGGCCGCGTTCGTCGAGGAACGGGTTCAGCTCGACCAGGTCGAGGCTGGAGACGAGGCCCGAGTCCGACAGCATCTCCATCACCAGATGCGCCTCGCGAAAAGTGGCGCCGCCGGGCACGGTGGTGCCGACGGCCGGCGCGATCGATGGGTCGAGGAAATCGACGTCGAGGCTGACATGCAAGAGCCCGTTCTCCTTCTCGACGCGGGCCAGGAACGCGCGCAGCAAGGGCGCGATGCCGTGTTCGTCAATGGCGCGCATGTCGTGCACGGTGACGCCCGCTTCAGTCAGCGCGCGGCGCTCGGCCGGGTCGACGCTGCGCAGGCCGATGGCGCAGATGCGGGCCGGATCGACGGCTTGCGGCAGGTCGGGGAAATAGCCCTGAAAACCGGCCTGCCCGCTGGCATAGGCGAGCGGCACGCCGTGCAGATTGCCGCTGGTGGTGGTGTCGAGCGTGTGGAAATCCGGATGCGCGTCGAGCCACAGCACGAAGAGCGGCCGGCCGCGTTCGGCGGCGCGGCGCGCCACGCCCGACACCGTGCCGGCGGAGATCGAATGGTCGCCGCCGAGGAAGATCGGCATGGCGTCCCTGGACGCGGCATAGGCGGTCTCGGCGATCGCCGCCGTCCAGGCGGAAATCTCCGGCAGCGCCTTCAGCGCGAGATTGCCATGAACGACGGCACGGGCCTGGGCCTTCTCGACCGCGCCCCAGTCCTCGACCTCATGGCCGAGCTCGGCCAGCACCGAGACCAGCCCTGCCGTGCGCAGCGCGCTCGGCCCCATTTCGCATCCCATCCTGCCTGCGCCGTCCTGCACCGGCGCGCCGACGATCCTGCAGCGCATGATTTTTTCGCCCTCGCGATTGACTGGTTGGAGTGGATCATCAGCCGCTGGCGGTTTGAACAGGCGAAATTGGCATTTCGAGAAGAATGATTTATCATTTTGTACAGCCAACTTGATCAAGATGAGCAATCATGGATGCGCTCGACGAAAGACTGGTCACGCTTCTGCGGCACGATGCGCGGCGCAGCGTCTCCGACCTCGCCGTCGATCTCGGCGTCTCACGCGCCACGGTCAGGTCGCGCATGGAGCGGCTGGAAAAATCCGGCGAGATCATCGGCTACACGGTGGTGCTGCGCGCCGACGCGGTCGACCAGAGGATCCGCGGCGTGATGATGATCGAGATCGAGGGCCATGCCGCCGACCGCGTCGTCAAGGCGCTCGGCGGCCTCGCCGAGGTCTCGACCATCCACACGACGAACGGCCGCTGGGACCTTGTGGTCGAGCTCGGCACCGCCACGCTGACGGATTTCGACGCGGTGTTGCGGCGTATCCGGCTGATCCCCGGCATAACGGGAAGCGAGACCAGCCTCTTGCTGGCGACGCCGAGGACGACGAGGGCGCGGCTGGCGTAGTCACGGGTCGGTCGAGGCTTGCTTGCCGGACCGCTCGCCCGTCACGGTTTCGTGAGGCTCGGGACGATCGACGGTCCGAAAGCGTTAGCGGTGCATAATATACGACTCGCCGGGTGCTCCAGAGACCCGAGCGCCCTCCTGAAATCCAATGCTTTTGGGAGAACACGATGAAACATCTCCTCACGCCAATAGCAGCCGGCCTGTTCATGGCCTCCACCGGCGTGGCCTTGGCCGCAAACGTCCACACCGTAACGGGCACGACAGGTCAGCCGAGCCAAACCATCGGCACGCCTCAGACAGGGGATGCCACACCGGGCCACGCCGCCTCCGCTCCGGGTTCGGCCTTCAACCCGGACGGCAATGCGGGAACGCATTACGCAGGCACCCAGCCGCAGAACTCGAAGAATCCGAAGAGCGTATCGCAATATGACGTGGCCGGGTTCCAGCAGTCCCACAACCATTAGGCGGCGGGCATTCGAGCGGTTCACCGACGTTGGGGCGGCTTCAACCAATCCCCAGCGTTTGCGCTGATTTCACGCAAATGAGCGGCAGCACCGGTGTGAGGCGAAGGAAGGGCTGATCACACCGGCAGCCGCTTTACCAGGACGTATGTTGGTCAGCCGTTCGGATAGTAGCCGCCGTCCGAGCCGTCGCCCATATAGGTTCCCTGGCCGGTGGCATTCTGCAGGCGCTGGTCCAGCTCGTTGATCTGCCCGATCGCCGATCCGCCGCGCTGGATGCTGTCGGCCTGCTGCATGAGTTCGCGGGCCTTGCCTTCGGAGATCTTGCCGAGCTCCCTGGCGTCGCGGATACCCTGTTTCACGCCAAGCAGCTGCTCCGTCGCGGCTCTCGCCTCCGGATCCATCGGCACCGATGCCGTGGTTGTCGTGTCGACCGCGGCTCTATGGTGGCGGTGCACGGCATAGGCGCTGGAAAGCGGGATGGCCGCGAAGATCGAGGCGGCCACGATGATTTTGGGAGTGAAAGAACGCATGATGACATCTCCTCGTGCTGGAGGAAGCGGTAAAACCGCTTTTTCCGAAACGGGCCGTCCGGTCGCGTCGTGTCGCGGTCTGGCCATTCACCGCCGGCGTTTCTCGGCCCAAGAGGGGATATAGAAGCCGGCGCAGCGTTGAAATGGAGTGGAACGCAAACGTTATCCGATGTGAACTTGCGTTGAGATCGCGCAAGCGCGGTCAGGCGACGCTGGCGAAGCGGACCGGCGAGTTGTCGCCCTGCCCGCCAATTCCGGCATTGGCCCGGTCGGCAAGCTGCTCGGCTTCGGCGCGCGTCAGCCCGATAAGCGGCCGTCCATCCATCTCCGCCGGGAGATCACAAACCAAATCGCAGACAAGCCAGTCGTCGCACGGATCCTGCATCACTGCGAACCTCATCGGCGCTCCTTGTTTTGGCGCGGCGGGAGCGGTCCAGTGCTCACGGAATCGCTGAACCGCCCTAAGTCCTTGTTCTGACACATGCGTCCGACCCGGAACCGCAGCGCGATTCCACGACACGCAGAGAAGTCCGAATAGAGTCCGATTGTTCCGGCTCAGGCCAGTAAAATATCGATAAAAGGCCGAAATATCGAGAAAGCACCGCCGGCCGCGGAGTCGAGACGAGTTCATTCGCCTGGCTGGCCAGCTCTTCCGCTTGCGCGCGCGTGAAGCCAAGCAGAACCATGTCCGGTATCTGCGCCGGGCAACCGGACCGCAGGTCGTACACCATCCATTGGCCGCACGGATCCTGTAAGGCTGTGAACCTCATGGCCGTTTGTTCCAGCTCTTTGTTCTGACGCAATTCCGAACGGAAGATCGCGGCGAAGGCGCCGGACTCGGTTACGGCGAAGGCGCCGAACCTAACCGCTCACACTTTTCCGAATTGCACCAGCTATGCCCCAACGTAACGACTTGCGGGAATGCTCCCCGCGAGACTGCCCGGCCGGATTAGTTCCAGCACTTCCACTCAACATATAGTTGTCGGGCGTCCGGCAAAAGAGGCTCTACAGTCCCTTCGGCATGCGACCCAAGTCTGATGGGCGGTTGATATTTTCCAGACGGTGGACGCTACATGCCGGGGGAAGGATCGCCTGATCCGTGTGCTTGATCCCTTCGCGGGAGATCCGTGGCGGGAAGCGTTGGCGGCTTTTCGCCAACGGTCCGGGCGCTGCGGGCCCCGCTTGCAAGCCTCAAACGCGAAAAAGCCGCGGAGGTCCGCGGCTTTTCGTTTGCTTGCTTTCCTTGAGGAAACTGGAGCGGGTGAAGCGATTCGAACGCTCGACCCCAACCTTGGCAAGGTTGTGCTCTACCCCTGAGCTACACCCGCTCGCGCGGCCTAGGGCCGCAAGCCGCGCCTATATGGCCGAAGAGCGCGGCGATTGCAACAGGGAAATGACGGTCTTTTTGGCGCGAATTCCTGCCGCGGCGACGTTCGCTTCGAAAGCATCGAAGCGGCGCGAAACCGGACCGGTCACGAATCCGCATGCGAAGCCGCCGCCCGCCTTTCCCGGAATCGCAGCGGCGGCCTTGCCCCGATGGCACCGTTGGCCGTAAACGGCATGAGCCCTGTTCGACCGCGCGAGGACCGATGCCGAAGACCGAAGCCGAGCTCAACGAATTTCTTGCCGACCTCGGCATTTCCGTCTCGACGGTGCGGCACCCGCCGCTGTTCACAGTCGCCGATTCGCAAGGCCTGCGCGGCGAGATTCCCGGCGGCCACACCAAGAACCTGTTCCTCAAGGACAAGAAGGACAATTATTTCCTCGTCACCGTCGGCGAGGACGCCGTGGTCGACCTGAAGCAGATCCACCACCTGATCGGCGCCACCAGCAGGGTGTCGTTCGGCAAGCCGGAGATGCTGATGGAACTGCTCGGCGTCATCCCCGGCGCGGTCACCGTTTTCGGCCTGATCAACGACACGGAAGGGAAGGTCAAGATCGTGCTCGACCAGGCTTTGATGAGCCATGACGTCATCAACGGCCATCCGCTGACCAATGAGGCGACGACCTCGATCGCGGCCGCCGACCTGATCAGATTCGTCGAGGCAACCGGCCACGATCCTGTTATCCTGAAAGTCTCATGACCTTGAAGCTCCCCTTAACCTTGAAAGTCAGGGGCTGATCGCCACATGCAAGGCGGTTTTCGAAATCCGACAATGACGCGCCGGGCGCCGACGCCTCAAGAGCGCGACCGAAAGGGCGACAAGATGAGTGACAACAATCCGTATAGCGGCGCGTTCGGCGGCAATGGTGGCCAATACGCCCAGACGGTGCAGTATGGCGGCGGCGACCGCGCCAAGGTTTCGCTCGGCGACGCGCCGGCGGTGGCCGACCTGATCAAGGACACGACAACCGCAGCCTTCGCCGCCGACGTCATCCAGGAATCGCGCCGCCAGCCGGTGCTGGTCGATTTCTGGGCGCCATGGTGCGGGCCCTGCAAGCAGTTGACGCCGCAGCTCGAAAAGGCGGTCCAGGCCGCCGGCGGCAAGGTCAAGCTGGTCAAGATGAACATCGACGACCATCCCTCGATCGCCGGCCAGCTCGGCATCCAGTCGATACCCGCGGTCATCGCCTTCAAGGACGGCCAGCCGGTCGACGGCTTCATGGGCGCTGTTCCCGAAAGCCAGATCGCCCAGTTCATCCAGAAGGTCGGCGGCAAGGGCGGCGGCGCGCCGCAGATCGCGGACGCGCTTGCCGCAGCCGCCGAGGCGCGGACAGCCGGCGACCTCCAGACCGCGGCCGACATCTACGATGCGATCCTCGAGCAGGCGCCGGAGACGATCGAGGCGGTCGCCGGCCTGGGCGAGATCCTGTTCGACGCCGGCGACGCGGAAGGCGCCGAAGCCGTGCTCGCCCGGGCGCCCGAGGACAAGAAGGACGCGCCGGCGCTGGCCGCGCTGCGCACCAAGATGACCCTGGCGGCGGAAGCGGCCGCGCTCGGCAATCCAGCCGAGTTCGAGCGCCGGCTGGCCGCCAACCCGGCCGACCATCAGGCGCGCTTCGACCTGGCGATGATCCAGAACGCGCGCGGCGAACGCAATGCGGCCGCCGACAATCTGCTGGCGATCGTCAAGGCCGACCGGACGTGGAACGAGGACGGCGCCAGGGCGCAGCTTCTGAAGCTGTTCGAGGCCTGGGGGATGACCGACGAGGCGACGCTTGGCGCACGCCGCAAGCTCTCGTCGCTGCTGTTCTCGTAGGGCGGCTTCGGCGTTTCACGGAATCGCCGAACCGATCTTGTTCCGACGCAATTCCAGACGGAAAACCGTTTCACACTTTTCCTGGAATTGCTCTAGGCTTTTTTTTGCGCAATTCCGGACGGGCACCGTACTTGTTCCGGGATTGCGCTCAAAGTTTTTTGCCAGCTGTCGCGGCCGGCGGGGTTGAGCGGCGGAGCGCCAGCGCCAGATAAGGGCTGTGCCGATCAAGAAGGGTTTGCCGGTGCGAGAGGAGATTGCAGGGTGATGCGCTTGCCGGCGTTGCTTTGGGAGGGTTGCGGTGCGCGTCGGTAACGCCCTCTACCGGCTCGCCAAGGATCTGCCGTCGGCAATCCCGGTGTTCCCGCTCGCCGGAGCGCTGCTTCTGCCCGGCGGCCGCATGCCGCTCAACATCTTCGAGCCGCGCTATCTGCAGATGATCGACCAGGCGATGGCCGGCCCGCGGCTGATCGGCATGATCCAGCCTAGCCTCGACGGCGCCTTGCGCGACGACGGGGAGCCGGAGCTGTGCAGCGTCGGTTGCGCCGGGCGCATCATATCGCTCGCCGAGACCGGGGACGGCCGCTACCTGATCTCGCTGCAGGGCGTGTGCCGGTTCCGCATCGTGCAGGAACTCGCGGCAAAGGCGCCGTTCCGGCAGTCCAAGATCACGCCGTTTTTGGCCGATCTCGAGGAAGACCCGGCCGCCGCCGAGGTCGACCGGCCAGCGCTGCTCAAGGCGTTTCGCGCCTATCTGCAGGCCAACGACCTCGAGGCCGACTGGGAAAGCGTCAGCCGCGCCGAAAACGGCATGCTGGTCAACGCGCTGTCGATGATGGCGCCCTATGGACCGGCCGAGAAACAGGCGTTGCTGGAAGCGCCGGACCTGAAGACGCGCGCCGAAACGCTGATCGCCATCACCGAAATGACGCTGGCACGCGAGGATGACGAGTTTGGGTCAAGCCTGCAATAAGTGCATCGATATTCAGGTGAGGCCGGCCTGCAAATGGCGGCTTCCTGCGCTTCCGGTGCTCACGTACTTCAAGTACGCTCCGCTCCGGTTCTCGGAAACCACCGTTTTCGGCTCGGCCTGACCTGAATCTCAACACACTTAGCGCCGGGGGAATTGGACAATGGAAAAGTGCGATGCCGGCGGACGGACGTGACGCTCGAAAAGCCGAGGTCGACCCGAAGCTGCTGGAGCTGCTGGCCTGCCCGCTGACCAAGGGGCCGCTGACCTGGGACCCAGAGCGCAGCGAGCTGGTCTCGCGCGTGGCGAAGCTCGCCTATCCGGTGCGCGACGGCATCCCGGTCATGCTGCCATCGGAGGCGCGCACGATCTCGGCCGAGGACATGCTGGCGCCACCGACGCCGCGGTTGAGCGGGCCGTCTTAGGGCGGGACGTCGCAAGCCTTCGAGGTTGGCGGAGGCGCTCGTGACTACCTAACGCTGCTGCTGCACGAAAATCCAAAATGCCGGCGGGACAGCACCCCTCTCTGTCCTGCCGGACGTCTCCCCCGCAAGGGGGAGATTGGCAGCTTCGGCGCTGCGCCTTACTGAAAATTCCGTCCCTTGGGCATGACTTGCCGCGCGGTGCTCGACAGCGCCGCGATGTCCTGGCGGACCGGCAGGCCACGGTTTGCGGCGGACGCCGGTCCAACCGGCCGTTCGGCGGGATCATGCTCGATGACCGGGCGATTGGCGGACTCCAGCAGCACGCTCAGCCAGGAGGTCAGATCCTCGATCCGGTCGGCGACGATGTGGATGACGTCCGATTCATGCTGCAGCTTGCCGGTGACGCGGATGAAGCGGGCGCCCATGACGATGGAGCGGAAGCGGTCGAAGACGCGTGGCCAGATGATGACGTTGGCGATCGACTTTTCGTCCTCCAGCGTGAGGAAGATGGCATTGCCCTTGCCCGGGCGCTGGCGCACCAGCACGAGGCCGGCGACGGAGACGCGGCGGCCGTCGCGCACCGATGGCAGGCGGGCATTTGGGGTGATGCCGGCGCGATCCAGCCTTTCGCGCAGGAAGGCGACGGGATGTTCCTTCAGCGACAGGCCGAGCGAGCGGTAGTCGTGCACGACATGCTCGCCGAGCGGCATTTTCGGCAGTTTCGTTTCCGGCTCCAGCTCGCGCAGGCTGAGCGACGGCTGGTCGAACAACGGCAGCTTCTCGGCGGCGCTCTTGCCGTCGAGCGCCCGCACCTCCCAGAGCGCGGCACGGCGGTCGAGGCCGATCGAGCGGAACGCGTCGGCCTGCGCCAGCTTCTCGATCTCGCCGACATCGAGGCCCGACCGCAGCCAGACATCCCTGACCGAGCGATAGCCGTCGCTGCGTTGCGCGACGACTATATCCATGCGTTCCTCGGACAGGCCCTTGATCTGGCGGAAGCCGAGCCTGACGGCATGCGCCGTTTCGATGACGCCGCGCATCGAGGCGTGGCGTTCGAGGATGCGCGACGGATCGAAGGCGGTTGCTTCCAGCGTGCAGTCCCAGACGGAATGGTTGATGTCGACCTCGCGTATCTCGACGCCATGGTCGCGCGCGTCACGAACGAGCTGGGCCGGCTGGTAGAAACCCATCGGCTGAGCGTTCAGGATCGCGGCGCAGAACACGTCGGGATAAAAGGTCTTGAACCAGCAGGAGGCGTAGACCAGCAGCGCGAAGGACGCGGCATGGCTTTCGGGAAAGCCATATTCGCCGAAACCCTCGATCTGCTTGAAGCAGCGTTCGGCGAACTCCTTGTCGTAGCCATTGCCGACCATGCCGTCGACCATGCGCTGGCGGTAATTGCCGATCGTGCCGGTGCGCTTGAAGGTCGCCATGGCGCGGCGCAGCTCGTCGGCCTCGCCCGGACGGAAGCCGCCGGCGACGATGGCGATCTTCATCGCTTGTTCCTGGAACAGCGGCACGCCCAGCGTCTTGCCGAGGATCTTCTTGAGCTCAAGGCTGGGATAATTGACCGCCTCCTTGCCCTGCCGGCGGCGTAGATAGGGATGCACCATGTCGCCCTGGATCGGGCCGGGACGCACGATCGCCACCTCGATGACGAGGTCGTAGAAATTCTCCGGCCTGAGGCGCGGCAGCATCGACATCTGCGCGCGCGACTCGATCTGGAAAACGCCGAGCGTGTCGGCCCTTTGGATCATGGCGTAAACGTCCTCGTGCTCTTCGGGGAGGGTGGCGAGCACGTAAGGTCGTCCAAAGGGATCCCGCGCCCGCGGATAATGGTCGGTGAGCAAGGTGAAGGCGCGCTTCAGGCAGGTCAGCATGCCGAGCGCCAGCACGTCCACCTTGAGGATCTTCACCGCGTCGAGGTCGTCCTTGTCCCATTCGACCATCTTGCGTTCCTCCATCGCCGTCTTGACGATGGGCACGACCTCGTCGAGCCGGTCGCGGGTGATGACGAAGCCGCCGACATGCTGGGAAAGGTGGCGGGGAAAGCCCATGATCTCGTTGGCGCGTTCCAGCACCTGCCTGGACAGCGGGTCGGTGCGGTCGAGGCCGCCGGCATTGGCCTCCCTTTCGCCGAGCTCGGAGGTCGACCAGCCCCAGATGGTGCTGGACAGCGCGCTGCGCACGTCCTCCGACAGGCCCATGGCCTTGGCCACCTCGCGTAGGGCAGAGCGGCCGCGATAGCTGATGACGGCGGCGGCCAAGGCGGTACGCTTGGCGCTGTATTTCTCGTAGATATAGGCGATGACCTCGTCGCGCCGTTCATGCTCGAAATCGACGTCGATATCGGGCGGCTCGTTGCGCTCCTCGGAGATGAAGCGCTCGAACAAGGTGTCGATGCGCTCGGGGCCGACCTCGGTGATGCCGATGCAGAAGCAGATGATCGAATTGGCGGCCGAACCGCGGCCCTGGCAGAGGATGTCCTGACTGCGGGCGAATTTGACGATGTCGTGGACGGTCAGGAAATAACGGGCATAGTTCAGGCGCTCGATCAAGGCGAGCTCGCTGTCGATGCGTTTCAGCACATAATCGGGAATGCCGGCCGGATAGCGTCTTGCCGCGCCTTCGCGGGCAAGGCGTTCGAGCTCGGCCTGCGGCCCCAGCCCGGATTCGGTCAGCTCGTCCGGATAGTTGTATTCGAGATCGCTGAGCGAAAAACTTAGCTCGTCGGCGAGGCGCAGCGTCTCGGCCAGCGCTTGCGGGTGGCGGCGGAAAAGCCGCGCCATCTCCAACGGCGGCTTCAGATGGCGCTCGGCATTGGCGGTCAGCTCCAGCCCGACGTCGGAAACCGGGGTGTTGAGGCGGATCGCGGTGAGCACATCCTGCAGCGGGCGACGCTCGGCGGCGTGATAAAGCACGTCATTGGTCGCCATCAGCGGAACGCGGGCATGCTCGGCCATCGCCGCCGCCTGCTCGATGCGGAAGCGGTCATTCCCGGCATAATTTGGCGCCACGGCAAGGCGGAGCACCGAGCCGAAGCGATCCTTAAGCCGGCTAATGAATGCCAGATTGCCATCCGCGTCTGTCGACAGATCTGGCAGGATCGCCAGCGACATCCGATCGCCCCATTCGAGCAGGTCGTCGAGCTCGAGCAATGTCGCGCCCTTCTCGGTTTCGTCGCGCAGATTGGCCTGGGTCAGCATGCGGCAGAGATGGCCCCACCCCTGGCGGTCGCGGGGATAGGCCAGAATGTCCGGCGTGCCGTCGCCGAACACCAGCCGGCAGCCCGGGTGATAGGCCATCTTCTCCACCTTGGCCTGCTGCCAGGCGCGCACGACGCCGGCCACGGTGTTCCTGTCGGCAAGGCCGATCGAGGCAAAACCATGGAATTTCGCCGTGACCACCAGCTCCTCCGGCTTGGAGGCGCCGCGCAGGAAAGAGAAATTCGAGCTGATGCCGAACTCGGCATAGGGGATGACGGTCAGCGCATTCATGCGAACACCCCATGCATGAACCAGCGCGGCGGCGCGGCCTGCGGCGCGCTGCTGTAGAGACCCTGGCGGTAGAGCCAGTAGCGGCGTCCCTCGCTGTCCTCGATGCGGTAATAGTCGCGGGTCGGCGCCTCTTCCTCGCCGGGCAGCTGCCGCCACCATTCGGCGGCGATGCGTTCCGGCCCCTCGGCGCGGGCGACGCGGTAGAGCGCGCGCCGCCAGCGGAAATTCATCGGCGGGCCTTCCGGGATCTCGGTCGCCGGCACCTCGATCGGTTCGGGCGAGCGGAACAGGCGCACCGGCCGCTCCGGCGGATAGATGGTCATCGGCGGCGCTGTTCGGGGCAGCGCCGCCCGGCCGGCCGCCGGCGCGCGCCTTTGCGGCGCCTCGGCGAAAGGCACGGTCTTGACGGCGCGTTCGGGCAGATGGCTTTCGACGACCACCGGCTTCAGCACGGCGGCCTCGCCGAGGCGGGCGCGGACGCGGTCGGCGAACAGCGCGATGTCGGCGTCATCGTCGTCCGCCTCGCCGGTGAGGTCGCCTTGCAACATGTCGAAGGCGGCGACCGACAGCACGGACAGCCGCACGAGGTCGAAGCCGAAGCCGGCATCGATGCTCTGCTCCAGCGCGGTCAGCCGTTCGTGGAACAGTCTTTGGATCAGCCGCGGCTCGCGCATCGGGCGCGAGGTGCCGACGGCGATGCGGCTGACGGCGCCGTCGACGCGGAAGAGAAGCAGCGCCAGTGTCCTTGCGCCTTCGCCGCGCCGTTCGAGGTCGCTCTTCAAGGCGACGGCAAGGCGGCTCACCAGCCGCTCGATCTCGTCGGTGAGCACGACCGGCTCGGCAAGGTGGCGCTCGACCGAGAGCGGCGCGACGGGAAGGCGCGGCGACACGGCTTCGTCGAGGCGGCCGAGCGCCTGGTCGAGGCGCAGAAGAAGAGAGGCGCCGAAGCGGCGGGCGAGCGGCGCGCGGGGTGCTGCCATCACCGCGCCGGCGGTGCGCAGGCCGACGCTCTCAAGGCCGGCGCGGGTCTCCGGCGCGATGCGCAGCGCCGACAAGGGCAGCGGCGCCAGCAGCGCCTCCTCCTCACCGCCGGCCACGATACG
Source organism: Mesorhizobium sp. BH1-1-5 (assembly GCF_020165615.1). Classification (NCBI taxonomy): domain Bacteria; kingdom Pseudomonadati; phylum Pseudomonadota; class Alphaproteobacteria; order Hyphomicrobiales; family Phyllobacteriaceae; genus Mesorhizobium; species Mesorhizobium sp. BH1-1-5. The sequence continues at coordinate 152,963 of NZ_JAIUIM010000016.1, forward strand.
GTCGCCATGGAAGCGCGCCGCCGCCCAGGCGGCGCCCGGCGTCGAGGCGAGCCCGGCGCGGACATCGAAACCCTGCTGGAAGAAGCGGGTCAGGATCTCGTCCTGCATGGCGCGCTCGCCGCCGAAGAGATGCGTGCAGCCGGTGACGTCGAGGAACAGCCCGTCCTCGGCGTCGATCGCCACCAGGGGCGTGTAGCGGTCGCACCAGTCGGCAAGGCCTTCGAGCAGGCGGCGGTCGGCTTCCGCGTCGGCCTCCACCACATCGATCGAGGGGTGCATGGCGCGCGCATCGGCAATGCCCATGCCGCGCTTCAGCTTCAGCGCCTCAGCCCGCTCGTCGAGGGCTGCGATGCGCTGGGTGTTGTTGTCGCGATGGCTGATCACAAGAGGCAGGTGCTGCGAGGGCCGGGAACGCCAGGACCGCCCCAGACGCTGGCGCAGGATCCGTTCCGCGGCCAGATGCGGGAACCACAGCGACAGAATTCTCTGTTCTTTCTGCAAAAGCGTGCTCATTTGGGTTCCACTCCAGTGTGAATTGTCCGGGCAGGGCCGTGCGGCTCTTGCCGATATCGACTTTGAAGGCGGGGCGGCCGATCGAGCCGGCGAGCGGCCCGGCGACTGTCTCGCGGCTTGCCGCGGGCGCCGCCGAAACAATGAGGCGCACGGGCGCGGCGGTGGGGTCGGCCTCGCCCGCCTGGCGCAGCAAAAGCAGCGGCCGGCTGGCGTTCTGGGCGCGGGCGTGCAGCCGGCGCGTGGCGGTGAGGTCGAGCCGTTGCGGACTGCCGCGGACTTCCAGAATGACCGCGGCGAAGGCGGTCATGCGGGCGGCCTCCTCGGCGATCCATAGCGCATCGAGCAGCTTGGGCGCCTCGGAAAACAGCAATTGCTCCGGCTCGATGCCGAACAGGGCGTGCAGCCCCCTGGCATAGGGAAAGCCCGCCTCATGGAAAATTTCCGCGGTGCCGACCCAGAGGATCGGGAGGCCCTGCTTCTCTTTGAGGATGAGGCTAACGAGCGAGAGCGCGAAGCCGGCGACAGTGCCGGCATCGCGGGTTTCCAGGCCATGGATTTCGCTGAGCGCCGCCCTGGGCAGGCCGCCGCCAAGGGCCGCGTCGAGGCGCTCGATGCCGGTGCGCAGGAAGGCGTCCGCCGCGGCCACGGCAAGGCCGCGCCGGACGATCGTCATGTCCGATCCGGTAACATCAGCAGGCGCGCCAGGCGCCGGCGCTTGCAGGCGCTCGGGCAGCGTTCCTTCGATCTTCGCGATCTGGCGGCGCAGGGCAAAAACAGTGTCCCGCGCCACGGCACTCATCGCCATGACGTTCACTTCCGGCAGCAATTGTTCCTGTTATGTTCCTATAGATTCCAGAGGCGCCCGGAAGAGTCAAGCAGAGTCACAAGGAATTTATTCCTTCACCTTTTACCGTGAAAGCGGACGCCCGGCCGGCTCATTTGCCTCTATCGGCGCGAAAGCCTATATGCCGGGATCAAAGGACATTTCATGGCCCGTATCTATAAGACACGCACCTGGCACGACCAGCTCTCGCCGTCGATCGACGAGATGGAGCTTCTGGCGTTGGAGGCCTATGCCCATCTGCCGGACGAGTTCCGCAAGCTCACCGGCGAGATCATCATCCAGATCGCCGATTTCCCGACCGACGAAATCATGGACGACCTGTCGCTGGAGACGCCCTTCGACCTGCTTGGCCTGTTCGAGGGACGCGGCATCGCCGAACGCTGGAACCCGCAGACCGGCGAGGGGCCGAACCGCATCACGCTCTACCGCCGCGCCATACTCGACTATTGGGCCGAGAACGAGGAGACGATGGGCGACATCGTCACCCATGTGCTGATCCACGAGATCGGCCACCATTTCGGCCTGTCGGACGACGACATGGAGCGCATCGAGGAAGCCGCCGAGCAAGCGGCGGCGAGCTGAGCGAGAAGGGGCGCGCCCGCACCCGAACGTGCGGCCCTACCCCTTCCGCAGCGTCTCGACATCGGTCTTGCCGACATACCAGTCGCGGGCGTTGACCTCCTCGAACACCACCCAGACATCGTTATTGCTAAGCCCGGTGGCCTCCATGATGGCCGACGTCACCTTCTTGGCGATGTCAGCCTTCTTGCCGGCCGGATCGGCGGCGATCACTTCCTTGACGATGCGGATGTTGACGAATGGCATTTTTCTCCCTCCCCTTCAGTGGCTTGCACGGTCGAGACTGTTTCGAAATTCGCTCCGGCGAGTCATATGATGGTGGTTTCGAGAACCGGAGCGGAGCGGACTTGTGGGTCCGTGAGCACCGGAAGCGCAGAAACCGCCGGCAGAGGGCCGCCGGAGTAGAATTTCCAAACAGTCTCGCTCAATAGGTTTTGGCTCCGTTCACCATCAGCCGCACCATGTAGAGCGAGGTGGTGCCGGCGATGTAGAGACAGTTTAGCTTGTTGCCGCCGAACACGCAGTTGGCGGTCACTTCCGGCACCTTGACCTTGCCGATCAGCGTGCCGTCCGGATCGTAGCAATGGATGCCGTCGGCCGCGCTTGTCCAGATGCGTCCGTCGGAATCGAGCCTGAAACCGTCGAACAGGCCGGCGGTGCAGTCGGCGAAGACCTTGCCGCCGGAAACCTTCCTGCCGTGCTTGCCGACGTTGAAGACGCGCATATGCGCCGGGTTCTTCTCGCCATGCGTGCGGCCGGTGTCGACGACATAGAGCAGGCTTTCGTCGAGCGAGAAGGCAAGCCCGTTCGGCCGCACCATGTCGGTGATGACGGCCTCGACATCGCCGGTCTCCGGATCGACGCGATAGACGTTGCAGGCCCCGATCTCGCTCTCGGCCTTGTCGCCCTCATAGTCGGTGTCGATGCCGTAGCTCGGGTCGGTGAACCAGATCGAGCCGTCCGAGCGCACCACCGCGTCGTTGGGCGAGTTCAGCCGCTTGCCCTTCCACTTCTCGGCGATGGTGGTGATCGAGCCGTCGAATTCGGTGCGGCTGACGCGGCGGCCGGAATGCTCGCAGGTCACCAGCCGGCCCTGGCGGTCGACCGTGTTGCCGTTGGAATTGCCGGACGGCTGGCGGAACACGCTGACGCTGCCGTCGGTCTCGTCATAGCGCAGCATGCGGTTGTTGGGGATGTCGGACCAGACGACATAGCGGCCGGCGGCAAACCAGGCCGGCCCTTCCGCCCAGCGGCAGCCGGTGAACAGCTTTTCCACCTGGGCGCTGCCGTTGAACAGGCGCGAGAAGCGCGGATCGAGAACGTCGTAATAGTCTGCGGCCGCCATGCATTTTCCTCCCGGCACTCACGTGACGGGCGGATCAAGCCAGTCCGAAGGCGATCTGGCAAGACGGCAGACCAGGAATTTGTATGACAAAACAGATGAGAACTGCGTGAAGCGGACCGGCCTTGCGGGCCGCGCCCGACGCATGGCCCGTTAGCCCGCGGTTAACCGGCTATGCGCTGGCTGCAATGGTGCATTGCAACATCTTTCTTTTGCAATGCACCATTCCTATGTCATCCTCACAATCGTCAGGGAGGAACAACCGGCCGCGCCAATGCGGCATTAAAGGAACCCTGTCATGTTCGACAATCTTGTCTCCCGCGCCCGCGCCAGCATGGCCAAGCGCCGCCACTACAACCGCCTCGTCGCCGAAATCGAGAACCTGTCCAGCCGCGATCTCGCCGATCTGCGCGCCGACCGTTCCGAGATGCTCTACCAGGTCCACAAGCAGATCTACGGTTAAGTCTTTTCCGGTCGAGGGGAATTCCCCCTCACCCGGATCGCCAACCGAATTGCGAAGGGCAATTCGGGGCAATCCGATCTCTCCCCCAGGGGAGAGGAGCAGGTAATCGCCGGCGCCAAACCCCTTCTCCCCTCGGGGAGAAGGTGGCCGCGTAGCGGCCGGATGAGGGGGACGCCTAACCCGGCGCCGCCAGGGCTTTCTCGATCTGCGGCAACAGCAACGCCCTCACGGAATCGGGCGTCAGCGGCCCGACATGCTTGTAGGCGATCTTGCCGTCCTTGCCGATGACGAAGGTCTCGGGCACGCCATAGACGCCCCAGTCGATCGCCGCGCGCCCGGCCGGGTCGACGCCGATCGCCTGATACGGATTGCCGAGGTCGCCAAGGAAGCGGCGGGCGTTTTCGGGCTGGTCCTTGTAGTTCAGCGCGGCGAGCGTGAAGCGCTTGTCCTGCGACAGGCCGAGCAGCACCGGATGCTCTTCGCGGCACGGCGCGCACCAGGACGCGAACACGTTGACCAGCGTCACCTTTCCGGCAAAATCTTTTGACTCGAGCCCCGGCAGGCTCGTCCCCTCGAGCGGCGGCAGATCGGTCCGCGGCGCCGGAAGGCCGATCAGCGCCGAGGGGATTTCCGAGGCGTCGCGGCCCGAGAGCAGCTGCGACAGGAACAGCCCGGCCAGCCCCAGGAACACCAGCAGCGGCAACAGCACGAACAGGCGGCGGCGCGGCGCCGGGGCTTCGGTTTCGATGCTCATGACGTTTCGATGTTCATGACTTGGCGGCCTTGTCGGAGCGTCGCCGCACGCCGGCCGCTTCCAGCGCCGCCAGCTCGCGCTTGCGCGCCCGCTGGTCGAGCAGGATCCAGCCGACCAGCCCGGCGAGCACGACGGCGGTGATGGCATAGGCGGCGGTGACGAACAGGGCGTGCGCGCTCATATCGGCTGCGCCCCGCTTTCCATCATGCCAATCGTCGCGATCATGTCTTTCCCATAACCTCGCTTGGGCCGGCCCGCAATTTGTCGCGGTGCCGCAGTGGAGGAACGTCTTCCTCGTCTCAATCCGTCCCGTGCCGCAGCGCCAGCGCCGCCGCCAAGGGACCCAGCACCGCAAGAAACAGCGTCAGCGCGGCAAGAATGAGGAAGGGCTGCAGGAACGGCGCCGGATCGGCGACGGCGCCATAGCTTGCCGAAACGCCGAAGATCAGCACCGGGATGGTCAAAGGCAGCACCAGCACGGAGATCAGCAACCCACCGCGCGGCAGCGCCACCGCGACCGCGGCGCCCGCGGCGCCGATGAAGGTGATGGCCGGCGTGCCGATGAGAAGGGTGAGCGCCGTCGCACCGATGCCCAGCGGCTCCATGTTCATGAACAGGCCGAGCAAGGGTGCGGCGACCACCAGCGGCAGCACGCTGCCCGTCCAATGCGCCAGGCATTTCGTCAGCACCGTCAGTGCCAGCATGTGGCGGTCGCCGTTGAGCACCAAAAGGTCGAGCGAGCCGTCCTCGCGGTCGGCCTGAAACAGCCGGTCGAGCCCAAGCAGGCAGGCGAGCAGGGCGGCGATCCACAGGATCGCCGGGCCGATGCGGGACAAGAGGTTGAGGTCCGGCCCGACGCCGAAAGGGATGGTGACGATGACGGCGAGGAAGAAGATGACGCCGGTCAAGGCGCCGCCGCCGGCGCGGATGGAAAGGCGGATGTCGCGGAGGAAGAGAGCTAGCATGATTTGAGACGCCTGCGCCCAGGCCCCCCTCTCTGGCCTGCCGGCGCCGGCCCTTCGCTGTCGCTCCGGGCGTTCGTCGTTCGGAAAGCCAAGCAGTTGGCTTTCCGTCCGCTATGCGGACCACTCCTCACCCCCCTCCAGGGGGGAGATTGGATGTCACCTCGGCCTTCGCCAATTTTCAACGTAAGAAGGTTGGCGGGGCGCCCGAACTGCCGATCTCCCCCCTTGAGGGGGAGATGCCCGGCAGGGCAGAGAAGGGGGTGACGGAGCGCCAACCTCAACCGGCTTCCCCCATCCCCAACTCCTTCGCCCCCGCCA
>NZ_JAIUIM010000017.1:0-146831 GCF_020165615.1 Mesorhizobium sp. BH1-1-5
TCGGGAAGCTGGTGAGGCATCATGGCAACGCGACCGATCAGCGCCGAGGACCATGACCGAATCGCCGAGGCGATCCGGACGGCCGAGTTGAAGACCGACGGCGAGATCTACTGCGTCGTCGCCCGTTCGAGCGACGGCTACTTCTTTCCGGCCGCTTTCACGACGACGATCGGCCTGTTCATCGCCAGCCTTGCGGTCGCCTATGGGCTGGAGGCCTGGTGGCTGTCCATCCGGCTGCCGCATTTCGTGCTGGCGCAGCTGCTGGCGCTGGCCTCGGCGCTCGCCCTGCTCTGGCTCCTGCCCGCCTTGCGCATTCATTTCGTGCCGAGAAGGCTGCGTTATCAGGCGGCGCACGCCAATGCGATGAAGCAGTTCCTGGCCCGCAACGTCCACCGCACGCAAGCGCGCACCGGCGTGCTCATCTTCGTCTCCATCGCCGAGCGCTATGGCGAGATCGTCGCCGATTCAGGCATCAACGCCAAGGTGGGCCAGCATGTCTGGGACGGCGTGGTCGGCGAGCTGACGAAACATGCCGGCGACGACCGGCTGGCGGACGGCTTCGTCAAGGCCATCGGCACGGTCGGCGCGGTGCTCGCCGAGCATTTCCCGGTCACCGAAGGCGACACCAACGAGCTCGACGATCACCTCGTCGAAATCTGACCAGTTCCCACATTGGGATCTTGACCGATAGGCTCTGTTGCGTTGGCAGGCGGCATGCCTTGGAGATTGGCCGAAACGCCCATCGCGATCGTCATTCTATGGTCTGCGCCGCGTCGCTTCGCTCCTTGCTCCGCCATAGAATGACGAGGTTGGGGCGGCTCCAGCCAATCCCCGGCGTTTGCGCCGATTTCACGGAAATGAACGCCTTGTCCGCCCATGCGCCTTTCGCCTGTGCGAAAGCGCCGAACGGGTATGGCGGACTCTTTGCAATCAGCCGATGCGGGTTTATGGTTAACCAATCATGAACACGCTGACGATCGACATCCGGAAGGCAGAGCCGCGCGACGCTAGCGCCATCGCCGAGGTGCACCAGCAGGCCTGGCGCGGCGCCTATTCCGGCATCATCCCGCACCGCACGCTGACCTCGATGATCAACCGTCGGGGCGTCGACTGGTGGGCCAACGCGATTCGCCGCGCGGCCACCGTGCTGGTAGTCGAGATCGGCGGAACGGTCGCCGGCTATGCCACGATCGGCAAGAACCGCGCCCGCGAGCTCAGGCAGCAGGGCGAGATCTACGAGCTTTACCTGCGTCCGGAATATCAGGGCATCGGGCTCGGCAGCCGGCTGTTCAAGGCAGCCAAGGCCCGCCTCGCCGACCACGGCCTGCGCGGCCTGGTGGTGTGGGCGCTGGAAGACAACCACAACGCCCTGGCCTTCTATGCCGGCAATGGCGGCCGCGATATCGCCGAAGGCGTCGAGGTCTTCGAGCAAAAGGCGCTGAAGAAAGTGGCTTTCGTCTGGAATGACTAGCTTCGCCTAAAGCATGTCTCCCGAAAGTGGGAACCGGTTTCGGGGCAAGGACATGCGCAAAATCAAAAGCCTTAAGCGCAAGGAGCGAATCTGAAAGATCGCGACGCGTTTTAGGTTACAGCCCATCACAAACTGTGCGTTTCCATTAGCGTTCAGTGCTATTCACCGCATTGCACCATGACGCTTGGCCCGCTATCGGTCTTGCAATCGAGAGAGGGATTTTAGCGATGCGTATCGAAGCGATTGCCACCGGAAAGAACCCGCCTGAGGACGTCAACGTCATCATCGAGGTGCCGATCGGCGGCGAGCCGATCAAATACGAGATGGACAAAGAGGCCGGCACTTTGTTCGTCGACCGCTTCCTGCACACCTCCATGCGCTATCCCGGCAATTACGGCTTCGTGCCGCACACGCTGTCCGGCGACGGCGACCCGATCGACGTCCTGGTCTGCAACACGCGCGCGCTGGTGCCGGGCTGCGTCATCAATGTGCGGCCGATCGGCGTCTTGATCATGGAAGACAATGCCGGCCAGGACGAAAAGATCATCGCCGTGCCGTCGCCGAAGCTGACGCTGCGTTATGAAAACGTCACCGAATACACGCAACTGCCCGAGATCACGCGCCAGCAGGTGCAGCACTTCTTCGAGCATTACAAGGACCTCGAGCCCGGCAAATGGGTCAGGATCGAGGGCTGGCACGATTCCAAATACGCCAAGAAGATGATCGTCGACGCGATCGCCCGGGCCAAGGCGGCTAAGTAGGGCGGAGGCGCTTATCGCACCGGCTTCTCGCCGCCCGCCGCGGTGATCACCCCGACGATGATCAACCCCGTCAGCACCAGCCGCACGCCGGCGCTGACGCCGAAGGTGTTGAGCATGGTGAGCAGAAGCACCAGGAACAGGCCGGCGCCCCAGACGCCCGGCACGTTCGCCTTGCCGCCGGCGACCGACGTGCCGCCGATGACCACGACCGCGATCGAGGCGAGCAGATATTCGTTGCCGATATCGACGTTGGCGCCGCGGAAATAGCCGGCAAGCAGCGCGCCGTCGATGCCGCCCAGCGCGCCGCACAGCGTGTAGGTGAGGAAGCGGATGCGGCCGACATTGACGCCGGCGAGCCAGGCGGCGCGGATGTTCTGCCCGATCGCCAGCACCGAGCGGCCGTAGATCATGCGCTGCAGCGCAAGTGCCGCGCCGATCGTGAAGACCACCGTCAGCATCGCCAGCACCGGAATGCCCAGCACCTGCCAGTTGGTGAAGTCGGCGAAACCCGGCGGCGGCTTGATCTGCAGACCGCGTCCGTAGCTGATGTCGACCGACTGGATGATGAAGCTCGCCGACAGCGTGGCGATGATCGGCGGGATGCGCAGCGCCCAGATCAGCAGATAGTTGATGGCGCCGATCGCGGCGCCGCAGGCGAGTGCCGCCAATAGCCCGACGACGATCATGGCGTCGCTGCCGCCCATCACCTTCATGGCGACCGCGCTTGCCAGCCCGATATTGGCCGGCAACGACAGGTCGACATTGCCGGGCCCCAGTGTGATGACGAACATCTGGCCGACGCCGACGATGACGGTGAAGACGGCCAGCGAAAGCGCCGCCGTGACCATGCCGCCGGCGCCGTAGCCGCCGGTGAAGGCAATCGTTGCCAGCCAGACGACCAACGCGCCGACGAAGGACCAGAGCCAGGGCTTTTCAAGCACCATACGCAACGAGGCCATCGCCTACCGCTCCCTGCGGCTGATCAGCACCCGCGCCGCCAGCACGATGATCAGGATCGCGCCATTGGCCGCCACCTGCCAGTCGGGCGGGATGTGCATGAAGGTCAAGAGCGGCGAGGCGGCCAGCGCCAGCGTCAGCGCGCCGAGCACCGCGCCGATCGGCGACACCCGGCCGCCGACGAACTCGCCGCCGCCGAGAATGACGCCGGCGATCGAAAGCAGCGTGTAGCCATTGCCGATATTGGCGTCGGCCGAGGTGGTGATGCCGATCAGCGCCATGCCGGAAAGCACGCCGAACAGGCCGGTCAGCGCGAACAGCGCGATCTTGGTCCTGAGCAGCGACCAGCCGGCGCGCCTCAGCGCCGCGGCGTTGCCGCCGGAACCGCGCAGGATGACGCCGTAGGACGTGCGCATCAGCCCGAAATGCACGACCGCGGCGATCAGCAGCGCCGCCAGGATCGGGAACGGGATGTAAGGCGGCTTGAAGGACATGATCGCAAGCAGCCAGTCCGGCGCCTTGCCGCCCGGCTTGGGCAGCACGAGGATGGCAAGACCCTGCCAGACGAAGCTCATGCCGAGCGTCACCACGATCGACGGCAAATTGCGCAGGTGGATCAGCGCGCCGAGCAGCGCATAGACGCCGATCGAGCCGATGAGCACCACGATGCCGATGAGCGGCGCATCCCTCAGCCAAGTCGCGGTGACGCAGCCGACGAAGCCGACAAACGTGCCGATCGACAGGTCGAGCTCGTTGCCGGCGATGACGAACATCTGCGCGATCGTCGCCAGCGCGATCGGGATCGCCAGGTTGAGCATCAGGTTGAAGCCGAAATAGCTGATGGCGCGCGGGTTGAGCCAGGCGATCGCAATCAGCACCAGCGCCAGCGACAAAGCCGGCAAAAGGCCGCGCAGCATGCGCGCCCGGGCGGCGCTGCCGCGCGGCGAGGATTTCGGGACGGTGCCGGGAGCGATCGCCGTCATCTCAGGCCGCATCGCCGAACGAGGACTGGATGATCTTTTCCTCCGTCAGCTCGTCGCGCCGCAGATTGGCGACGATGCGACCGTTCTTGAAGACATAGACATGGTCGCAATTGTCGAGCTCTTCGGTCTCGGTTGTGTACCAGAGGAAGGTTCGGCCCTTGGCGGCCTCCTCGCGCACGAGGTCGTAGACTTCGAGCTTGGTGCCGATGTCGACGCCGCGCATCGGGTCGTCCATCAGCACGATCTCGGCGTCGGAACCGAGCGCGCGGGCAAACAGCGCCTTCTGCTGGTTGCCGCCCGACAGCGAGAAGATGTTGTTGTTCATGTCCGGCGTCCGGATGCCGATCTTCTGCTTCCAGAATTCGGCGAGCTCCGCCTCGCGCTGCGGCGAGATCAGCAGTCCGCTGCGCAGGCGGGCCAGCGAGCGGATGCCGATATTCTGCGCGATCGACCATTGCGAAAAGATGCCGTCCGACTGGCGGTCGCCGGCGACCAGCGCGACCGGCGCCGTCACCTCGATGCCGGCCTTGGCGCGGGAGGCGGCCGAGAAGATCGCCAGCAAAAGGTCGGTCTGGCCGTGGCCGGAAAGCCCGGCGAGGCCGATGATCTCGCCGGCGCGGGCGACAAGTTCCTTATCGTCCTGCTGCCTGACCGCGCGCGCCCGCACCCTGAGCGCGCCGGGCTCGCTCTTGCGGGCCTCGGCGGCGGCCTTGTGATGCCCTTCGGCGCCGCCCATGGCGGCGACCAGCTTATCGCGATCGAAGGCGCTGGCGGCATCCGCCGCGACCACCTTGCCGTCGCGCATCACCACGATGCGGTCGGCGTTCTGCAGCACCTCGCCCAGCACATGCGAGATCAGGATGCAACTGCCGCCCTTTTCGACGAAACGGCGTACGAAGGAAAGCAACTGCCCCGCCGTATGCGCGTCGAGCGAAGAGGTCGGCTCGTCGAGGATGACCAGGTGCAGCGGCTCGCGGGTCAGCGTGAAGGCGCGCGCCACCTCGACCATCTGCCGCCTGCCGATCGAAAGGTCGCCGGCGATGTCGTCCGCCGAAATGCCGTGGTCCGGGAAGATTTCGTCGAGCTTGGCGCGGATGAGATCGGCAGCCCTGCGCCGCCAGCCGAAACCGGCGAGCGAGGGATGATTGATGCGGGTGTTCTCGGCGACGCTGAGATTGGGGCAGAGCGACAATTCCTGGAAGACGCAGCGTATGCCGAGCTCGAGCGCGCGTGCCACCGAATAGCTTGCCTCCTGGTTGCCGCGCACGGCGATCTGCCCGCCATCCGGCCGCAGCGTGCCCGCCACCATATGCATGAGCGTCGACTTGCCGGCGCCGTTATGCCCAACCAGCCCGACGCATTCGCCGGCGCCGACATGGAAGTCGACGCCGTTAAGCGCCCGAACGGCGCCGAAATGCTTTTCGGCGCCGTCCAGCCTGACGATGTCTGCAATAGCCTGAAGCATCCTCAACTTTTATCCGGTTGGCGATGCGGACGGCAACGCGCCCAAAGTGGGATGATCTTTCTTCGAAACGTCACCCCACTTCGTCTGCTGCTTGAGCATGATCTTTTCCGAAAACCGCCGAACACTTTTCGGGATCATACTCTATTGCTTGATGTTGGCCTTGATCGCCGCGATGGCGTCTTCCTGCGTGTACTCGTGGGTGGCGACGCCGCCTTCCTTGATGTTCGGCAGCGCGGCCTCGAAATCGTCCTGGGTGAAGGCCAGATACGGAACCAGCAGGTCATGCGGGATGTCCTTGCGGCCGTCGAGCACCTGCTGCGCCACCCAGAAGGCCAGCGTCGACACGCCGGGCGCGATCGAGGCCGACCAGGTCTTGTAACCGTCCTTCTCCTTCTGTTCCTTCCACCACTTCAGCTCGTCCTGGCGGTTGCCCATGATGATCGTCGGGCGCGGCTTGCCGGCGGCGGCGAAGGCTTGCGCGGCGCCATAGCCGTCGCCGCCCTGGTCGACGATGCCGACGACATCGGGCAGCGACGGCAGGATGGTCGCCACCGCCTTCTGCGCCGTGGTCTGGTCCCAGTCGCCGGTCACGGAACCAACGATTTTGAACTCCGGATGGGCGGCGACGCCTTCGAGGATGCCGGCATGGATGGCATCGTCGATCGAGGTGCCGGCAAGACCCCGGATTTCCAGCAGATTGCCGCCCTTGGGCTGGAACTTGGCCATCTGCTCGACTTCCTGCTTGCCCATGTCCTTGAAGTCGACGACGACGCGGTAGGCGCAGGGCTCGGTGACGGTACCGTCGAAGGAGACGACGGTGATGCCGGCATCGCAGGCCTGCTTGATGGCGCCGTTCAGCGCATCCGGCGAAGCGGCGTTGATGACGATGGCGTCATAGCCCTGCAGGATCAGGTTCTGCACCTGGGCGGCCTGGGTCGGCACTTCCTTGTCGGCGGTGGTGAAGACGTCCGCCGCGCCGACGATCTTGTCGTCGACTGCCTTCTTCGTGACGATGCCGTAGCTGTCGAGCATCGCCTGGCGCCACGAATTGCCGGCATAATTGTTGGAGAAGGCGATCTTCTTGCCGCTGGTGTCGGCAAGCGCGGTGCCCGAGGCGAGCATCGCCGCGAATGCACTCAATACGAGCAGTTTCTTCATGTCGGTTCCTCCCGAGTTTGCTGGTCTTGACGGATGGTCGTAACGCTTATTCCCTGTTTTTTATCTATTGTCAGACAAATTCAGAGGAACCGCAAGCTGTCAACTGCAAAGCATTGGCGCTGCCCCGATCAACTTGCGGTGCCACGATTGAAAAGGCGGCGACTCCTGGTCTAGGAACGTGGCAGGAGGCCAATGCATGGCAGTGACGCCGACCGTTGCAAAGGGCGCGCCCGGGATTCCGGCGCGCTGGACATCAAGCGCCAAAAGCGGCGTCGGCACCGCGCTTTCGGCAAAAAGCCGGCTCTGGTTCACCATCAGCCATGGCATTTTGAACGAACTCTATTATCCGCGCCTCGACAGCGCCTGCACGCGCGACCTGGGGCTGATCGTCACCGGTCCAGGCGGTTATTTTTCCGAAGAGAAGCGCGATGCGGCACACACCATCGAACCTTTCGAGGACGGCATCCCCGGCTACCAGCTGACCAACACCGCTTCCGACGGCGCCTACCGGATCGAGAAGCGTATCGTTACGGATTCGAAACGACCTGTCTTGCTGCAAGAAGTGCGTTTCACCGTCCTCAAGGATCGGGCGGCCGACTATCGCGTCTACGCATTGCTGGCCCCGCATCTCGTCAATGCCGGCATGGGCAACACCGCCTGGATCGGCGAGCACAAGGGGCAGCGCCTTCTCTTTGCCACCGGACGCGGCGTCTCGCTCGCGCTCGCCTCCTCCTTGCCCTGGGGCGCCTGCTCGGCCAGCTATGTCGGCTTTTCCGACGGCTGGCAGCAGCTGCACGACAACGGCGCGCTCGATCCTTCCTGTCAGGCAGCGGAAAACGGCAATGTCGCGCTGACCGGCGAGATCGGCTTTTCGGCCGGCAAGGCGGTTGCCCTGCTGGCGCTCGGCTTCGGCGCTTCGCCGGAGGAAGCCGCCGACCTTGCGCTTGCAAGCCTGAAACAGGGTTTCGAGCCGGCCGCGAAAACCTATGTCGACAACTGGCGGGCATTCCAGGCAGGGCTGGAAAAACTCGACCGCCACGCCGCCTCCGGTCTGAACACCTACCGCGCCAGCACGGCGGTGCTGGCAACGCATCTGTCGATCGCCAGGCCCGGCGCCGCCGTCGCCAGCCTGTCGATCCCCTGGGGGTTCAACAAGGGCGACGACGACCTCGGCGGCTATCACCTCATCTGGCCGCGCGACCTGGTCGAGACGGCGGGCGGCTTCCTCGCCGCCGGCGACGCCAGGCAGGCGCTGCAGATCCTCACCTATCTGCGTTCGATCCAGCAGCCCGACGGCCACTGGCCGCAGAATGTCTGGTCCGACGGCACGGCCTATTGGCCCGGCATCCAGATGGACGAATGCGCCTTTCCGCTGCTGCTTGCCGACGCCTTGCGCCGCGCCGGCCACCTGCCGAAGTCGAAGCTCGCCGACTTCCTGCCGATGATCGAGAATGCGGCCTCCTACGTCGTGCGCAACGGCCCGGTCACCGGCGAGGATCGCTGGGAAGAGGACGCCGGCTACAGCCCGTTCACGCTGGCCGTGGAAATAGCCGCATTGCTCGCAGCCGCCGACATGCTGGACGCCTTCGGTAAGAATGAGCCGGCAAACTATTTGCGCGAGACCGCCGATTGCTGGAACGACCAGATCGAGCGCTGGACTTATGTCACCGGCACCGAGGCAAGCGCGAGAGCAGGCATCGAAGGCTATTATGTCCGCATCGCACCGCCCGACGATTGCAGCGCCGCCTCGCCCAAGGACGGCTTCGTGCCGATCAAGAACCGGCCGCCGGGCGATACCGACAAGCCGGCCGAGGCGATCATCAGCCCGGACGCCCTGGCGCTGGTGCGCTTCGGGCTGAGAGCCGCGGACGACCCGCGCATCGTGAACACGGTCAAGGCGATCGATGCCGAGTTGCGCTGCGACCTGCCGCAAGGGCCGCTCTGGTACCGCTATACCTGCGACGGCTATGGCGAGCACGAGGACGGCACGCCCTTCGACGGCACCGGCCGGGGGCGACCGTGGCCGCTGCTCGCCGGCGAGCGCGCCCATTATGAGCTGGCCGCCGGCCGCAAGGACAAAGCGGCGCAACTGCTGGAAACCTTCGAACGCTCGGCCGGCGCCGGCGGCCTGCTGCCGGAACAGGTCTGGGATCGCCCCGACATGCCGGACCGCGAATTGCGCCTGGGCGCCCCTTCCGGCAGCGCCATGCCGCTGGTCTGGGCGCATGCCGAGCACATCAAGCTGTTGCGCTCGCTACGCGACGGCGCCGTCTTCGACCTGCCGCCGCAGGGCATCGAACGCTACATCAAGGGCAAGACGGTCTCGCCGCTGCGGATATGGCGCTTCAACCACAAGATCCGCTCCATTCCGGCCGGCAAGGCGCTTCGCGTCGAATTGTCGGCGCCGGGCGTCGTCCATTGGAGCACCGACAAATGGCTGACCGTGCAGGACAGCAAGACGGTCGAAAATACGTTCGGCATCCATCTGGTGGATTTGCCCGTTAACCGCCTGCAGCCGGGAACCACCATCGTCTTCACTTTTTTCTGGCCCGGGGCGATGCGTTGGGAGAATGTCGACTTCAGCGTCGGCATTGACACTCGATCGTGATCCAGCAGGGCCATTATACTTCTCCTTTCCTCAAGCAATCGGGATGACACCATGCAGATCGGAATGATGGGACTGGGCAGGATGGGCGCCAATATGGTGCGGCGCCTGATGCGCGATGGCCATGAATGCGTCGTCTACGACATCAATTCGGCAAGCGTCGCCGGTATGGTCAAGGACGGCGCCGTCGGCGCGGCCTCGCTGGAGGAATTCGTCGGCAAGCTCGCCAAGCCGCGCTGCGCCTGGCTGATGCTGCCCGCCGCGATCACCGGCAGGATCGTCGACCAGGTCGCGGCGCTGATGGAGCCGGGCGACATCATCATCGACGGCGGCAATTCCTACTACCACGATGCCGTCGACCAGGCGGCCAAGCTCGCGGTGAAAGGCATCAACTTTGTCGATGTCGGCACCAGCGGCGGCGTCTGGGGCCTCGAGCGCGGCTACTGCCTGATGATCGGCGGCCCCGACGAGGCGGTGAAGCATCTCGATTCGGTCTTCGCCACGCTGGCGCCGGGCGCCGATGCCGGCTCCAATCCGCCTAAGGATGGCGGCACGGCGCCCTTCGGCTATCTCCATTGCGGCCCGAGCGGCGCCGGCCACTTCGTCAAGATGGTGCATAACGGCATCGAATATGGCGTCATGGCCGCCTATGCCGAGGGTATGAACATCCTGAAGTCGGCCAATGCCGGCAAAAGGCAGCGCACCGCCGACGCCGAGACCAGCCCGCTCGAAAATCCGCAATACTACCAGTTCGACGTCGACCTGCCCGCGGTCGCCGAAGTCTGGCGGCATGGCAGCGTCATCGGCTCCTGGCTGCTCGATCTCACCGCCGGCGCGCTGAAGAGCGATCCGGCGCTCGCCCAATTCGGCGGTCGCGTCTCCGATTCCGGCGAAGGCCGCTGGACGCTGAAGGCCGCGATCGACACCGGCGTCCCCGCCCCGGTGCTGTCCTCGGCGCTGTTCGACCGCTTCTCCTCGCAGGGCGAATCGCAATTCGCCGACAAGCTCCTGTCCGCCATGCGCTATGCCTTCGGCGGCCATCTCGAAAAGAAGACCGGCGCGTGAGGGGAGACAAGGCATGAGCCAGGAGAGGTCCGACACGCTGGTGCTTTTCGGAGCGACCGGCGACCTTGCGCATAAGAAGATTTTCCCGGCGCTCTACCAGATGGTCGCCAAGGGGACGCTGACCGAGCCGGTGATCGGCGTCGCCTTCGAGCCTTGGGAACTCCCCAAACTGGTGGACCGCGCCCGCGACGGCGCCGTCACCGCGCTGGGCAGCATCGACGACAAGGTCTTTTCCAAGCTCGCCTCGCTGCTGCGCTACGTCAGCGGCGACTACCGCGACGGCGCGACCTTCGAGAAGCTGAAGACCGCGCTGGGTTCCGCGCAGCGGCCGCTGCACTACATGGCCGTGCCGCCGACCATGTTCGAGACCGTCGTGCAAGGATTGGAGCAGTCCGGCACCGCGCGCGGCGCCCGGCTGATGGTGGAAAAGCCGTTCGGCCACGATCTGCAGTCGGCGCGCTGGCTGAACCGGGTGCTGCATCTGGTGTTCGACGAGCAGTCGATCTTCCGCATCGACCATTATCTCGGCAAGGAAGCGATCCAGAACCTGCTCTATTTCCGCTTCGCCAACTCCTTCCTCGAGCCGATCTGGAACCGCAACTTCGTCGAGAGCGTCCAGATCACCATGGCCGAGGATTTCGGCGTCGAAGGCCGCGGCAAATTCTACGACGATGTCGGCTGCATCCGCGACGTCATCGAGAACCACCTGCTCAACATCCTTCTGCTTCTGGCCATGGAGCCGCCGGTCGGCCGCTCGGCCGACGACCTGATCGACGAGAAGGTGCAGGTGCTGCGCGCCATCCGCACGCTGACCAAGGACGATGTCGTGCGCGGCCAGTTCGACGGCTATCTGGCCGAGCCCGGCGTGCGGCCGAATTCGCCGGTCGAGACCTTCGCCGCGGTGCGTTTCTTCGTCGACACCTGGCGCTGGCAGGACGTGCCCTTCTTCATCCGCGCCGGCAAGAACATGCCGGTGCACGCCACCGAGGTGATCGTGCGGATGAAGCGGCCGCCGCTCGACGTCTTCGATCCGATCAAGCCGGGCGACGCCAATTACGTGCGCTTCCGCATCGACCCGCAGGTGGCGATCTCGATCGGCGCCCAGCGCAAGGTCCCCGGCGACGACATGATCGGCGAGCAGGTGGAACTGACCGCGCTCGACGACACCAAGGGCGACATGCCGCCCTATGAGCGGCTGATCGGCGACGCCATGAACGGCAACGGCCAGCTCTTCACGCGCCAGGACGCGGCCGAGCTTGCCTGGCGCATCGTCGGTCCGGTGCTCGGCGACACCACGGCGCCGGCGATCTATGCGCCCAAGACCTGGGGGCCGGCCGATGCCATGAACGGCTTCGGACCGCCCGACGGCTGGATCAATCCGACGAAATAGCTTCGGGAGGACAAGATGGCGAAGGCAACAAGGAAGGCGCCGGCGAGCAGCGATCCGATCGTGCTCGCCATCGATGTCGGCGGCTCGCATGTGAAGATCCTGACCAGCGCCGGCGGCGAGATGCGCCGCGCCGCGTCCGGACCGAGCCTGACACCGGACCAGGTCGTCGCTTCGGTCAAGAAGCTGGCCGAGGACTTGGACTACGACGTCATCTCGATGGGCTATCCCGGCCCCGTGCGCGACAACAAGCCCTCGCTCGACCCCTTCAATCTCGGCAAGGGTTGGAACGGCTACGATTTCACCGCCGCCTTCGGCAAACCGGTGAAGCTCGTCAACGACGCGCTGATGCAGGCGATCGGCAGCTATGACGGCGGCCGCATGCTCTTCCTCGGCCTCGGCACCGGCCTTGGCGCCGCCATGATCATCAAGAATGTCGGCCAGCCCATGGAGCTCGCCCACCTTCCCTACAAAAAGGGAGCGAGTTTCGAGGATTATGTCGGCGAGCGCGGCCTGGAAAAGCGCGGCAAGAAGAAGTGGCGCAGATACGTTTTCGACGTGGTCGACAGGCTTCGCGCCGCCTTGCAGCCGGACTATGTCGTGATTGGCGGCGGCAATGTCGACAAGCTCGATGAATTGCCTGAAAAATCCCGGCGCGGCGACAACACTCGCGCTTTCGAGGGTGGATTTCGTCTATGGCGCGACAAGGCGCTGATCGTCTGATATTGTTACATTTCAGTATAATTGTTCAAAACAGCGTGTATTGACGCGACAAAACGTTGCGTCGCGCAGATTTGCCGACTAGGAATTCGCCGGCCTGCGGCCCCTGCGGCTTTTCGAATTCGCCAATAACGCCCGCAGCGCTTTGACATTACACGCCGTGAAAACCGGATCGTTTTCGCGGCCTTGCGGCGAAAATGGAGGGACTACGTGGACGAGGACACCAGCACAGCCAAGGAAGTCGATCTGCTCGAGCTCACCGCTCACATCGTATCGGCCTATGTCGCGAAAAACCGCCTGCCCGCTTCGGACCTGGGCGGACTGATCGCCAGCGTCGCCTCCTCGATCAGCGGGATTAGCCAGCCGGCGGTGCCCACGGCGCCCCCACCGACCCCCGCCGTCAATCCCAGGCGCTCGGTGACGCCGGACTACATCATCTGTCTCGAGGACGGGAAGAAGTTCAAATCGCTGAAGCGCCATATCGGTGTGCATTTCGGCCTGACACCGGAAGCCTACCGCACCAAATGGGGCTTGCCGGTGGACTACCCGATGGTCGCCCCCAACTATGCGGCGTCGCGTTCGCAGCTCGCCAAGTCGATCGGCCTCGGCCGCAAGGCGGAACCGGAGCCGGCAAAGCCGGCCAAAGGCAGAAAGGCCAAGGCGCCCGCCTGAGATCGCTCGCCTGAAATAACGCGCCTGCACCAATGGTTTAAGCAAGCCTGCCGAGGAATCCGCCTTGGCAGGCTTGCTGCTTTTATGGCTTGGATACGGTCTGAGACCGGGGAGCAGGCCAGCCATGAACTACGCCAGGATGGTGATCGAGAAGGAAGCGCCGGAGGAATACGGCTACGACCGCATCCGCTACAACCTCTCCGAAAGCTCGATCGCCGACCAGAAACTCTCCGACATCGGCCTCGCGCTGCCCGACCTCACCTTGTTCTATGGCGAGCATCGCGGCGACAAGGACTTGCGGGCGCTGATCGCCGGGCAGGACAAGGGCGTTTCTCCCGACGATGTGCTGGTGACCGCCGGCGCGGCCGGCGCGCTGTTCATTATCGCCACGTCGCTGCTGTCGCCCAATGACCATCTCGTGGTCGTGCGGCCGAACTACGCCACCAACATCGAGACGCCGAAAGCGATCGGCTGCGCCATCTCCTATGTCGACCTCGATTTCGACCGGGGCTTTGCCGTCGACATCGAACGCGTCAAGACAGAGCTGCGGCCGAGCACCAAACTGATCAGCGTCACCTGCCCGCACAACCCGACCGGCACGATGATGACACGCGCCGATCTCGACGCGCTGATTGCGCTCGCCGAACATCGCAAATGCCGGCTGCTGGTCGACGAGACCTATCGCGACCTCTCCTACAGCGAACGCCTGCCCGCCGCGGCCTCGCTCAGTCCCGCCGCCATCAGCGTCTGCTCGTTGTCCAAGGCCTTCGGCATTCCGGGCATCCGCATCGGCTGGCTGGTAACCCGCGATCCGGAGCTGCAGGAAACCTTCCTCGCCGCCAAGGAGCAGATCGGCATCTGCGGCAGCGTCATCGACGAAGCGATCGCCCGCACCACGCTCGAACGCCGTGACGGCTTTCTGGCCTCGCTGCTCCCCGAAATGGCCAGGCGCCGCGACATCGTCCAGGCCTGGATCGACGGCGAGCCTCTTGTCGACTGGGTGCGGCCGCAAGGCGGCGTCGTCGGCTTCCCGCGGCTCAACGTCGATGCCGGCTTCGACCTCGACACGTTCTACAGCAGGCTGCTGGAGGAGCACGGTACCTATGTCGGTCCCGGCCACTGGTTCGAGATGCCGAAACGCTTCTTCCGCCTTGGCTTCGGCTGGCCGACGGAAGCGGAGCTGCGCGGCGGGCTTCACGCCATCTCCGCCGCGTTGAGAGGCTGAGCCGCCATTCGGGGAGAAAATTTCGATTTTCTTTGATCCGGCGCGGATTTTTTGCGCGCATGGCGAAACGAACTGGGCTAAAGGGTTGCGGCCGGACCAGCGCCCACCGTGGAAGTGCCCCGCCGGCCATCGTCGCAACGGGGCCTCAGATCATGACCGTCGAAACAACGTCACCCGACCAGCGCTACGCCGCGTTCCGGCACCGCCCGTTCCTCAGCTATTGGACGGCGCGTTTCCTCACGACCTTCGCGACCATGATCGTTTCGGTCGCCGTCGGCTGGCAGGTCTATGACCTGACCCGCGATCCGTTCGACCTCGGCATTGTCGGCATCGTCCAGTTCCTGCCTTCGCTGCTTCTGGTGCTTGTCACCGGCGTCGTCGCCGACCGCTTCGGCCGCCGGCTGATCATGACGCTGGCGACCCTGGTCGAGGCCGGCTGCGCGCTGGGTCTGCTGCTTCTGACACTGCGCGGCCTGACCAGCCCCCTGCCGATCTTCATGGTGCTGGTGGCGTTCGGCATTGCGCGGGCCTTCTACGGCCCGGCCTCGTCCTCGCTGTTCGCCAATCTGGTGCCGCAGGAGGATTTCGCCAACGCGATCGCCTGGAACTCGTCGGCCTGGCAGACCGCGACCATCGTCGGCCCCGTCGCCGGCGGCCTGCTCTACGGCGTTTCGGCCGAAATCGCCTACGCGACCGCCGCCATATTGATGCTCGCCGCCGCTGTGCTCATCTTCACCATCCCGAAGCCCGCCCAGCAGACGGCCACCGACAAGCCGACCATGCAGACGCTGTTTGCCGGCTTCGGCTATATCTGGGGCGAGAAGATCGTGCTCGGCGCGATCTCGCTCGACCTCTTCGCCGTGCTCCTGTCGGGCGCCTCGGCGCTGCTTCCGGTCTATGCGCGCGACATATTGGATCTCGGCCCCTGGGGTCTTGGCCTGTTGCGCTCGGCCCCGGGCATCGGCGCCATCTGCGTCGCCGTCTGGCTTGCCGGCCATCCGATCCGCGATCATGCCGGCAAGATCATGCTGGGCTTCGTCGCGCTGTTCGGCGCCGTCACGGTGCTGTTCGGCGTCTCGACCATCACCTGGCTGTCGATCGTGGCACTTGCCCTGCTCGGCGCCACCGACATGTTCAGCGTCTATATCCGCGAGACGCTGATCCAGCTTTGGACCCCGGACGAGGTGCGCGGCCGCGTCAACGCCGTCAACCAGGTCTTCGTCGGTGCCTCCAACGAGGTCGGCGAATTCCGCGCCGGCACCATGGCGGCGCTGATCGGCACGGTTCCCGCCGTGGTGATCGGCGGCATCGGCGCCGTAGCGGTCGCCGGCCTGTGGGCCTATCTGTTCCCGGCGCTGCGGCAGGTGCGGCATCTCAACAGCCGCAATTGATCGAGTTCCAGATCAGGTCGACGGCACTCACCGGCCCGCCGTTAGGGGTATGGGGCTTGTGGCTAGGCTGCGAGGGCACCGATGCGGAAGCTCAGGTCGGGAGCAGATCTATTCCGAAAAGCTCACGCTGACGCCGCGCTGCCGAAAATAGGCTTGCATCAACTTGCGGCCGGCACGGTTCTTCTGCACCAGCTTGGCCGGATCGAACACCGCCTGTTTTTTCCCCTCCCGTGCCAGCGCCGCCTTGAGCGTCGCGATATGCGCATCGATATCGGCATTGTCGGCTCGGAGTGAGGCATAGATATTCTCGGTCGCCTCGGCCAAGGTCGGTTCGTTCACAGGTGTCGTCCTTCGGTTGGTTGGGCGGCGCATAACACAGATGGTGGCCGCGCCGATACCATCCATTTTTGTTCCTCGCGTTTTGAGGGGACGGCTTCTATTTTGGACAAGGCCCGATGCCGATGAGGAGAGGCGGGCTCTCACCTGATAGGAGGGTTACGTTGTGAAAATACGCACGACGACGCACAATCATCCCGGAGAACCAGGCGTCATTCTGCTGGATCAGCCATTGGCGAACATGATCGTGGCGACAGACATTCGCGATGGCGCAACGACGCTGTTCGGAACAGTCGACCTGCAGGTAAACTATTCCGGCAAGTACGACATCAGAGTAGAATTGTCGCCGGACGAACTCACGCGCGCGTACCGGCTGCTCGTCAAAAATCTCCTTGAGAAAATACAGGAGCTTACTAGCGAGCAAAATCCTTGAAGGCGTAGGTAATTTTTGAGTCGGGCACAGCCGTTCGAAGCAAATTCGGTTTACCCTATCCCACCGCCGGCCTGCCAAAAATCAGCCCCAGAAACTCGCCCAGCCAGCGCTTGAGATGCATGTCCCAGATCAGCCGGCCGCCGAGATGGTCACGGCCGGGCTGGGCGCCGGGCAATTCGAAGCGATGCGCGCCGCGCACCACCCAGCGCTGCATCATCGCCCGCGTCAGCTCGCCATGGAACTGGATGCCCCAGGCATTGTCGCCATAGCGGAAAGCCTGGTTGGGATAGGTTTCCGCCGTTGCCAGCAGCGTCGCTTCCTTCGGCAGCGAAAAACCCTCGCGGTGGAACTGGTAGACCATCTCCGGCCAGTGCAGCAGCTTCTTGCCGGCGTCGGTCGGCTTCAGCGGGTACCAGCCGATCTCGACCAACCCCTCGCCATGGCCCTCGACCTTGCCGCCGAGATGGTTGGCCAGCATTTGGGCACCGAGGCAGATGCCGAGAAACGGCCGGTTTTCCTTGAGCGGGATTTCCAGCCAGTCGGTCTCGCGGCGGACGAACTCGTCCTCGTCATTGGCGCTCATCGGGCCGCCGAACACCACCGCGCCGGCATGGTCGTTGAGCGTGCCGGGCAATTCGTCGCCGAGCGGCGGCCTACGGATGTCGAGATCGAAGCCTTCTTCCAGCAGCATATGGCCGACGCGACCGGAGCTCGAATTCTCCTGATGCAGCACGATCAGGATTTTGGGTCTCGGCCTTGGTCTGGATGGCATGGAAGGCGAAGGGTCCTGTTATTCGTCGCTCGACTTGCCCCGCGCGCCGGGCGCCTCGGCCGCCGCCTTGCGGCGCGCCTCGATGCGATCGTGGCGCTCGACGCCGATCAGCTCGGCGACCCGCCAGACGGTGTTGTCCTCGAGCTCGTGCAGCTCGCCGTCGGCATAGACGATTTCCCACATCAGGCCGATGAAGGCCTTGCGCGCCTCGGCGTCGAGATCGCGCTTCAAGACGCTGGTGAAGGCATAGAGGTCGATCGCCTCGTTGTCGGCACGCTCGCCGGCCGCGGCCAGCGCATCGAGCTCCGCGCCGCTCACCGAATAGGTCTCGGCCAGGATCTGCTTGAACCGTTCCCATTCGACGTCCTGGCGCACGCCGTCGGCGTTCATCACATGATAGAGCAGCGCGGAAGCCGCGACGCGCGGATCATCGGCGCTGGGCTTGGCCTCGCCGGCGGCCGGCAGATCCCTCAGGAAGGACAATACGCGCTCGAACATCGATGTTTTTTCCCTGCCCACCAAAACCGGCTCCAGAACATAGCCTCAGAACAAACGAAACCGGCGCGGCGATTTTTCCGCAGCCTCGTCAGGCGCGACACCCGGATCGTCCGGGAGATGCGGCAACTCCGAACCTTGGCCGATGGTTCCCGTCTCATCGACGGTCTCGGCCACCGCCTTGTCCTTCTCGCCGCCGTTCGTCGGCACCGGCTTCTCGACCGCCGCATCGGCAACAATGTCTACCGCCTTTTCGGCCGGTGCGGCGGGCGCAGCCGTGATTGCCGGCACCGGGATATCGGTCTCGCTGTCGATCAGCTGGCCGAGCCGCTCCATCGGCGCGCGCCAGGTGAAGGCGTCGAGCTTGCCGGTGACCGGCGACACCGGCGCCCAGCGCTCGGAGATGACGCCGTCCGCCACCCAGGCGGGATCGCGCGGCGCGCGCACGGCCTTCGACAGCAGCTGCCGCACCTTGCCCTGGTCACCGGTCTCGGCTTCCTCGATATCGGCGAGCAGAAGATAGGCGCCCTCGCGACGATCCATGCGGATCGCGGACTCCGCCTCGCGCCGGGCCGTCGCGTAATCCTGCGCGTCAAGCGCGGCGCGCGCCACGGCCATCGCCGACTCGGCGTGGTTCTTCTTCAATTCCTGCAGCTTTTTTGCCCGGTTGAGGCGGTCGAGCACGGCGTCGCCCGGCCTGGCATGGGTGTAGAGCTCGGCGATGTCGGGATGCGGCTCGGCCTTCCAGGCGGCCTCCAGAATCTTGGAGCCCTTGCGCACGTCGTTTTGCCGGATAACCAGATCGGCGGCGATCACCGCGGCCGGCGCGAAATCGGGCGCCAGCTTGTTGGCTTCGAGCGCCGCTGTGCGGGCCGCGTTCGGATCGCTGTCGACCAGCGCCTGCGCCTTGGCGGTCAGCAGCACGGCCCTGCGGCGGTTGGCGGCGTCGCGCTCGATCTGCCGTGTCGATTTCTGCGCCTCGACCAGCTTCAGCGCGCCGTCCCAGTCGCCGCGTTCGGTCAGCTCCTCGAGCGTCGATTCCGCCGCCCAGGCAAGCTGCGGCGCCACCGCAGCGGCGCGGCCAGCATAGTGGCGCGCGGCATTGCGGTCGCCGAGCCGCTCGGCCTCCAGATAGAGCCCACGCAGGCCGAGCAGCCGCATCTCGGGATCGTCGAGCATGCGCTCGAATTTCTCGCGCGCGCCCTCATGGTCGCCTTCGAGCAGCGAGGCCTGGGCGTCGAGCAGGTTGACCAGCGGCTCTTGGTCGGAGCTGATCAGCTTCGCGGCCTCCTTGGTCTTCTTGCGCGCCAGCGCGCCGTCACCGGCGCCGGCGGCGATCATACCGGTCGACAGCGCCTGGTAGCCGCGGTCGCGGCGGCGCACCCGGAAATAGCGCGAGATCGTGTAGGGGCTGTTCCACAGCGACTTCACCAGCCACCAGACGATCATCACCGCGGCGACCACGGCGACGATCGCCACCGCCGCAACCATCAGCGTGACCTGGTACTGGTAGCCGTTGAAGGTGACGAGCATCTCGCCCGGACGATCGGCCAGCCAGGCAAAGCCCAGCCCCAGCGCGAAGACGACGGCGAGGAAGACGAGGAGGCGGATCATCGTGTCGTCCTCATGCCTTCGTCGCGCCGGCAATCAGCGCTTCGAGCTGCTTTTCGACGTCGAGCCGCGCCTTGAGTTTGCCGGCAAAGTCGGCGCCGGCGGCCTTCGCGGCATCGGGCAGCGTGTCATATTCGCCGAGCGCCTTGGCGTAGTCGCCCTGGGTGACCGCCACTTCCATGCGGGCGACGGTTTCCGGCGCGCCCTTGCCTTCGATGGCGCCGACCGGCCGCACCTTGACCAGCGATTCCGCGCTCGACACCAGGCTCTGGAAAAAGCCGGCATTCTGGTCGGCCGGCTTGGCCGCCTCGACCATAGCGTTGGCGGCGGCATCGGCCTCCGACGCGATGGTGGCGCGGGTCGGCACGCCCTTGTCGGCATAGGAGCGCAGCGTCGCGAGTTCCGGCGCATCCGGCGCGATCGCGGCGAACGTGTCGAGCTCGGTCGCGAACGGCGCGCCGCGATCGAGCGCCGACTTCAGCGCCGAAGCCGCGATCGCCAGCGCGATCTTGGGCTGCGAGGCCTGCGCCTCGACCTTGCCGGAAAGCTGCGACACGGACTGCTCGAGTGCCGCGACCCGACCGTCCTCTGCCTTGGCCGCGTCGCCGGTCGATTTCACCTGAGCGTCGAGCCCGGCGATCTTCTCGTTGAGCGGACCGAGATCGACAGGCGCCGCATTGCCGTTCTTCCGCAGGTCGGCCACAGCCGTCTCGACCTGGCCGACCTTGTCGCCGAGCGCCTTGAGCGCGGCGCCGTCGCCGCTCTGTCCTGCGGTGGATTTCAGCGCCGCCACATCGGCCTTGACCTGCTCGAGCGCCGACGAAAGACCGTCGACCTTGGCGGTGGCTCCGGTGTCGCCGCTTTCCTTCAGCGCCGCCATCTCGCTTTTCAGCGACGCGATCTCGCCAGTGACGCCGTCGAGCGATCCGCCGCCCGACCCCGGCGCGCCAAGCAGGCCCACCGCCTGCAGCAGGCCGGCGCCGGCAAGCGCGATCACGCCGCCGATGACGCCCGCGGCGATGGCGTTGACGCCGGTTTTGCGCGACGGTTGCAATACGCGATCCTCATTCCGTGTCTCGTTTGCTTTCGATGCCGCGGCGCTGGCGCCAGCGGCGGATGCGTCCTCGAAATTGTACTCGAAGCCCCTGGGCTGGCTCTTCGGTGCATCCGAGCCGCCGGGATATGGCTTTTCCGGCTCGTCCTTGCCGGCCTCGGGCTTGTCGGCCGCTGCTTGAGCTGCATCGCTATGCTCCCACGGCTCGATATCGGCCTGCTCGGCGTGGATCGGCTCTTCAGGCGCCTCGGGCTGCGAAGCGGCGACGGCCTCTTCCGCCTTGGCCTCGTCGGTCTGCGCGGCATCGGCCTTGGCGGCATCCTCGTCGGTGATTCGCGAGACGGCGCCGGGCTCGAGTTCGATGGTCACCGGCTCGCGCCGTGTCTTCGAGTGTCGCATCTTCGGCGTCTTGACCATGCTTGGGCTCCGCGAACTGGCTTGAGGATGGTTCAAAGGGTCCAGGGGATGCTCTAGCACATCACCAAGCGGTGAAAAGGGGCGGTGTGATGACGCGGCTCAGCGCGTTTGCGACAAAAGCGCCAGCAACGCATCTTCCTCTGGCTGCGGGGCGATGCGGATCGTTTGACGGGCGATCCCCTGCAGCGGTTCGGCGACACGCGCCGAAAGTGCCAGGAATTCTGTCTTTTCAAAGAGCTGCCGTAGCGCAGGCCGCGCGATCAGGCTGACCAGCGCCGCACTTGCCTTGGCCGAATAAAGCAGCGCGGCGTAGACCGGCCGGCCCGACAACCGGGCGACCACATCGGCATCGCCATGGTCGATCGCTGTTGTGTCGTAGGTCTCGATCGCCTGGACATGCACGCCGGCCGCCGCCAGCCGGCGCTCGAACAGCGGAAAGCGCACGTGGCCGCACAGATAGACGATCGCCTTGCCGGCAAGGCCGTTGGCGATGCCGTCGGCCAGCGCTTCGGCATCGCCCGGACCTTGCGCGACCGATGAAAATCCCGCCGCACGGCAGGCTTGCGCCGTCCTTTTGCCAACCGCGTGGCAAGGCAGGCGCGCAAGCGCCGCGATCAGCGCCCCGGGCGCATGCCGCACCGCATTGGCGCTGGTGACGGCGACCGCGACCGCATCGCCGACAGTCGTCTCGACCGGCAATGCGCTCGTCTCGGTCAATGGCAGCAGGATCGGCTGGAATCCCAGGGCTTCGAGGCGTCGTGCCGTGCGCGACGCGCCGGGCTCCGGCCTCGTCACCAGGACGCGGACCATGTCAGGCCCAGCCGTCGAAGAATTTAGCACCGGCCCTGGCGCGAACCGTCCGCGCGGCGTCCAGGCCGATCTCCGCGGCGCCCGCGGCCTCGCCGTCCAGCCGAACCTCATGCGATTCCGTGCCGTCGGGCGAGATGATCAGCCCGGTGAAATCAAGTTTTTCGCCCGAGACCGTCGCATGGCCGGCGATCGGCGTGCGGCACGAGCCGTCGAGCGCGGCGAGGAAGGCGCGCTCGCAGGCCAGGGCCTGGCCGGTCGGCACGTGATGGATCGCCGCCAGCATCCTCTCGACCTCGCGGTCGCCGATGCGCGTTTCGATGCCGATCGCGCCTTGTCCCGGCGCCGGCGGGAAATCCTTCAGCGACATCAGGTCGGTGACGACATGTTCGAGCCCGAGCCGCTTCAAGCCGGCATAGGCGAGAATCGTGCCTTCGGCGACGCCTTCATCTAGCTTGCGCAGCCTCGTCTGCACATTGCCGCGGAACATCACCACCTCGAAATCCGGCCGCATGCGGCGAAGCAGCGCCTGGCGCCGCAGCGACGACGACCCTACCGTGGCGCCATGCGGCAGGTCGGCGATCCGTTTCACTGTCTTGCCGATGAAGGCGTCGCGCGCGTCCTCGCGCGGCAGGAAAGTGATAAGCTCCAGTCCATCGGGCAGCACCGTCGGCATGTCCTTGGAGGAATGCACGGCGATGTCGATCCGGCCGTCGAGCAGCGCTTCCTCGATTTCCTTGGTGAACAGGCCCTTGCCGCCGGCTTCCGACAGCGGCCGGTCCTGGATGCGGTCGCCGCTGGTCGAGATCGGCATCACTTCGAATGCCTGCTCGGGCAGCCCATGCGCCTGCATCAGCCGCGCCCGCGTCTCATGCGCCTGGGCCAGTGCCAGCGGGCTGCCGCGTGTTCCGATTTTCAAAGTTTGCATGGCGCGCGGTCCGTGATAACCCCCGGCAGCTTGAGGTCTGCCGGGCCTTTTCCTAATTGGGAATGGTCGGTGACACAATCTTTGAGGCTAGCGACGAATTGATCCGCGTTCTGGGCATTGAGACGAGCTGCGACGAGACGGCGGCCAGCGTGGTGGCGCTGGACGGCGTTTCCGCGCCCGAAATCCTGTCCAACGTGGTGCTGAGCCAGATCGAGGAACACGCGGCCTTCGGCGGCGTCGTGCCCGAGATCGCCGCGCGCGCCCATGTCGAGGCTCTCGACGGGATTGTCGAGGCGGCACTTGAAGATTCCAAGGTGTCGCTCGACGAGGTCGACGCGATCGCCGCGACGGCGGGGCCAGGCCTTGTCGGTGGGCTGATCGTCGGGTTGATGACGGCCAAGGCGATCGCCGCTGCCGCCAACAAGCCGCTGATCGCCATCAACCACCTGGAAGGCCACGCGCTGACGGCGCGGCTGACCGACGGTCTCGACTTCCCCTATCTTTTGTTGCTCGTCTCCGGCGGCCACACCCAGATCGTCGCGGTGCGCAGCGTCGGCGACTACCAGCGCTGGGCGACCACCATCGACGATGCGCTGGGCGAAGCCTTCGACAAGACGGCCAAGATGCTCGGCCTGCCCTATCCCGGCGGCCCGAATGTCGAGAAGGCCGCGGCCAGTGGCGACCCGCGCCGCTTCGCCTTCCCGCGCCCGATGAAGGGCTCGGCGCAGCCGGATTTTTCGTTCTCGGGCCTCAAGACGGCGGTGCGTCAGGCGGCAACCGCGATCGCGCCGCTGAGCGACCAGGACGTCGCCGACATCTGCGCCTCTTTCCAGGCGGCGGTGGCCGACGCATTGGGCGACCGCGTGGCGCGCGCGCTTGCCCGCTTCCGCCGGGAATTCCCTCGCCAGGTAAAGCCGGCGCTGGTCGTTGCCGGCGGCGTCGCCGCCAACCGCACCATCAAGGCAACGCTTGAAGCGCTTTGTTCGCAAGCCGGCTTCGCCTTCGTCGCGCCGCCGCAAAAACTCTGCACCGACAATGCGGCGATGATCGCCTGGGCCGGCATCGAACGGCTGCGCGCGGGCATCGCCGACGAGAACGCCGCCGATTTCGTGCCGCGCTCGCGCTGGCCGCTCGACAGTGTTTCGGCACCACTGGTCGGCTCGGGCCGGCGCGGTGCCAAGGCATGACGTCCAAGCGATCCATCAGCAGCTGGCGCGTCGCGGTACTGGGCGGCGGCGCCTGGGGCACGGCGCTGGCGCTGGCCATGCTGCGCGCCGGCCATGATGTCCGGCTCTATGCGCGCGACGCTGAGACCGTCGCTGCCGTCGCCCGCGGCGAGAACCCGCGCTATCTGCCCGGCATCCAAATCGCGCCCGGCATCGCGGCCACCAGCGATATGGCCGCCGCGCTCGACGGCGCCGACTGCGTGCTCGCCGTGACGCCGGCGCAGTCGCTGCGCGCCGTACTGGCCAATGCCCGCAACCATGTGCCTCAGGGAGCGCCGCTGGTGCTCTGCGCCAAGGGCATCGAGCGCGAGACCGGCGCGCTGCTCTCGGCGATCGTAACGGAAAGCCTGCCAGACAATCCGGTGGCAGCACTGTCCGGTCCGAGCTTCGCCAGCGACGTCGCGCGCGGCCTGCCGACGGCCGTCGTGGTCGCCGCTCGCGACGGCGATCTGGCGGCGGAGCTCGCCGCGCGCTTTTCGGCGGAAAACCTGCGTTGCTATTCCAGCGACGACCTGATCGGCGTCGAGATCGGCGGCGCGCTGAAGAACGTCTTCGCCATCGCCGCCGGCGCCGTCACCGGCGCGGGCCTTGGCGCCAGCGCCCAGGCCGCCATGGTGACGCGCGGCTTCGTCGAATTGCGCCGCATCGGCGCCGCCTTCGGCGCCAGGCCGGAGACGCTGATGGGGCTTTCCGGCCTCGGCGACCTGCTGCTCACTTGTTCTTCCGCGCAGTCGCGCAACTTCGCCTATGGCCTGGCGCTCGGCCAGGGCAAGCCGCTTGCCGGCCTGCCGCTGGCCGAAGGCGTCCCGACGGCCAGCATTGCCGCCCGCATCGCCGCCGAGCGCCAGATCGATGCGCCGATCATCTCGGCCGTCGCCGCCATCCTCGACGGCAAGGTGACCATCGGCCAGGCCGTGACCGCGCTGATGACACGCCCGCTCAAGACCGAAACCGACATCTGAACCATCGGAGTTTGAAAGATGCTGTTTGCGTTGATTTGCAAGGACAAGCCCGGCAGTCTGCAGCTGCGCGTCGACACGCGGCCGGCGCATGCGGCGTTCCTGGAAGGCTTGATCGGCGAAGGCAGGCTTGCCTTTGCCGGCCCCTTCCTCGACGCCGATGGCAAGCCGGACGGCAGCCTAGTGATGATCGAGGCGCCGGACATGGCTGGCGCCCAGGCCCTGGCCGCCGCCGACCCCTACGCCAGGGCCGGCCTGTTCGAGAGCGTCCAGATCCGTCCGTGGAACTGGGTGTTCCAGAAGCCCGCCGGCGCGTGATCCTTCGCCGCCCTCGCCGCGGCGCCGGCGAGAGAGTAAGCATAGGCGGCAACGCCGTGCACGGCGCGCCGACAATGGCAACGGGACAAACGATATGAATTACTGGCTGTTCAAGTCCGAACCCTCGGTCTTTTCCTTCGAGGCGCTGAAGGCCAAAGGCAAAGCCGGCACGCAATGGGACGGCGTGCGCAACTACGCCGCCCGCAACAACATGAAGGCGATGCAGATCGGCGATCTCGGCTTCTTCTATCATTCCAACGAGGGGCTCAACATCGTCGGCATCGCCGAGGTCTGCGCGCTGGCGCATCCCGACAGCACCACCGACGATCCGCGCTGGGAATGCGTCGACATCCGGGCCTTCAAGGAAGTGCCCAAGCCGGTGACGCTGGAACAGGTCAAGGCCAATCCCAAGCTCGCCGAGATGGCGCTGGTGCGGCTTGGCCGGCTTTCCGTGCAGCCGGTGACGCCGGCCGAATGGAAAGAGGTCTGCCGCATGGCCGAGCTCAACCCGGCACCGTGACGAAGCTCGCGCCGAAAAGCGCGAAAAAGTTCATTCTCGACAACACGGCGCTGATGGCGCCGGCGCATGTGCCGGAAGTGCTTCTGCACCTCGCCGACGAGGCGCATGATCTATGGCTGCGCACCGAGGAAGAACTGGCCGAGATCGGCCTGCCGCCGCCTTTCTGGGCCTTCGCCTGGGCCGGCGGCCAGGGTCTCGCCCGCTATGTGCTCGACAATCCCGGGACCGTGCGCGGCAGGCGCGTGCTCGACTTCGCCTCCGGTTCTGGCCTCGTCGCGATAGCGGCGATGAAAGCTGGTGCTGCGCGGGTGGTCGCGGCCGATATCGACCCGTTCTGCGAAACGGCAATCGCCATCAACCTCGAAGCCAACGCCGTGGAGGCGCAATTCCGAGGCACGGATTGCGTCGGTTCCGACGATGGCTGGGACGTCGTGCTTGCCGGCGACGTCTTCTACGACAAGGCTTTCGCCGACCGGCTGCTGCCCTGGTTCACCAGCCTGCGGGCGCGCGGCGCCGAGATCCTCGTCGGCGATCCGGGCCGCGCCTACCTCCCCAGGACCGGACTGCAATCGCTTGCCGTCTACCAGGTTCCGGTGACGCGGGTCCTGGAGGACGCCGAGGTCAAGCGCACGACCGTCTGGCGCCTTGCTTGACGCGACGGGCGAACAAGCGTTCCATCGCGTCTCGATCTGGAGGGGAAAAGCATGGATTTTTCGGTCGTGAACTGGCTGGCGGTGATTGTCGCCGCCGTCGTCGCATGGTTGTTCGGCGCCGTCTGGTACATGGGCTTGAGCAAGCCCTGGCTGAAGGCAGCCAGGCTCGACCCCGCCACCATGAAGCGCTCTGCCGTTCCCTTCGTCGTCAGCTTCGTCGCCGAGCTCATCATGGCGCTCGTGCTGACGCTGGTGGTGGGCGCGATCACCGGCGGCGAGCCGAACCCGATCGCGGGATTGCTGTTCGGCTTCGTGCTGTGGCTCGGCTTCATCGCCACCACGCTCACCGCCAACCACCGCTATGAAGGCTTCGGCTGGGCCCTGACGCTGATCGATGCCGGCCATTGGCTGGGCGTGATGCTGATCATCGGCGCCGTCATCGGCTGGTTCGGCGCGCCGGGCGCGCCCGCGGGCTGAGGCGCGCCTCTCAGGTAGGCGTCTTCGCCGCCTCCTCGGTAAGCCAATCGCGGAAGGCGACGACGCGCGCGTCGTCCTTCGCGGCCTCGGGATAGACCAGGAAATAGGCGAATTCCGGCGCGACCTTGATGCCGAGCTCGAAGGGCCGCACCAGGCGCCCTTGCGAAAGATCATTGGCAACCATGGCGAAGTCGGCGAGCGCCACGGCATTGCCGTCGAGCGCCGCCTGGGTGGCATCGGTCGACGAACCGAAGACCAGCGTGCGGCTGTCGTCGAAATCGTCGACGCCGGCCGCGTGCATCCACATGCTCCAGTTCGGCCAGGTCACGCCCTGCCGCGACCATTCGATATGCGCAAGCGTGTGGTTGAACAGGTCGCGCGGTTCCTTCAGCGGCGGACCCGCCGCCAGCAGCGCCGGGCTGCACACCGGGATGATGATGTTCTCGAACAGCCTGTGCGCGCAAAGCCCCGGATATTTGCCGGCGCCGAAGCGGATGCCGATATCGACATCGTCCCGGTCGAAATCCCTGACATCGTAGGTGATATCGAAACGCAGCTCGATGCCGGGCTTCTGCTGGCGGAAATCGTCGACGCGCCGCATCAGCCACTTCGTCGCGAACTGGGCGTCGAGCGTCACTTTCAGCAAAGAGGTCCCGCGCGTCATCTTGCGGGCGCGGCTGACGGCGCGGTTCAAAAGGTCGAGCGCATCGATCGACGCGTCGTGCAGCACGTTGCCTGCCTCGGTCAACCGGATGGTGCGGCTGGTGCGCGTGAACAGCACCAGATCGAGCTGGTCCTCGATTTCCTTGATCTGATGGCTGACCGCCGCCGGCGTCAGGCCGAGCTCGTCGGCGGCGCGGGTGAAGTTGAGATGCCTGGCGGCCGCTTCGAACGTCCGCAGCGCCCGCGTTCCCGGCAGCAGCTTGGACATGCGATCTCCAAATAAAACTTGATGATCAGAAAAGAACTACTCGTTTCTCGTTTGTTTTTCAATCCAGCATTATGACTCCATCGAAACACCATCAAACCGGATTTGATATCCGGAGAAACACGATAGAGCCATGTCTGAGATCGCCCTGAAGTCCTGCACCCCCCTGGAATCCCCTTCCGGCCTCGCCCTTTGGCTGAGTTCAGCACGCGATTGGCTGCGCCAAGCCCGGGTCGCCGCCCGGCTGCCGCACGAATCGGTCGAAGACCTCTCCGACAGCCAGCTGCGCGACATCGGCGCCGAGCACGGGAACATCTCGAAGGCGATGGATCGAGAGCTTCGCGAGATCGGACTGCTGGGGACAGGTTGGCGGCGGCCGAGGGGCTATTGAGATTCAGGTCAGGCCGAGTCGAAAACGATGGCTTCCGAGAACCGGAGCGGAGCGTACTTGAGGTACGTGAGCACTGGAAGCGCAGGAAGCCATCGTTTGCAGGTCGGCCTCACCTGAATATCGATAGCCCCTACCTCACCACCCTCACCACCGTCCTGTCCGACAGCAACGGAAGCAGCCTCGCCATGGTCCGCGCCGTCACCGCCACGCAGCCCTGGGTCGGGGTGAAGCCCGGCCGTGAAAGATGGAAGAAGATCGCGCTGCCGCGCCCGCGCCGGCGCGGCGCGATGTTCCAGTCGAGCACCAGGCAGACGTCGTAGAGCCGGTCGTCGCGCTTCATCCGCTCATGGCTCGCGCCATAGGGGATCTTCACCGGCCGATTGTAGTTGCGGTCGTCCGGCACCTCGCACCAGCCGAGATCCGGACCGATCGGCACCATCGGCAGCCTCGTCCTGCGCCCGCCCGCGAAATGATCGCCCCGAAAATAGCCTGACAGGATGCGCATCGACGCCAGCGGCGTCGCGCCGTCCCCTTCATGCTTGTTGGCGGTGATGCCGCCGCGCCCCAGGGCGCAGGGAAACACCGTTTTGCCGGCCTGCAGGAACCCCTGCGCGGGGTTGCCCGGCCGTGCGCGCACGACCAAAACACGCAAGGCTTTCGGCAAAAATGCGCCCGCCTCATTGCGCGCGCGTTTTTTCTTGTATGATTGTCTCACGGAACAAATCACTGTGATCGGCTGTTGCGCCGGTGAGCTTCCGCATAAATGGGGGGAGGTCAACTGAATATTCTTTTTAAAACAACGGATTGATCCATGACATCACGCACCATCCTGATCGTCGATGACGACGACGACCTGCGCGCCACCCTGGTTGAGCAGTTGGCGCTCTACGAAGAATTCGATGTCCAGCAGGAATCGAGCGCCGCAAAAGGCGTTGCCGCGGCGCGCGGCGGCGTCGTCGATCTGCTCATCATGGATGTCGGCCTGCCCGACATGGATGGCCGCGAGGCGGTGAAGATTCTGCGCAAGGGCGGCTACAAGGCGCCGATCATCATGCTGACCGGCCATGACACCGATTCCGACACGATTCTGGGTCTCGAGGCTGGCGCTAACGATTACGTGACCAAGCCTTTCCGCTTCGCGGTGCTGCTCGCCCGCATCCGCGCCCAGCTTCGCCAGCACGAGCAGAGCGAGGATGCGACCTTCTCGGTCGGCCCCTATACGTTCAAGCCCAGCCAGAAGCTGCTGATCGATCCGCGCGGCGCCAAGGTGCGGCTGACCGAGAAGGAAGCCTCGATCATCAAGTATCTCTACCGCGCCGACCAGAAGGTGGTGACGCGCGACGTGCTTTTGGAAGAGGTATGGGGCTACAATTCCGGCGTCACCACGCACACGCTGGAGACCCATGTCTACCGGTTGCGCCAGAAGATCGAGCGCGATCCTTCCAATGCCGAAATTCTTGTGACAGAAAGCGGCGGCTACAAGCTGGTTCCTTAAACATTTCATGATCTAGAGCAATTGCAGGAAAAGCGTGAGGCGGTTGAGCCCGGTGGCTTCGCCGTAGCCTTCCGTCCGGAATTGCGCCAAAAGAGACGAAGCGGTCGGGCGGGACCGCTTCGGGTACGATCCTGGTGCTGGAGGGTGATGGATCGGCTCGATGGATGCCTCGCACGGAGTGCAGGCAGGAAGTGCTGGAGCGTTTCTCGCGCGTCCTTTAGGGCGCGCCGCTCCAAAGGAGGGACTGGACTGACCGCTCGGGGACACAGCTAGGATGGCGTTGGATGACGACATCCACATCCTGTCCAGCGTAAAGCTTTTCCAGGGCTTCACGCAGGAACAGCTGCGTCTGCTCGCCTTCGGCGCCGAGACAACTTTCCTGCAGGCCGACCATAAGCTCTACCGCGAGGACGACGTCGCCGACTCTGCCTACATCGTGGTTAGCGGCCTGATCACGCTCTATCGGGAGCTAGGAGGTGAACGCGTCCCGATCGGCACTGCAGGTCCGGGCACCATGCTGAGCGAACTGGCGCTGATAGCCGACACCAACCGGCTGACCAGCGCGTCGGCTACGGTCGATTCTGAAGTGATCCGATTGAGCCGCAAGATGTTCCACCGAATCCTGGAAGAATATCCGGAGATCGCGGTGCTGTTGCATGAGCGCATCCTGGAGGAATTCCAGCAGATGATCGCCCGCATCGAGGAACTGGCGCCGCGCTTTTCGGGGTGATGCCTGAAAGGCCGCCCCACGCTGGCTTCCTCATTTTAGGGCGAAGCAAGGAGCGAAGCGACGCGCGTAGACCCTAGAATCCATTCCGTGACGTTGACGCGTTGCCGCGTTGCAAAATGGGTTTCCAGGCGAACATCGATGTGGGGAGAGAATTACCTCTGTTCTGCATCGTTGCATCCTTCGACGCAGGTAACGGAATGGATCCTCGGGTCTGCGCGCGTCGCTTCGCTCCTTGCTCCGCCCGTGGATGACGACCGAACGCCAGCGCCGCCCTCTCCCGCAACGCGTCAGTCCAAGTCAAACCTGGCTATCACCGGCACATGGTCGGACGGCTTCTCCCAGCCGCGCGCCGCCTGCAGTATCTCGTAGCCCTTGAAGCTCGGCACCAGGTTGGCGGACGACCAGACATGGTCGAGGCGGCGGCCGCGGTTGGAGGCTTCCCAGTCCTTCGCGCGATAGCTCCACCAGGTGTAGAGTTTCTGCTCGGCGGGCACGTCGAGCCGCATCAGGTCGACCCAGCCGCCGGCCTTGCGCATCGCCTCGAAATTTGTCGTCTCGACCGGTGTGTGGCTGACGACGTTGAGCAATTGCTTGTGCGACCAGACGTCGTGCTCCTGCGGCGCGATGTTCAGATCGCCGACCAGGATCGATGCGGACGATTCGTCCCCGCCCGCCGGCATGCCGTTCATCTCCTGGACGAAATCGAGCTTGTGCCGGAATTTGCGGTTGATCTCCGGGTCCGGCTCGTCGCCGCCGGCCGGCACGTAGAAATTATGCACCAGCACCGACTTGCCGCCCGCCTGCACCTTGACCGACAGATGCCGGCTGTCGTCGATCTCGCAGAACCGCCGCTTCTCGACCAGCTCGATCGGGCGGCGGGCGACGGTGGCGACGCCGTGATAGCCCTTCTGGCCGTGGAACAGGATGTGCTCGTAGCCCGCCTTGCGGAAGGCTTTTTCCGGAAAGAGCTCGTCGGGAACCTTGGTTTCCTGCAGGCACAGCACGTCGGGGGCGTGCTCTTTCAAAAGCCGCTCGACGATCGGCATGCGCAGGCGCACGGAGTTGATGTTCCAGGTGGCGATGGTGAAGGGCATGTGGCGAGTCCGGCAAGAGATCGTCGATCTAGTGCCAGCCGCTCGCGGGAAAGACAAGCCAACCTTTGCGGCTGCAATCGCTTGACCGGGGGACCTAATTCAGGTCAGGCCGAGTCGAAAATCTCCGAGAACCGAAGCGGAGCGTACTTAAAGTACGTGAGCACCGGAAGCGCAGGAGGCCGGCATTTGCAGACCGGCCTCACCTGAATTTACCGCGTCTTGGTATTCAGCTCTCTGTTCGCCGTATAGTCGATGGCAAACGTATCCGGCGGGAAGCTGACGCCTTCCTTGGTATTGAAGATCATCACCGTGGTGTCCTTGCCTTGAGCATCGGTGATCGTCCACTGGCGCAGGTCATAGGTCTTCGGGTCGAACATCATGGTGATCATCGCATTGCCGAAGACCGACTTGTCGGACAGCTTGATGGTGGTGAGGTCGTCCTCTTCCTTGACCGCCTTGACGCGCCCGCCGGAGAGGTCGATGCGGTCGTCGAGCAGCAGCTTCAGCGGCGTCTTCGACAGCGGGTAGAGGTCGGAGGTGTTGAGCTTCTTGTTGAGGATCACCACCGACTTGCCGTCGGAGATGACGCGGAAGTTCGAGGATCCGTCATAGTTGAAGCGGATCTTGCCCGGGCGCTCGAGGAAGAACTTGCCGCCGGTCTGCTCGCCTTTCGGGCCGAACTGGACGAACTCGCCGCTCATCGACCTCACCGAGGAGAAGTGGTCGGCGATCTTCTGCGCCGCCGACGGCACCGCGGCCTGCGCGGCGGCCACGAGCTGATAACCCGGCACGAGGTTGAGAGCGGCGGCTCCGCCAAGCATCAGGCCGAGGCCGAGGAGCTGGCGGCGGGTGATGGCGAATTCTGTCTGGGTCTTCATGCCGGTCACTTTCTGTGATTCGTGTCGCCGCAGTTTCTGGACTCCCACTAGGGCCTAAGTTTGGCGGTGCGCGACAGGCCCGTCGCGCAAGCGCGGGCGTGAGCCCGTCGCATGAAACGCGCCAGACGAATTCCGGTTGCTTGCCGGCCCGGGCTGGCGTCTCGCCGGGCCAGGGGTTGTCGGATTCAGGTCAGGCCGGCCTCACCTGAATATCGACAAACCCTAGAATTTGTCCTCTTCGGTCGGCACCAGTATCTCGCGTTTGCCGGCATGGTTGGCCGGGCCGACAATGCCTTCCTTCTCCATCTTCTCGATGATCGAGGCGGCGCGGTTGTAGCCGATGCCGAGCCGGCGCTGGATGTAGCTGGTCGAGGCCTTGCCGTCGCGCAGCACCACCGCCACCGCCTGGTCGTAAGGATCGTCGGAATCCTCGAAATTGCCGCCGCCACCGCCGCCGGAACCACCCTTGCCCGACGGGCCGTCCTCGTCGTCTTCCTCGTCGTCCTCGGTGATGGCGTCGAGATATTCCGGCACGCCCTGCAGCTTCAGGTGCCCGACGACCTTCTCGACCTCGTCATCCGACACGAACGGGCCGTGGACGCGCTGGATGCGGCCGCCGCCGGCCATGTAGAGCATGTCG
Source organism: Mesorhizobium sp. BH1-1-5 (assembly GCF_020165615.1). Classification (NCBI taxonomy): domain Bacteria; kingdom Pseudomonadati; phylum Pseudomonadota; class Alphaproteobacteria; order Hyphomicrobiales; family Phyllobacteriaceae; genus Mesorhizobium; species Mesorhizobium sp. BH1-1-5. The sequence goes on from NZ_JAIUIM010000017.1 coordinate 33,023, forward strand.
CCCATGCCGAGCAGCTGCTCGGCGCCCTGCTCGCCGAGGATGGTGCGGCTGTCGATCTTGGACGTCACCTGGAAGGAGATGCGGGTCGGGAAATTGGCCTTGATGGTGCCAGTGATGACGTCGACGGACGGACGCTGCGTCGCCATGATGACGTGGATGCCGGCGGCGCGCGCCATCTGCGCCAGGCGCTGCACCGCGCCTTCGATGTCCTTGCCGGCCACCATCATCAGGTCGGCCATCTCGTCGATGATGACCACGATATAGGGCATCGGCTCGAGTTCGAGATCCTCGGTCTCGTAGATCGCCTCGCCGGTCTGGCGGTCGAAGCCGGTCTGCACCGTGCGCGAGATCTTTTCGCCCTTCTTCTCGGCCTGTTGCACGCGAGCGTTGAAGCCGTCGATGTTGCGCACGCCGACCTTGGACATCTTGCGGTAGCGGTCCTCCATCTCGCGCACGGTCCATTTCAGCGCGACGACCGCCTTCTTCGGATCGGTGACGACCGGCGTCAAAAGATGCGGGATGCCGTCATAGACCGAAAGTTCGAGCATCTTCGGATCGATCATGATCAGCCGGCATTCCTGCGGCGTCAGCCGGTAGAGCAGCGACAGGATCATGGTGTTGATGGCGACCGACTTGCCCGAGCCGGTGGTGCCGGCGACCAGCACGTGCGGCATCTTGGCGATGTCGACGATGACCGCCTCGCCATTGATGCTTTTGCCGAGCGCCAGCGCCAGCTTCATCTTGGTCGTCTCGAAGTCGCGGCTGGCCATGATCTCGCGCAGATAGACGGTCTCGCGCTTGGTGTTGGGCAATTCGATGCCGATGGCGTTGCGGCCAGGCACGACGGCGACGCGGCACGCGATCGCGCTCATCGAGCGGGCGATGTCGTCGGAAAGGCCGATGACGCGCGAGGATTTGATGCCGGGCGCCGGCTCCAGCTCGTAGAGCGTGACGACCGGACCGGGGCGGACATGGATGATCTCGCCCTTGACGCCGAAATCCTCCAGCACGCCTTCGAGCAGGCGCGCATTCTGCTCCAGCGCGTCCTTCGAAAGGCTCGCATCCTTGGCGATGTTCTTCGGCTCGGAGAGAAAATGCAGCGACGGCATTTCGAACGTGTCCGAGCCGATCAGCGAGGTCTGCGCCTCGCGCTGGACGCGTGACCCTGGCACCGGGCGTGCTGCCGGCGCGGCGACGCGGGTCGCGGCATCGGAGCGGAAATTCTGCACCCTGGCGCCTGCGCCCCGCCGCTGCGCGGGCGCCTCGTCGTCGAAGTCGTCGAGGTCGACGTCTTCGTCCTCATCCTCCTCGTCGAAGATATCCTGGTCGGCCGGGTCGACCGAGACGCTGCGGTCGTTGACCATGGCGGCGAAGAATTCCGGCTCGACGCGGGCGCGGCCGCCAGGGCTCATGCGGGACTCGGCGAACTCGGCCGACTCGACCCGCTCGGCGGCGCGCCGCCAGGCGCTGGCCTTGGGCTCCATCGGCGGTTCGAACTCGTCGCGCTCCCGCCTGCGGCGCTCGGCGCGGCGATGCAGGTAGGCGCGGAACGACAGCCACCAATGGGTGACGGCGCCGAGCGCGAGTATCCCTTCGTCGCCCTCGTCCTCATCCTCGTCGAACAGCATCTCGTCCTGCTCGCGCGGATCGGGCGCGGCGGTGCGCTCCATGACGGCAAAGCCGTTCTTGCGGGCAATCAGCGCCGAACCATAGGCAAACAGCCACAAGGCGGGAGCGGCAAGGATGACTGCTATGATCGTCGCGAAAAGGCCTTTCGGATAACCGCCGACGGCGATGCCCGGAATCTTCAGCACCATGTCGCCGAAGACACCGCCGAGCCCGGTCGGCAGCGGCCAGGTGTTGGGCGGCGTCACGCAGCCGGCGATGGCGGCGGCCAAAAGCGCAAAGCCGAACCAGCCGAAGCCGCGCTTCGGCAACTTGTCGACGCCGCGCGCCGAAAACAGAAGGAAGCCCCAGATCACCGCCGGGACAAGGCCAGCGACGGCGGCAAGGCCGAAGAACTGCATCGCAAGGTCGGAGAAGACCGCGCCGGCATAGCCCATGGCGTTGGTGACGACGTTGCTGGTGGCATGCGAGAAGCTCGGGTCGGCGACGTTCCATGTGGCCAAAGCCGCGATGCCGAAGGCGGTGAACAGGAACAGCCCGGCGCCGACCAGCCGCCCGACCTGACGCCGCGCGAATGCCTGGATGCCGTGCCCCGTATCGGTCAGCGCGAGCGGTGCTGAGGCGCCTGAACGCATGCTCTTCCCCGTGATCGTTGCCTGGCCGGGCGCATGGCGCATTCCGGCAGATTCGAACGTCAGACTATCGGGGGGAAGGTTAAGGCCGCATTAACCATGGCTCTTTACCGGGCTTCGGCTCGAACAAAGATGGCAGGCCTCGCGGCCCGCCACCCTGTGCGTTGAAAACGCCAAAACGATCGGGCCCTTCCGGACCCGACCTTCCGCGGGATCACCTGTTGCCGGCGTAGGTCACCAGATTGCCGCAGAACTCGGCGTGAGGCTTGCTCATCGCCGCGTCCTGGCATTCCTTCATCATCATGTCCTGCTTGTCCTTGGGCATCGCCGCCCAGGCTGCTTTGAAGTCGGCCTCGGGCTTCATGGTCTTCATGCTGGAGTCGGTGAAGAACGGGGCCATGTTGGCCGGCTCGTCGAGAGCACCGGCAAGTGCAACGCCGCTGATCATCGAAAGAGCCATTGCTCCCAGGAAGATGTTCTTGATGTTCATCAGGTGGTTCCTTCCCTCTTGTTTGGCGGACGCCTTGATGGCGCTCGCTATCCCAGTACGGAACCTGGAAGGTCGATGTTTCACTGAAGCGCGATCAAGTGAATGTGATCGAGACTTCGCCAGGCAGGCGCCGAGCAAAAAGGAGGCCCGGAAGAACCTTCCGGGCCTCAAGGCGTGAGCCCCTTTTGGGGGCGTCACGACGGGATCTTGGGAGGAATTCCGGGCCGGCGGGAGGAGGATCCGCCGGCCCTCGGGGCAATTCCAACGGTTTCCCGTCCGGAACTGCGCCGAAGCAGAGAGCAGAGCCGGCCTTACGGCACGACTTCGCCGTGCTGGGTGACGTCGAGGCCTTCGACCTCTTCCTGCGTGGACGGACGCAGGCCGACCAGAGCCTTGACGATGTAGAGGATCACGAAGGTGGCGATCGCCGTCCACAGGATGGTGAAGGCGATGCCGTAGAGCTGCTTGCCGACCGAGGCGTCCTTGCCGAGCGCGTTGATCGCCGGATCCGCCAGCGCGCCGGTGAGCAGCGCGCCGACGATGCCGCCGACGCCGTGCACGCCGAAAGCATCGAGCGAGTCGTCATAACCGAACGCATGCTTGAGCTTGACCGCCGACAGGTAGCAGATGACGCCGGCCAGTATGCCGACGATGAAGGCGCCGGTCGGGTTGACGAAGCCCGAAGCCGGCGTCACCGCGACGAGGCCGGCGACGGCGCCCGAGATGATGCCGAGAACCGAAGGCTTCTTGGCGACGATCCATTCGGCGAACATCCAGGCCAGCGCCGCGGCGGCGGTGGCGACCTGCGTGTTCATCATCGCCGCGCCCGCAAGGCCGTCGGCCGCCAGTTCCGAGCCGGCGTTGAAGCCGAACCAGCCGACCCACAGCAGCGAGGCGCCGATCACCGAATAGACGAGGTTATGCGGCGCCATGTTGGTGGTGCCGTAGCCCTCGCGCTTGCCGAGCACCAGCGCGCAGACCAGGCCCGCGACACCGGCGTTGATATGGACGACCGTGCCGCCGGCGAAGTCGAGCACGCCGGCCGAACCGAGGAAGCCGCCACCCCACACCCAGTGGGCGATCGGCGCGTAGACGAAGACCAGCCACAGGCCCATGAAGATCAAGAGCGCCGAGAACTTCATGCGCTCGGCGAAGGCGCCGGCGATCAGCGCCGGCGTGATGATGGCGAAGGTCATCTGGAACATCGAGAAGACGAATTCAGGGATGTTCGCCACGCCCGGCGCCCATAGCGTCGAGACGGTGATGCCGTGATGGAAGAATTTCGAGAAGCCGCCGATATAGCTGTTCGTGGCGCCGCCGTCGGAGAAGGCGAGCGAATAGCCGAACATGAACCACAGCACCGTCACCAGGCAGGTGATGGCGAAGCTCTGCATGATGGTGGCGAGCACGTTCTTCTTGCGCACCATGCCGCCGTAGAACAGCGCCAGGCCCGGAATGGTCATCATCAGCACCAGCGCCGTCGAGGTCAGCATCCAGGCGGTGTTGCCGGTGTCGAGCGCCGGCGCCGGCGCGGCAGGCGCCGCGGCGGTGGCTGCCGGGGCGGCTTCCTGCGCGATGGCGGCGACGGTGCTCATGGCCACGAGCGCGAGCGAAGCGGCCGCGCGTCCCGTCGTCTTCAAGGTGGAAGGAATATTCATTGAACTCTCCGTTGGAATGGATGGTCGCCGCTTAGAGCGCGTCGGTGTCTGTTTCGCCGGTGCGGATGCGCACTGCCTGGTCGATGCCGAAGACGAAGATCTTGCCGTCGCCGATCTGGCCGGTCTTGGCGGCCGCGGTGATGGCTTCGACGGCCTTGTCGACCATGTCGGCGCCGACGGCGACCTCGATCTTGATCTTGGGCAGGAAGCTGACCGCATATTCCGCGCCACGATAGATTTCCGTATGCCCCTTCTGACGCCCGTAGCCTTTGACTTCGGTGACGGTCAGGCCCTGGATGCCGACGGCGGTGAGCGCTTCGCGCACCTCGTCGAGCTTGAACGGCTTGATGATTGCCATCACGATTTTCATAAGGTTTCACCCTTTGCTGTTGCGGTCCCCCGCGTTTGCACACCTTCACCGATCCTGAGGAGCCGGAGAGTGCCCGACAGGATTCAAGCTCCGTGCCAGTTGCCGGAACCGGGTGTTAACCCGTTGTAAACAAATGGAATGGGCGGCCGGTGCACATCATTCGCGCACCGACGATCCAGCATCATTGCTTATAAAATGGGCAGAAAATCAAAAAAGCGCGTTTTGCAGGCAGTCGCCTGGGCCGGCTCAGCGTTTCAGCCGAATGAGGCCTTCCTGGGCGACCGAGGCGATGAGCGTGCCGTCACGCGCGAACAGCGAACCGCGGGTGAAACCGCGCGACCCTTGCGTCGACGGGCTGTCCTGGTTGTAGAGGATCCAGTCGTCCAGCGAATGGCTGCGGTGGAACCACATGGCGTGGTCGAGGCTGGCGGCCTGGATGTCGCGGTCGAAGATGGCGCGGCCATGCGCGAAGGTCGAGGTGTCGAGCAGCGTCATGTCGGAGAGGTAGGCCAGCACGGCCGCCTGGATCGCGCGGTTTTCCGGCACCGGACCGGTGGTGCGGATCCAGATGTTCTGCTGCGGATCGAGCTTCTCGCGGCTGGTATAGTGTTTCAGCATCACCGGCTTCATCTCGATCGGCCGGTCGCGCTCCCAGTAGCGCCTGATGCCTTCAGGCACCGCCTCGCCGAACTTGCCGAGCAGTTCGGGCTGGGTCAGCAGCGTATCGGGCCCCGGCACGTCGCGTGGCATCGGCATCTGGTGCTCCAGCCCGACCTCGTCCTGCTGGAACGAAGCCTCCAGCGAGAAGATCGCCTGGCCGTGCTGGATCGCCACCACCCGGCGCGTGGTGAAGGAGCCGCCGTCGCGGATGCGGTCGACCTCGTAGACGATCGGCAGCTTGGTGTCGCCGGGCCGCATGAAATAGCCATGCAGCGAATGCACGTGGCGTTCCGGCTCCACGGTGCGCTGCGCGGCGACCAGCGCCTGGGCGATGGTCTGGCCGCCGAAGACGCGCTGCCAGTCGACCTTGGGGCTGCGACCACGATACAGATTGTGTTCGATCTGCTCGAGGTCGAGAATGTCGAGAAGCTCGTCCATGGCCGCTGTCATGTCTGAAATCCTTCGAGGATGTGCCATGGCCGGTTTCGGACAGGACGCACAGGCAGTCAAGGCCGCAAACGGCGGCCGGCCGAAGCCGTGAAAGGATGATGCCATGGTCGACCGCAAGCGGGACGGAGCAGAGGCCAATGGGACGCGCGAGGCTCTCGACGTGCTCATCGCCGGCGCCGGCTATGTCGGCCTCACCGCGGCCGTGTCGCTGAAGCAGGCGCGGCCGGGCCTCGCCATCGCCGTCGTCGACGCGGCGCCCGCCGGCGTCTGGCAGCGCGACGGCCGCGCCTCGGCCATCGCGGCCGCCGCCAGCCGCATGCTGGAACAGCTCGGCGTCTGGGAGGAGATCGCGCCGGAAGCGCAGGCGATCACCGAAATGATCATCACCGACTCGCGCGCCGCCGACCCGGTGCGCCCGGTGTTCCTGACCTTCGACGGCGAGGTGGCGCCCGGCGAGCCTTTCGCCCACATGGTCGCCAACCGCGACTTGAACGGCGCGCTGCGCCGCCGCGCCGCAAAACTCGGCATCGATATCATCGAAGGCATGGCGGTCAGCGCCTTCGACGCGAGTGGCGCCGGCGTCACCGTGCACCTGGCCGACGGCGCGACGCTGAAGGCGCGGCTGCTGGTCGCCGCCGACGGCGTCAATTCGAAACTGCGCGACATGGCCGGCATCAAGACGGTGAAATGGGAATATGGCCAATCCGGCATCGTCTGCACGGTGGCGCATGAGCGCCCGCACAATGGCCGAGCCGAGGAGCATTTCCTCCCCGCGGGTCCGTTCGCGACGCTGCCGCTGAAGCCGGACAAGGACGGGACCAACCGCTCGTCGATCGTCTGGGTGGAGCGCACCGAAGATGCCAAGGCGTTGGTCGAGGGCGACGATTTCGTCTTCGAGCACGATCTGGAGCAGCGCTTCGGCCTGAAGCTCGGCGAAATAAGCGTCGCCGACAAGCCGCGCGCCTGGCCGCTCGGGCTGACGCTGGCCCGCGCCTTCGTCGCGCCGCGCTTGGCGCTCGCCGGCGATGCCGCGCACGGCATCCATCCGATCGCCGGCCAGGGCCTCAATCTCGGTTTCAAGGATGTCGCGGCGCTCGCCGAAGTGGTGGTGGAGGCCGACCGGCTCGGCCAGGACATCGGCGCGCTCGACGTGCTCGAGCGCTACCAGCAATGGCGCCGCTTCGACACGCTGCAGATGGGCGTCACCACCGACGTCCTGAACCGGCTGTTCTCCAACGACATCGGCCCGCTGCGCGCCGCCCGCGACCTCGGTCTCGGGCTGGTCGAGCGCATGCCCAGGCTCAAGGATTTCTTCATCCGCCAGGCCTCGGGTCTGTCCGGCGACACGCCAAGGCTGTTGAAGGGCGAGGCGATCTGAACTCGGTGCGATTGCCGCAGCCTCCGCGAGGTCGTCATCCACGGGCGGAGCGACGCGAAGCGGCGCGCAGACCCGAGGATCCATTCCGTGACCTTGATCGTAGGGTGCAGCGGAGCAGAATTCTGCACCGCTGCACGAGGCGAGAGGCGTTTCGGCCAATCATGAAGGCAGGCGATCCGGTCGTCGCCGCTTCAGCTCAATTCACCTCGAACCCCAGCTTCTGCCGCAGCCTCAATATCCGCTGGTCGGCGATCCTGAGGCTCTGCTCGCCGCCTTGCGCGACGCGGTTCAGCATCCTGAGCAGGTCGTCACGCTCATGCGGATCGAGCCGCTCGCGCAGGAAAGGCGCCAGCTCGTCGATGACGATCGTCGTGTCGTCGACCTGCGCGACCGCCCACTTGGCATAGACGACCGCCTCGTCGGTCTTCTTAGGGCTTTCGGCGATCTGGGCGATCACCTCCCGGATGACAGCCTCGCGCCGCGGCAGGACCGGGCCGTGCTCCGAAACGATCGCGGTGATCAGCGTCGCCGCCGCCACCACCGGATCGTCGATCGCGGTCAGCGGCGAGAGCGCGGCCTGGTTGCGCAATTTCTTGCGGCGGATATTGCCCTGGACGCGTCCGACGACATCGGCGACCTCGCGTGCGGCGTCGCTCATATATTTCAGCCGGTACCACCAGATGGCGGCTGCTCCGAGCAGGCCGAGGATGGCGATCAGGAAAGGCATGCCGAGTTCCCCCGAAATCGCGGCGACGATAAGAGAAGCGTGGCCCTGCTTCAACACGCAACGGTTGCGGCGGCGAAGAAAATCCTATCGAAGTTAAGGCTGATCTTGAAATCCGCGCAAAGCATGATCGTTGCCTTCACGATCCCAGCCATGGGCCATGTCAAGCCGATGCTGCCGCTGCTGAGCGGGCTTGTCGGCAACGGGCAGGAAATTGTCTGCTTCGGCCACACGGCATTCGAAAGCGCGATACGCTCCTCCGGCGCGCGGTTCCTGCCCTACCCCGGCTTTGCCTACGATATCGACGCTCCCGACTTCAACCTGCTGCGGATGGGAGCCGATCTCCTTCGCGCCTCGCGGACATTCCACGCGCAGCTGTCGGCTGACGTCGTCGCCCTGTCGCCGCGCTTGATCCTGCAGGACTCCATGGCGTTCTGGGCCAGCCGCATCGGCACCGCGCTGGATATTCCGAGGATCCACACGATCCCCACCCTCGTCTTCAATCCGGCGACCCAGCGCAGGATGCGCAAGGAGGATGGATACGCGAAGCTTGCGGCAGATGTCTTCCGCGGCGCGCCAGCCCTTCTGCGTGAAATGGCCAGGTTCGGATTCGCCGTTTCATTGCAGGAGGTTTTCGGGGTGGAGCGTTCCTGGCGAAGGTTGGCGCCGCCACGGTGCGAGCTGGTGTTTTCGCTCAAGGAGCTGCAGGTCGGCGATCCCTGGGGAGATGTTCCGCGCCACTATATCGGGCCGACGATCGATGAGGGTCGCCGATTTGAACCGCGCGCCGGACGCGGCTACGCGCTGATTACCTTCGGCACACTCTCCAACAACGACACGCGGCGCTTCGAGGCGGCCATCGAGGGGGCTTTTCTGGCGGGGCTCTCGGTCGTCGCCCTATGCGGACGCAAGGTGGACCTGCCGCGTCTGGAGAGCGTCGCGAAGGCGCTCGAGGCGGCCAATCCCGGGCAGGAGGCGACGGTGCTGGACACTGTCCGCGACATGGAGCCGCTGATTGCCGGCGCGGACGTCGTCATCCACCATGCCGGCATGGCGACCACGTGGGAGATGGTCCGGTATTCGAAACCCGCTTTGTTCATCCCGACCATTGCCGATCAGAAAGTGTTGGCAAGCCAGCTCGACGCGCAAGGGTTGGGCATTCGTCTGCCGCCGGGCCGCGAGCTCGACCCCCACGCGATCGCCCGAGCTCTTGAGGCTCTCAAGGACCGGGACTATCCGTGGGGCAGGATTCGGGATCTGCTGGCGCGAGCCGGAGGGGCGCCGGCCGGCGTCGGCATTGTCATGGAAGCGTTGGGGACCGGGCGGTGACGACATATCTGGGGTTTTCCTGCTCGCAGCACGATCCCGCCATCGCGGTGGTCGATGAGGCAGGCGAAGTGCTGTTCGCGCAGGCCAACGAGCGCGCCTTGAAGTACAAGCGCGGCTGGCATGCGGCGCCCGACGCCTTTGGCCTGATCGAACCCATCCTCGACAGCTACGCGCAGGCCGGACCGGTCAGCGCGAACCTGACATGGTCCGGCAACGCGCTGCGCTCGGTCAGGTATCTGGCGCCCTTGTGCCGCTGGGGCCTCGGCGCGCTCGACCTGATCGGGGCGTCCGACCTGGAGGCGAAGCGGGCAAGGGGATGGGTGCTTCGCCACGGGCTCTACCGGGCTCCCACCTCGGTGATCGACCTGCTGCTCAATCTCGAGCTGCGCCTGAACGAACGGCGCCACTTCAGAAGCCGGCTAACGAAGAAGGGGTGGAACCATCATCTCTGCCATGCCGCGACCGCCTCGTTTTCAAGTCCGTTCGAGGACGGGCTCTGCGTCGTCATGGACGGCATGGGCGAAGGCTCGAGCACATCGGTGTTTTCGTTTCGGGACGGAAGGCTGAAACGCCTGGACAGCCCCGGCATGGCGAATCTTGCAAGCCTGGGCATCTTCTACGGCCAGGTCTGCTTCGCTGCCGGCTTCGATCCGGTGGCCGGCGAGGAATGGAAGCTGATGGGGCTTGCCGCCTATGGCCGGCTGGATGAGGGGCTTTACCGCCGCATGCGGTCCGCCGTGACGGTGAAGGGCGGACATCTGTCGCTCGCGCGGGACTATGCGGCCGTCATCGGTCACCTGCTGCCGTTTCGCCAAAGACCGCACATGGCGAATGCCGACATGGCCTTCACGGCCCAGAAGGTTTTCGAGGATGTGCTTTTCGAGTTCCTGAACCAGGCGCATCGGCGCTGGGGCGGCGAGAACCTGATCCTCACGGGCGGCTGCGCCTTGAATTCGAGCGCGAACGGCAAGATCCTGGGAGCGACACCCTTCCGCCGTCTCCACGTGCCGATGGCACCCGGTGACGACGGAAACGCTGTCGGTGCGGCGCTTCTGGCCTGGCAGGCGGCGCATCGCGACCGTCCCGTGCCGCGCTTTTCGACCCCCTATCTTGGCTCCGTCCGCGCGCAGGATTCGCTGGAACGGCTTTGCAGGCATGGCATCGAACCATGCTTGCAAACCGACGATCCCGATCGGCTGACCGACCATGTGGCCGCCAGGCTTGCCGACGGGGCGATCGTCGGCTTCATGCAAGGCCGCGCCGAATTTGGACCGCGCGCGCTCGGCAATCGCTCGATCCTGGCCGACCCGCGTTCGCCAGGCATCCGCGACCGGCTGAACGCGTCGGTCAAATTTCGCGAGGAGTTCCGCCCCTTCGCCCCGAGCATCCTGCATGAGTTCGGGCCAGACTATTTCCAGGACTATGCCGAGTCCCCCTATATGGAGCGCACCTTGAAATGGCTGCCGGGACGCGCGCCGCCCGGCGTACGCCATGTCGACGACACCGGACGCCTGCAAAGCGTGACCGAGGCGGGCAATCCGCTGTTCCACAAGCTGATCTCGGCGTTCCACCGCAAGACAGGCCTGCCGATCCTGCTGAACACCAGCTTCAACGTCATGGGCCGCCCCATGATCCATGACACGGAAGATGCGCTCGGCGTGTTCTTCACCTCCGACATCGACCTGCTTGTTCTCGGCAATATCGTGTTCCAGAAACCCGGCCGGACCGGCAGGTCATGAACCCGGTATGTCGTAGATCGCCCGCACCTCGACCGTGCCGAGCTCGGCCAGCGGAACGCGGTCGGCGATCGCCAGCGCTTCGTCGAGATCCGCCGCCTCGACCATGAGGAAGCCCAGCAATTGCTCCTTGGTCTCGGCGAAAGGGCCATCGGTCACCAGCCGTTTGCCCTGGCGCCGCCTGAGCGACTTCGACATCTTCACCGGTTGCAGCGCCTGCGCGACGATCAGCTTGCCCTGCCGGTCGAGCTCCCTGTCATGGGCCAGCGAATCGGCATCGAGCTTGGCCGATTCCTGCGGGGTAAGCGCGAGGAGGTCCTTTTCCTGGCCGTAGACCAGCAGCACATATTTCATTTCAAGCTCCCATATTGCGATGAACCATAGGATGCGGTCCTGACGTTGTCAGCCGCGCCTTTCACTGCCGCGGCATGTTCGAGAAGACATGCGGCGACCCCGATGACGGCAACGGCCAGCAAAAGCCGCCCGCAGCCGGAAGGCGGCGGGTCCAGCCAGAAGTCCTCCTTGCGTTGCGGCTTGCCGCCCGAACGTCGCCAGAGTGAGAAATACAGATTGTCCATGCGAGCCTCCGTTCGGCCACGAACCTGTGACCGCCCGCAGGACGCTCCGGTCCGACCGAAGTCGACATTTTTGCACGCAACTTTCTTCGGAATTTTTTGACGGCGCCCGCGATGCCGACACATTGCGCCTGGGGCCGGATGGTCTTCCGCCGCGCTCGCGCTATAGTCATGGAGAACGCCGGCGCCCGCCGGCGAGAACACCGACAAGGCAGGAGGACTTCATGGACCGCACCGCAAACGCCGTCTGGAAAGGCAATCTGAAAGAGGGCAAAGGCACGCTGGACACGCAGAGCGGAACCTTGAAGGGCACGCCCTATTCGTTCAAGGCGCGCTTCGAGGATGAGAGCGGCAAATCCGGCACCAACCCGGAAGAGCTGATCGCCGCCGCGCATGCCGGCTGCTACGCCATGCAGCTGTCGCATTTCCTGGCCGAGAACGGCACGCCCGCGGCCGAGCTCGACGCCAAGGCCGTCGTGACCCTGGTGCCCGGCACCGGCATCACCGGCAGCGCCATCACCCTGGTCGGCAAGGTGCCTGGCATCGATGCCGCCAAGTTCAAGGAACTCGCCGAGAAGGCCAAGGCCGAATGCCCGGTCTCGAAGGCGCTGGGAGCGATCAAGGTGTCGCTGGACGCCAAGTTGGGGTGATTGGTTTGGGAGGGCGGCGATCCTTCGCCCCCCCTCTCTGCCCTGCCGGGCATCTCCCCCTCAAGGGGGGAGATCAGATGTCACGCAGGGTCTCGCCAATCACCGACGTCGTAAGAGGAGTGTCGGCACTGAAGCTTCCAATCTCCCCCCTTGAGGGGGAGATGTCCGGCAGGACAGAGAGGGGGCTCGCGCCAACGCTTCGGGGAAGGGTTAACCGCCCAACGCCTCGATCTTCGCCCGCAAAGCCGCGACCTCTTCTTCTAGCGCCTTCACCCGCGCCGCGAGATCGGCATCCGAAGATGTCGCCGCCGGCTGCCAAGGCGCCGCCACCGCAGCCGCCTCCACCGGTCCGCTCAGCAAGTGCACGTAGCGCTCCTCGCGCTGCCCGGGCGCGCGCTCGAGCAGCTGGATCAGCGGCGGCCGGCGGCCGATCATCAGGTCGAGATTGTCGCGAAGCTCCTCGATCGATGCAAAGCGCGCCATGCGCTCCGAACGGGCCAGCAATTCATGCGCCGTCTGCGCGCCGCGCAACAGCAACAGCCCGATCACCGCGATCTGCGGCGTGGTCAGCGAAAAGCGCTGCGCCATCTGATGCTCGTAACGCTCGACCCGGGAGGCGAAGGCCTGGCGCACCAGGCCCTTCTGCTCGAGCGAGCTCAGCGCCCGCCTGATCTCGGTCAGCTCCAGCGCCATGACAGGTTCGCGCGCCGTCTTCTGGTTGGCGGCCTGGTGCGCGCCGTTCAGCGTCAGCGGATAGACGTCCGGCGTCAGCTCCTTCTTCTCGATCAGCGAGCCGAGCACGCGCGCCTCGACGGCAGAGAGGATGGGGAGATCGGTCATTTGGGTTGCCTCCTTTGAAGCTGGAGGGACAGCACCCCCCTCTGGCCTGCCGGCCATCTTCCCCGCAAGGGGGAGATCAGCAGCTTCTGCCCCGCTCATTCGTTTTGCAGCGTCCAAGATTAGCGAAAGCCGGAATGACAGCCAATCTCCCCCTTGCGGGGGAGATGTCCGGCAGGACAGAGGGGGGTGTGAAGGAACGCGACCTAGCGGTTGCCGTCACCAACCCTCTTCGTCTCAGACCCTTCTCTCCACCATCATCTTCTTGATCTCGGCAATCGCTTTTGCCGGGTTCAGCCCCTTCGGGCAGGTCTGAGCGCAGTTCATGATGGTGTGGCAGCGATAGAGCCGGAACGGGTCTTCGAGATTGTCGAGCCGCTCGCCCGTCGCCTCGTCGCGGCTGTCGATCAGCCAGCGATAGGCCTGCAGCAGGGTGGCCGGGCCGAGATAGCGGTCGCCGTTCCACCAGTAGCTCGGGCAGGAGGTCGAGCAGCAGGCGCACAGGATGCATTCGTAGAGCCCGTCGAGCTTCGCGCGGTCCTCGTGGCTCTGCAGCCATTCCTTGGCCGGCGTCGGCGACACCGTCTGCAGCCACGGCTGGATCGAAGCATGCTGGGCATAGAAATTGGTGAGGTCGGGCACCAAATCCTTGATCACCTGCATATGCGGCAGCGGATAGACCTTCACCGCGCCGGAAATGTCCTCGGCGCCCTTGGTGCAGGCCAGCGTGTTGGAGCCGTCGATGTTCATGGCGCAGGAGCCGCAGATGCCTTCGCGGCAGGAGCGGCGCAGCGTCAGCGTCGGATCGATCTTGTTCTTGATCCACAACAGCGCGTCCAGCACCATCGGCCCGCAATCGTCCATGTCGACGAAATAGGTGTCCATGCGCGGGTTCTGGTCATCGTCCGGCGACCAGCGGTAGATGCGGTACTCGCGCAAATTGGTCGCGCCTTCCGGCTTCGGCCAGGTCTTGCCCTGCTGGACCTTCGAATTCTTGGGAAGCGTGAGTTCGACCATTACCTGCGGTCCTTTCGGATGACGAGCTTCAGCCCGGACCAGATTTCGTTGACGGCAGCGACCTTGACGTCGACCAAGTCGCGCTTCAGCGCCTCCGACCGGATCACGTCCTCGGTGACGTCGGTCGGCACCTTCGAGGCCTTCTTCGGCCAGGAGACCCAGACCATGCCGTCGCGCTTGATCGCCGTCTCGATGTGGGCCAAGCCATCCTCGATCTCGGCGCGCTGCCGGGTGAAGGCATGCACGGCATCGTATTTGCGGCTGCCCGAGATCGCCGACCACTTCGGCAGCCGGTCGACCTTGGCGAAGGACACCGCTTCGGCCAGATCGTCGAGTTCCGGCGGCAGCGCGATGAAGGCGGCGACCATGCCGTCCTTCAGGCCGAGCTTGGCCGGAAGGGGCGTGCCTGAATATCCCGCGGCCGCCAATGCCATGGTCAGTAGACCCGCGCCTTCGGCGCGATCTTGGCCAGGCTGATGCCGCCGTCCTTTTCCGCCAGCAGCGGCTCGGTGTGCACCGGCCGGTAGGTGAGCGTCACCTTGCCGTCCTCGCTGAGATGGGCAAGCGTATGCTTGCGCCAGTTGGCGTCGTCACGGGCCGAGAAATCTTCCCGCGCGTGCGCGCCGCGGCTCTCTTTGCGCGCCTCGGCGCCGTAGACCGTGGTGATGGCGTTGGCCATCAGGTTTTCCAGCTCCAGCGTCTCGACGAGGTCGGAATTCCAGATCATCGAGCGGTCGGTGACCTTGATGTCCTTGAGCTCGCCCCAGAGTTCCGAGATGCGCTTGCAGCCGTTCTCGAGCGATTCCTGCGTGCGGAACACGGCGGCGTCTTCCTGCATGGCGCGCTGCATTCTCTCGCGCAGCACCGCGGTCGGGATCGAGCCGTTGGCGTGGCGCAGCCTGTCGAAGCGCTCCATGATCTTTTCGACCGAAGCTTCGTTGGGCGACGGGATCGCCGACTTGCGGTCGATCACCTGGCCGGCGCGGATGGCCGCCGCGCGGCCGAACACGACGAGGTCGATCAGCGAGTTCGAACCAAGCCGGTTGGCGCCATGCACCGAAGCGCAGCCGGCCTCGCCGACGGCCATGAGGCCGGGCGACACGCGGTCGGGGTTCTCTGGCGTCGGGTTGAGTACCTCGCCCCAGTAATTGGTCGGCACGCCGCCCATATTGTAGTGGACCGTCGGCAGCACCGGAATCGGCTCCTTGGTGAGGTCGACGCCGGCGAAGATCTTGGCCGATTCCGAAATACCCGGCAGCCGCTCGTGCAGCACCACCGGATCGAGGTGGTCGAGATGCAGGAAGATATGGTCCTTCTTCTTGCCGACGCCGCGGCCCTCGCGAATCTCCAACGTCATGCAGCGCGAGACAACGTCGCGCGAGGCAAGGTCCTTGGCCGACGGCGCGTAGCGCTCCATGAAGCGCTCGCCCTCGGAGTTGACGAGATAGCCGCCCTCGCCGCGCGCGCCTTCTGTGATCAGGCAGCCGGCGCCATAGATGCCGGTCGGGTGGAACTGCACGAACTCCATGTCCTGCAGCGGGAGCCCGGCCCTGGCCGCCATGCCGCCGCCGTCGCCGGTGCAGGTATGCGCCGAGGTGGCGGAGAAATAGGCGCGGCCATAGCCGCCCGTCGCCAGCACCACCATCTTGGCCGAGAAACGGTGGATGGTGCCGTCATCGAGGTTCCAGGCCACGACGCCGGTGCAGGTGCCGTCAGGCTCGGTGATCAGGTCGAGCGCGAAATATTCGATGAAGAACTGCGCGTTGTTCTTCAGCGACTGACCATAGAGCGTGTGCAGGATGGCGTGGCCGGTGCGATCGGCGGCGGCACAGGTGCGCTGCACCGGCGGTCCGTCGCCATAATTCATCATGTGCCCGCCGAACGGCCGCTGGTAGATCTTGCCTTCCTCGGTGCGCGAGAACGGCACGCCGTAATGCTCGAGCTCGTAGACCGCGGCCGGCGCCTCGCGCACCATGTACTCCATGGCGTCGACGTCGCCCAGCCAGTCCGAACCCTTGACGGTGTCGTACATGTGCCATTGCCAGGAATCGGGGCCCATGTTCGACAGCGAGGCAGCGATGCCGCCCTGCGCCGCGACGGTGTGCGAGCGCGTCGGGAACACCTTGGTGATGCAGGCGGTGCGCAAGCCCTGCTCGGCCATGCCGAGCGTGGCGCGCAGGCCGGCGCCGCCGGCGCCGACGATCACCACATCGAATTTGTGATCGACAAAAGTGTAGGCGGAAGCCGTGCTGGCTGTGTTTGCGTTGGCCAAGACGTCAGCCTCCGAATGCGAGTTTGAGCAGGGCAAACAGCGAAGCGACGCCGACTGCGACTGCAAAGAAGGTGTTGAGGGCGATCAGCGCCAGCTTCATGCCTTCGCCATGCACATAGTCCTCGATGATGACCTGCATGCCGAGCCGCATGTGGTAGAGACCGGAGATGAGCACCAGCGCCAGCACCAACGCCACGAAGGGGTTGGCGAGCGAAGCCCGCACTTCCGTGTAGCCGTGGCCGTTGACCGCAATCAGGAAGCCGACGAAGAACAACAACAGCGGGATGTTGGCGATCGCCGTCAGCCGCTGGCGCCAGAAATGCTGCGTGCCTTCGCGCGCCGAGCCCAAGCCGCGCACCTTGCCGAGCGGCGTGCGCATATCGGTGTTGTTCGCGCTCATCAGAAAGCTCCCCGCGCCATGTAGCCGGCGATCCAGATCAACAGCGTCAGCACGATCGAACCGGCGAGCGTCGCCCAGGCGATCTTCGAGGCGGTGTGCTTCTCAAGCCCGGCGCCGGTGTCCCAGACGAGGTGGCGCAGTCCGCCCAGCATATGGTGCATCAGCGCCCAGGTGTAGCCGAAGAGGACCAGCCGGCCGAGCCAGGAGCCGAAGGCCCAGTCGACCCAGTCGAAGGCGGCCTGCGAGCTCGACGCGGCGATCAGCCAGGCCGCCACCAGCAGCGTTCCGAAATAGAGCGCGCCGCCGGTGATGCGATGGATGATCGACATCGTCATCGTGATCGGCGGCCGGTAGACCGTCAGATGCGGCGAGAGCGGCCGTTCACGTCCGGCAACTGCGTGGGTGGCTGGTGATTTGCTCATGGCTCCCCCAGATCGGCATCCTGGAGCCGCGATGGGAATGCGGCGTTTGCCGCCCTCATATATGGCTCCGGACAGCCGGTTTCTAATGCTCTTTTTGCACCGCGTCAAAGCCGGAAAATCGTTTTGGAAACATCATTTAGTCTGACAAATTGGCGGTCGCGCGCTTCAATCGATTAGCGGTTGTTTTGAAGCCGGCGCAGCGTTTGCTGTAGTGCGGTATATACATCTACCCGGCAAGCGCCGGGTGTGTTGAGATTCAGGTCAGGCCGAGTCGAAAATGGCGGGTTCCGAGAACCGGAGCGGAGCGTACTTGAAGTACGTGAGCACCGGAAGCGCAGGAAGCCGGCATTGCCGGCCGGCCTCACCTGAATGGCAGCACACCCGCTATCTTTTACAGGTCTGCGGGGTCGATCCCCTCTTCATCACCAGCGCCTCGCGTCCGTCGATCACGATTGCGTCATGCGTCGCCGCTTCCTGGTAGCGGCTGCTCTGGTTGGCGGGCGAGGCGGCGAACTCCTCGGTCGAGCCATCGGGCCGCATGACGCGCAAGGCGCTGCCAAGATTCTGGATGGTGATCATGCCGCCATTGCCGCATCTGTAGGTGGCGGTGCCGATGCCGGACCGCGGCGTGGTAAGGTCGGTGACGATCTTGGTCGGCGGCGCGGGCGTCTTGGCCGCTGTCGGGACCGGTGCCGGCGCGGGCACCGGAGGCGTCGCTGGCATCGCCGCTGCCCCTGGCGCGGCGGGCTGCTGGATCGGCGCAGGCGAGGCGGGCGGAGCGGCATTCGCCACCTTCGGCGCGCCGTCCTGCGGCACACAGGCCGCGGCCGCGAGAAGTAGCGGGATGGTGATCGACACCCGAACCATGTGGCCAAAGCTCATGCGCTGCCCTTTCGTGCGCGGCACCCTATAGCAATTCCGGGAAAAGAGTGAACGGTTGGGTTCGGCGCTTTCGCCGTAGCCTTCCGTCCGGAATTGCATCGAAACAAAGAGATAGCCGGTTGCCGTTTCCGTGAAACGGTGGACCGCTGTAGCCACGCGGCGCCGCAAGATCAAGATGACCCGGAGTGAGCCCGGCTCCATAACGCCCCCGTCGCTTGGGAAGCTGGGCCTTCCAAAATTAACCATGTTTCTTAAGAAACGGCGCCGATAGCCTCCCGCCTCTTAACAAAGGTTAAGAAAGCGTTAATTTCCGATTCGAACCGGATTCCAGGCGCGATCTGTCGTGCCTATCAAGGGAGAGCGACATGCGTTCGAATTCAGTGCGGGCAAGCGTTGCCGCCGCGGCGCTGGCGGGGCTGGTGGCGGCAATCGCGGCGCCGGCCGAAGCCGGCTTGCGCCATCATGACCGCGTCTATGCCGATTCCTTCGGCAATCTCGTCGTCGACAGCGCCGCCGGCTACAAGCGCATCATCGTCGGCGAGGGCAAGCTTGCGAAGAAGCTTTCCGAATTCACCAGCGCCGGCCAGCCGGATGTCGTCTATGACGATGCGGACGAAGCCGGCGCGCCGGGCTGCTACCAGCCGCCGGTGCTGGTCAAGGGCCGCTCCTATATGTACGGGCTTTCCGACGGCGAGATGCCCAATCTCAGCCCTTGCCGTTGAAGACAGTCGGCGCCTGGCGCCGCCGCAGCGCGCCTGACACGCGCACGCAGTCGCGGCCGGCATTCTTGGCATCGTAGAGCGCGGCGTCGGCGCGCCGCAGGAGATCGGCAAAACCCTCGTCGGCGGCAAGCTCCGCCACGCCGAAGCTCGCGCTGCAGCAATGGTCTGCGGGCAGGCCATCGATCGGCAGGGCGCCGAACGCGTTGCGCGCCTTCGGCAAACAGCCGCGCCGCGGCGAGATTGGTGCCCGGCAGGATGATGGCGAACTCCTCGCCGCCGATGCGGCCGGCGACATGGTGTTCGGCGGCGGCCTCGCGCAGGAAACCGGCGAACGTCTCGATCACGCGGTCGCCGCAGGCATGGCCGTAGCTGTCGTTGATGCTCTTGAAATAGTCGAGATCGGCGATCACCAGCGCCACCGGCACGCCGCGCCGGACGGCATCCCGCATGGCAAGGTCGGCATGGCGTTCGAAGCCGCCGCGATTGAACAGCCGCGACAAAGCGTCGGTTTCCGATTTCGAGGTCGCCTCGTTGAGCACGTCGCGCACCAGCACGGCCAAGGCAAGCAGCGCCAGCGCCAGCCCGAACACGGTGCCGAGCGATTGCGACACCAGCGCGTAGCTGGTCCCGACATAGGCTTGCGGATTGGCGCCCCAGCCGCCCAGCGCGCCCGCGATGAGCGGCTTGGAGGCGAATTGCACCGCGCTGGCGCCGAGCACCAGCGCAAGCAGATGGTCGAGCCGCGCGAGCCTTTGCCGGGAGGACAGCACGATGCCGAGCGCGGTGAATTGCATGACGGCGTAAGGAAGCTGGTAGGCCATCATGCGTGTCAGCGAATGGCGCGGCAGGTCCTGCACCAGATAGACGGCGACCGAGGCGACGACGAGGAAGCACAGCATCGGCGCCCAGGGCGGGCTCAGCCATATTTGTGGGCGAGCCCGCCATTGAAGGCGATGGTTGCGCCGAGGAAGACGGCAAAGGCGGCAACGACCGGCAGCCGGGCGTCGGCGAAAGCGGGGATGCTGAATTCGATGGCGAAATAGGCCATGCCGAGCAGGTAGCTGAACGCAAGCCAGCGCGCCGATACGCGCCCGCTGTCATAGACGGCAACCGCCATGAATGCCGCCGCCAAGAGCCCGGCGACGAGCAGGTTGATCATCAAGATGAAGTCGGCGCTGCCCATGTCTTCCTTCGTCGGATGGTCCGGACACGAAAGCATCGACGGGCGAAGAACACGTTAATGCCAGCTATGCTGCGGAGCCGCAGGCCTTGCGGCTAGCCGCAAGGCCTGTCCGGTCGTCAGAGCATTTGGAACGCCGCTTAGAGGTCAATGGCAATCGCCTGGTTCCGCGATTGGCCGAGCCATCCCTTCGATCGTCATCCACGGGCGAAGCAAGGAGCGAAGCGACGCGCGCAGACCCGAGGATGACGAAGTCGCGGGAGCCCACTTGCCTCACCCGACGGCGAGCGGCTCGGCGACGAAAGTGGTCTCAGGCCTCTCATAGGAAAGCCGCACGCTGTCGCGGCCGTTCTTCTTGGCCTTGTAGAGCGCCTCGTCGGCGCGCCGCATCAACGGCATCAGCCCTTCCCTGCCGCTTCGCGCGGCGACACCGAAGCTGGCGGTGACCCTGGTGCCGGGCGGCAGGCCGTCGATCGAGCCGGCAGAATAGAAGGTGCGGATGGCTTCGGCAAAAAGCCTTGCCGCTCCCAGGTCGCTGAGCGGCAAAAGCACGGCGAACTCTTCGCCGCCGATGCGGCCGGCAGCCCCGCGCGCGCCGGTGGCGGAACGCAGCTTGGCGGCGAAGTCGGCGATCACGCGGTCGCCGGCCTCATGGCCGTGCCGGTCGTTGAGCGCCTTGAAGTGGTCGAGATCGGCCAGCACCAGGGCGACGGGAAAGCCGGCCTTGCCGCACTGGTCGAGCAGCAGGGTCGCCCGCTCCTCGAAGCCGCGGCGGTTGAGGATGCCAGAGAGCGGATCGGTGTGGGTTTCGGCCTTCAGCGCCCTCATCACATCGAGCGCCGCCGCCGTGAACAGGCAAAGCGCGATCAGCAGCGACAACAGCGCGTGCGAAAGCAGCGCCGTCGTCCAGTAGGACGAGCCGTAGAATCCGTCATAGCCGGGGAATGGCCCGTGCGCGATGACGACGATCAGCGTGCGGGCGACGAAGTTCAGCCCCGACAGCAGCGACAGCGCGAACAGTATCCTTTCGGTCGGACCGTTGTTGCGCACTGTTCGGAGCTCGGCGGCGACCAGCAGGCTGAGCGCGCCGAAGCCGAAATTCATGACCAGCACCCGCCAGGTGAGATCCGGCTGGACGAACATGAACCAGATGAAGGCGGCAAGCCCGCCGCCGGTCACGATGCCGATGCCGACATAAGGCACGCGTCTCCCGTAGCGCGCGATGATCGCGCTGGAGAGGCAGCAGGCCGCGATCGTGAAGCAGATGTTGGAAACGAGCTTGGTCAGCGCCACGCCGACCGGAAGCGTGAAATATTGCAGCAGGAAACCCGGCGCCGACAGGCAGTAGCTCGCGCCGAGCGCCGCCAGATACGGACGATGGCACTGATAGGACCACAGCACGAGGAACGCGGCGCCAAGCGCCAGCGCTATCGTCGGATTGAGCAGCGCTATGAGCAGACCGGTGTCCAAAGGACTGCGACTTTCCCCAACTTACCCAACGGGAGATACTAGGACCTAAGCCCAAACAAGCGGTTAAGCCCTCCGACAAATACGCCGCAAAGCATTCGGAACCGGCCTGCCGGAGCGGCGTTGTCCGGCCAGACGGGAGACGCCAGGCAGGAGACGATCGAGATGGCCGACACGATCACTTTGACGAACCACGATGAGATCCGCTCCTGGGCGGCGGCGCGCGCCGGCTTCCCGGCCATCGTCGACGTCTCACCCGAGGCCGGCACGCAGGCCATGCTGCGGCTGGTTTTTGGGCAGAACGCCTATGAGGACACTGACCGGCCGGAGCGTCCGCTCAACGCCGGCGGCTACGAGCTTGTGGAATGGGACGAATGGTTCAGGATCTTCGACGAGAGGCAACTGGCATTGGTCGTCGCCGCCGACGAGCCCGGCCGGCGCGAAGAGTTTCACGAGATCGTCCGCAGGTAAGTTCCCTGGCGCGGAAATTTCGACCGGTCGGATATGCTGCGTTGGTATGCCTTAGCGATTGGCCGGAACGCCCATCGCGATCGTCATCCACGGGCGAAGCAAGGAGCGAAGCGACGCGGCGCAGACCCGAGGATCCATGCCGTGACCTCAAGGCGTTGCAGCAGTGCAGAATTCTGCTCTGCTGCATCCTTCGATCAAGGTCACGGCATGGATTCCAGGGTCTCCGCCGCGTCGCTTCGCTCCTGCTTCGCCCTGGAATGACGATGTCGGGGAAGCTTCAGCCAATCCCCACCGCTTGCGCTGATTCCGACACTTCCTGCGCTCCAAGCCGGGCGCCTACTTCCAGTCGCGGATGTCGACGAAGTGGCCGGCGATCGCGGCCGCCGCCGCCATGGCCGGCGACACCAGATGGGTGCGGCCCTTGAAGCCTTGCCGGCCCTCGAAATTACGGTTCGAGGTCGAGGCGCAGCGCTCGTGCGGCTTCAGCCGGTCGTCGTTCATGGCCAGGCACATCGAGCAGCCCGGTTCGCGCCAGTCGAAGCCGGCGGCGACGAAGATCTTGTCCAGACCCTCGGCCTCGGCCTGTTCCTTGACCAGGCCGGAACCCGGCACGATCATGGCGTTGACGCGCGGATTGACCTTCTTGCCCTCGACCACCTTGGCGGCGGCGCGCAGGTCCTCGATGCGGCCATTGGTGCAGGAGCCGATGAAGACGCGGTCAAGCTCAATGTCGGTGATCCTGGTTCCAGGCGTCAGGCCCATATAGTCGAGCGCGCGGATCTTGGACGTGCGCTTGTTCTCGTCCGCGATCTCTTCGGGATTGGGCACGATGCCCTGCACCGAGACGACGTCCTCCGGCGAGGAGCCCCAGGAGACGATCGGCGGCAGTTTCGCCGCGTCGAGCACGATCACCTTGTCGAAATGCGCGCCCTCGTCGGTCTGCAGCGTCTTCCAGTACTCGAGCGCGGCATCCCAGGCAGCGCCCTTCGGCGCGCGCGGCTTGTCCTTGACATAGGCGAAGGTCGTCTCGTCCGGCGCGATCAGGCCGGCGCGGGCACCGCCCTCGATCGACATGTTGCAGATCGTCATGCGGCCTTCCATCGACAGCGAGCGGATCGCTTCGCCGGCATATTCGATGACATAGCCGGTGCCGCCGGCGGTGCCGATCTCGCCGATGATGGCAAGGATGATGTCCTTGGCGGTGACGCCTTCCGGCAGCTGGCCGTCGACGCGCACCAGCATATTCCGGGCCTTGCGCTGGATCAGCGTCTGCGTCGCGAGCACATGCTCGACCTCCGACGTGCCGATGCCATGCGCCAGCGCGCCGAAAGCGCCGTGCGTGGAGGTGTGGCTGTCGCCGCAGACGATGGTCATGCCCGGCAGGGTGAAACCCTGTTCCGGCCCGATGATGTGCACGATGCCCTGGCGGATGTCGTTCTCGGAATAATATTCGATGCCGAAATCCTTGGCGTTCCTGGCCAGCGCCTCGACCTGGATGCGGCTTTCCTCGTTCTTGATGCCGAACTTGCGCTCGGGCGAGGTCGACACGTTGTGGTCGACCACGGCCAGCGTCTTTTCCGGATGGCGGACCTTGCGGTTCGACATGCGCAGGCCCTCGAAAGCCTGCGGGCTGGTGACCTCATGCACGAGGTGGCGGTCGATATAGAGCAGGCAGGTGCCGTCGTCCTGGCGGTCGACCGTGTGGTCGTCGAAGATCTTGTCGTAGAGGGTGCGCGGTGCGCTCATGTGCGTAAATCCGTCGATATGAGAAATGGGAAAAGCAGGCGGCTTTCGGCCGGCAAGCGACTTCGATCAGTCGGCCTGGCTAAGTCGGCTGGTGAGCGCGCCACAAACCCGCGCGGAGAACCGTGACGGCAGGCGCTTTCTGTCCTGCAGCACGAAGCCCTTGTAGGCCGGATCGCTGAAAAGCTTTTCCATGGCGGGGTAGATAGCAATGTTTTGGCTTTTCGGCAATTGCGGCGACTTCCCCTTCTCCCGTTGTGGGAGAAGGTGGATCGGCGCGGTAGCGCCGAGACGGATGAGGGGTATTCCAGCGGAGTGAGACGCCTGCTTTCCCTGGAACACCCCTCATCCGGCTGCTACGCGGCCACCTTCTCCCACAAGGGGGAAGGGGAAGTCGCGCTTACGCCACCTCGAACACAAACGTCTTCACCAGCGCTTCCGGGTCGCCGATCGCGTAGCAGCGGAACCATGGGCTCTGCTCGGCCAGGCGCCATTTCCCTGCCCGCTCCAACTCGTCGAACACCGCTTGAAACCCGCCGCCCTCGAAAACCTGGTCGCGCACGGTGAAGATGGCGTGGCCGCCTTTTCGCGTGATGCGCACCAGCTCGTGCAGGCCCGAAGCAGGCGCATGGCCGATGGTGAAGACGCCGGTCGAGAAGAAGGCGCGGAAATGCCGGTCGGGCCAGGGCAACGGACCGCCGAGCATCGCCTTCTTCAGCTCGCCATAGGCCGGCTTGCCGCCGGCCTGGCGACTGCCGGCGATCTTCAGCATGTCGTCGGAGAGGTCGAGTCCGGCGATGTCGCCATAGCCCAGCGCCTTCAGCGACGGCCCCGACAGGCCGGTGCCGCAGCCGGCATCGAGCAGCGGCCCTTCGCCCGCCGGCACATGCCGCGCCACCCAGGCGGTGATGAGGAAAGGCAGGAGATAGCCGAGCGAGGCAGTCTCGCTGTCATAGGTCGCGGCCCAGTCGGCATAGGCCTTGGCGAGTCCTTCCGGCGTATCGGCCGTATAGACGGAATCCAGCGCCGCATTGGCCTTGTCGAAATTCATGGGCGTCTCCTCCGCCGGATGCATGTGACCAAGGTAGAGCAATTCCAGGAAAAGGGGGAACCGGTTTTCCGTCCGGAATTGCGTCATAACAAAGAGATAGCGCGGACCTTGGCGTGCTGGCTATTCCTGATGCTGGCGGCGCAGCCGCTGTTCCAGCGCCCGCAGCGCCAGCGACAGGCCGACGGTCAGGATGAGATAGATATAGGCGACGATCGAATAGGTCTCGAAGAAGCGGAACGAGCCGGCGGCGTAGACCTTGCCGATCTGGGTGATATCGGCGACGCCGAGCACGGAGACCAGCGACGAATCCTTGACCATGGCGACGAAGTCGTTGCCGAGCGGCGGCAGGATCATGCGGATCGCCTGCGGAAACACGATCAGCCGGAAGCGCTGCGCTCGGCTGAGCCCGAGCGCCTTGGCGGCTTCGATCTGGCCTTTCTCGACCGACTGGATGCCGGCGCGGAACACTTCCGAGATGAAGGCCGAGTAGCCGATGGTTAGAGCCATGATGGCGCGCCACAGCAGCGACACGTCGCGCACCAGGAGTTCGCCCATCAGGCCGGCGCTCTGCAGCGGCGCGGTCAGCGCGTTCCAGGCGGCGACGAAGGCCGGCGCGCCGGCAAAGGCGATCCAGAACAACAGCACCAGGATCGGCACGCCGCGAATGATCTCGACATAGAAGCGCGCGATCTGCCGCAGCCACCGCGACCCCGACAGCGCCATCAGCGCGATGCCGAGCCCCAGCGCGGAGGCCAGGGCGAAGGCGACCGCGGTGACGAAGATGGTGATGCCGATACCCTTGGCGACGGTGGCGAAGACTTGCGCGTAGAGGTCGCTGGAAGCGATAGCCAGGGCGGCGGCCAAAGCGAGGGCGAGAGCGGCGGCCAGCCACCAGGGGAATTCGGGTTTGGTGGAGGATGATGCCACGGCCATTAGGCGGTTTCGCCTGACAGGAAGTCCCGAAAGGGCGGCACCCAGGCCCCCCTCTCTGGCCTGCCGGCCATCTCCCCCTCAAGGGGGGAGATGGAACTTCGCGCGGGCTTTCGCCAATCTCCAACGTTGAATGAGGAGCACCGTCGGTGGAGCTGCCAATCTCCCCCCTTGAGAGGGGTGAGGAGAGGTCCGCGTAGCGGACGAAAAGCCAATGGCTTGGCTTTTCGAACGACGAACGCCCGGAGCGACAGCGAAGGGCTGGGGCCGGCAGGGCAGAGAGGGGGGGCTTGGCGCAACGTCAGCGCGATTTCCTGCAAACCCACTGCGCGCACCAAGACGAGCCTACTGCCCCATCTTGTAATCGAGGAACCACTTTTTGTTGAGCTTGTCGAAGGTGCCGTCGGCCTTCAGCGCGGCGATCGCGGCGTTGACCGGCTTCACCAGGTCCGAGCCCTTCGGGAAGATGAAGCCGAAGTCCTCGGTGCCGAGCGGTCCGCCGATCAGCTTCAGCTTGCCTTCGGAAGCATCGACATAGCCCTGGCCGGCGGTGCCGTCGGTGAGCACGACGTCGACGTCGCCCGTTTTCAGCGCCTGCACGGTCGCTCCGAAGGTTTCGAACAGTTTGATGCGCGGGTTCTGCTCGTTGCCGTCGAGCACGCTGTAGACGGCGGTGTAGAACGGCGTTGTGCCGGGCTGGGCGCCGATCAGGCCGTCCTTGAAGGCGCCGAAGGTCTTGGCGTCGGTGAAGCGGCTTTCCTCGCCGCGCACCAGCATGAACTGCTCCGAGCGCATATAGGGGTCGGAGAAGTCGACCTTCTCCTTGCGGTCGTCCTTGATGGTGATGCCGGTCATGCCGATGTTGTACTGGTTGTCGGAAACCGCCTGGATCATCGCGTCCCAGGAAGTGTTCTGGTACTCGACCTTGAAGTTCAGCCGCTTGGCGATCTCGTCCATCGCGTCATATTCCCAGCCGATCTGCTTGCCGGTCTTCTTGTCGATGAACTGCAGCGGCGGATAGGCGTTTTCCGTCACCACCACGACCTTCTTGCCGCCGAGATCGGGCAGATTGTCGGCGAGCGCGGCGACAGGCGTAAGAAGGCAGGCCAGCATCGCGGCCAGCAGCAGTTTCGACTTGGTCATGACAAATCTCCGAAAATGATCGGCCGCGCTGCAATCTCGCGGCTGGGAAAAAATCCGGTGCCGACTTTAGAGCAATTCCAGGAAAAGTGTGAAGCGGTTTTCCGTCCGGAATTGCGTAAAAACAAAGAGATAGAGCGTTTCACCGTTTTCGTTAGACGGTGAAATGCTCTATCCTGCCGCATGCGCCTTGCAAGCCGGTTCGCGCTAGCGCAGGCCGGCCAACATGCAATCCGATGCTCTTCGCGGATGGTTTCGAGGGCGGGCTTTGCGGCGGTCAGTCCTGATCGACCGTGGCTTCGCGCAATCCGGCGACCAGGCGGGTCAGCGTGCCGTGCAGGGCCTTGAGCTCGGCCCGTTCCAGCGGCATGGCGCAGCTGAGCCCTTCCTGCACGTCCTTCATCCTGGCCCGCAGCGCCTCACCCTTGGCTGTCGGCTCGACCAGCACCCGGCGCTCGTCGGCGCTGTCGCGCCGGCGCGTGACGAGGCCGCCGGCTTCCATGCGCTTGATCAGCGGCGTCAGCGTAGCCGAATCGAGACCAAGTGCCGCGCCGAGCTCGCCGATCGTGCTCGGCGAATGCTGCCACAGCGCCAGCATCGCCAGATATTGCGGATAGGTGAGGCCGAGCGGATCGAGCAGCGGCCGGTAGAGCTTGGTCATCAGCCCGCTTGCCGAATAGAGCGCGAAGCAAAGCTGCTGGTCGAGACGCGGCACGGGAAAAGCCCCGGCGTCCTGCGCCGGGGCTTGCCTGGTCATTGTTTCGGTCTTCGTCGTCATGCAGCCTTTGCCGAGAGCGCCACGTCGATATTGCCCCGGACGGCGTTGGAATAGGGGCAGATCTTGTGCGCTTCCGATACAAGCGCCTCGGCGCCCGCCTGATCAAGCCCCTTGATCTCGGCCGCCAGCGAAACGCCGAGCATGAAGCCGCCCTGGTCGTTCGGGTAGAGGCTCACCGTGGACGTGACCGAAGCGTCCTCAAGCGGCAGCTTCTGCTGGCGGGCGACGAAACGCACCGCGCTCTCGAAGCAGGCCGCGTAGCCGACGGCGAAGAGCTGCTCGGGATTGGTGGCGCCGCCCTTGCCGCCAAGTTCCTTCGGCATCGCCAAATCGACCTTGAGCAGGCCGTCGCTGGTCTCGCCGTGACCGCTGCGGCCGCCGCTGACGTGAGCCTGGGTGCTGTAAAGTGCCGACATCTTTTGTCTCCATTTAATTTGTACACGATTAATTAGTGTGCAAGATAATTGGCTGTCAATCCCGGCGGATCGGCTTTCCCGAGGCTCGCGATCACAGCTCAGTGAAAACAAAAAAGGCGGCCGAAGCCGCCTTTTCAGAAACCTGTCTTGCCAAATCTTATTCGGCCGAAGCAGCCTCGGCGGCGGCCTTCTTCTCGGCGGCTTCCTTGGCGGCCGTCTCGGCGGCCAGCGCTTGGGCGGCGGCGACCTTCTCGGCCTCGATGCGGGCGCGCTCGGCGGCCAGCGCATCACGCTCTTCGTCGTTCAGCTTGCGGGCGCGCACGCCGGTGTTTTCCGAAATACGGGCCGACTTGCCGCGACGGTCGCGCAGGTAATAGAGCTTGGCGCGGCGCACCTTGCCGCGGCGCACGATCTCGACGCCCTCGACCATCGGCGAGTAGACCGGGAAAACGCGCTCGACGCCTTCGCCGTAGGAAATCTTGCGAACGGTGAAATTCTCCTGGAAGCCCGAGCCGGCGCGGGCGATGACGACGCCCTCATAGGCCTGGACGCGGGTGCGGGTGCCTTCGGTGACGCGCACCTGAACGCGCACGGTGTCGCCCGGCTGGAATTCAGGCAGCTTGCGCTTGGCTTCGATCTTGGCTGCCTGTTCGGCCTCGAGCTGACGGATGAGATCCATCTCAAATATCCACTTCTTGTTCTTCCGACAGTCAGAGCGTCCTCAACTCGCCTTGCAGTTCCAATGACCGCTCGGCTATGCCCTTTGTCGAAACATTGGGCAGGGGCGACTACACCGCACTTGTTGACGGGTCCAGAAGATCGTTCTTCCGGTTCGGGCGGGCACATACAGCCATTTTGCCGCTTTGTCACGCCCAAATGCATGTCGCCCGGAACTGTGCGCGGTTCTGGCGCGACGACATGCATCAAAAAGGGGCCTTTGAGGCATATTTTTGCGGCTGATGGCCCCATGACATTGCCGCCGTGCCGGGTTGCGCGCGCCTCGCAAGCTTTCTAAGCGGAAAAAATGACTTTTTTCGATGCCGTCTTGCTGTTTCTCTCAGGTTTTGTCTCCGGCGCGGTCAATGCCGTCGCCGGCGGCGGCACCTTCGTCACCTTCGGCGCCATGACGCTGGTCGGCGTGCCGCCGATCGTCGCCAACGCCACCTCCTCGGTGACGCAGTTTCCCGGCTACATCACCTCGACGCTCGCCTACCGTGACGACATAAGGCATTTCTGGCGCCAGGCGCTGCTGCTTTGCGTCATCTCCGCCTTCGGCGCGCTGGCCGGCTCGCTCATCCTGCTTGCGCTTTCCAACCCGTCCTTCCGCGCGCTGGTGCCGTGGCTGCTGATCGCCGCGACCGCGCTGTTCGCCGCCGGTCCGTGGCTCAAGCCGATAGCCGGGCCGGAGCATCAGGCCTCGGTCGGCACGCTTGCCGGCACGCTGGCACAGTTCCTGACATCGGTCTATGGCGGTTTCTTCGGCGCTGGCATGGGCGTGATGATGCTGGCCACGCTCGGCCTGACCCAGGTCGGCGACTATCACAAGCTCAATGCATTGAAGAACATGCTGGCCGTGGTCATCGCGGCCATCGCCATCCTGGTCTTCGTTTCGGGCGGCGTCGTCGCCTGGCCGCAGGCGATCGTCATGATCCCCGGCGGCGCGCTCGGCGGCTATGCCGGTGTCTGGATCGCCAAGCGCGTGCCGCAGGGCGTGGTGCGCGGCTTCGTCGTCGCCGTCGGCCTGTTCCTCGCCTTTTACTATTTCACCAAGGGCTGATCCGCCGCCAACAGGTCCGGCCGCCGCTCCCTCGTCAGCTTCTCGGCCTCGGCGCGCCGCCACTCGGCGATCTTTTTATGATTGCCGGAGATCAGCACGTCGGGGATCGGCCTGCCCTCGAACTCCTGCGGCCGCGTATAGTGCGGGTGCTCGAGCAGGCCGTTCTCGAAACTCTCCTCCTCGCCCGAGACGGCATTGCCCATGACGCCGGGCAACAGCCGCACCACGGCGTCGAGCAGCACGAGCGCGGCCGGCTCGCCGCCCGACAGGATGAAATCGCCGATTGAGACTTCCTCGAGCCCCCGTGCTTCGATCAGCCGCTGGTCGACGCCTTCGAAGCGCCCGCACAGGATGACCGCGCCCGGTCCGGCGGCCAGCTCGCGCACGCGCGCCTGCGTCAGCGGTTTGCCGCGCGGACTCATCAGCAGGCGCGGGCGTGGATCGTCCGGCGGCGAAGCATGGTCGATCGCCCTGGCCAGTACGTCGGCGCGCATCACCATGCCGGCGCCGCCGCCGGCCGGCGTGTCGTCGACGGTGCGGTGCTTGTCGGTGGCGAAGTCGCGGATCTGGATCGCTTCCAGCGACCATGTGCCCGCCTCCAGCGCGCGGCCGGCAAGCGACAGGCCGAGCGCGCCCGGAAACATCTCTGGATAGAGCGTCAGCACCGAGGCGGCAAAGCTCAACGGTTGCCCCCGGCGTCCGTCGGTCCGCGCGGCCTGCCCTTCGGGTCGAAGCCGGAACGGCCCGGCGCCTCCCCATCTTCCTCGTCCTCGACAAGGCCGGCCGCCGTCGGATTGACCTCGACAAAACCGTCGGCGATCGAGACATGCGGCACCGCGGCCTGCGTGAACGGGATCAGTACGCCCTTGCGGCCGGCAAGGGTGACGTCGAGTATGTCGCCGCCGCCGAAATTATGCACGGCGACGACCTTGCCGATGACCCCTGTATCGTCCTGGACGTCGAGGCCGATGAGGTCGGCGTGATAGAACTCGTCCTCCTCGCCGTCGTCGGGCAGCACCGAGCGGTCGACGAACAGCTCCGTGCCCGCCAAAGCCTCGGCGGCGTTGCGGTCACCGACCCCCTTGAATCGCACGACCACCACGGTGCCCGCCGGCCTGATGTCGTTGATCTGGAAGGCGCGGCCATCCTTGGCATAAAGCGGGCCATAATCGGCCAGCGCCAGCGGGTCGCCGGTGAAGGTCTTCACCCGCAATTCGCCCTTGATGCCGTGGGCGGCGCCGATGACGGCCATCTGTACGGGGTTTTCGAGCTTCGACATCGGCGGTGCTTCCTTTGCCCTGCTCTAATCCCCTCAAGCCATCATTTCAATGACGGCCTCTTCACCGCTTCCTAACCCGCATGCCTGAAACTGCAGCCATGCAGGAATTCCTCATCCCGGCAAAAGCCGACCTCCAGGCGGCGCGCGAAACCTGGCTGAAGACGCTGGCGCATGAGCGCCGGCTCTCGCCCGAGACGGTCGAGGCCTATGAGCGCGACACCCGCCAGTTCCTGCATTTCTTGACCGGACATTGCGGCGGCCCGCCCGGCATTTCCGACATCGCCGACCTGCGCCCGGCGGATTTGCGCGGCTTTCTCGCCAAACGCCGCAATGAAGGCGCCAGCGCCCGCACGCTGGGGCGCGGCCTTGCCGGCATCCGCTCGCTGCTGCGCTTTCTCGAAAAACGCGGCTTGGTCAATGCCGCCGGTGCCGTCGCTCTGCGCGCCCCGCGCCAGCCGAAATCCCTGCCCAAGCCGCTGACGGCGAGCGACGCCAGGCAGGTCGTGGCGGTGGAGGGCCAACTCGCCGAGGAACCTTGGATCGCGGCGCGCAATGCCGCCGTGCTGACGCTGCTCTACGGCTCCGGCCTGCGCATCTCCGAGGCGCTCGGCCTGACCGGCGGCGACCTCGCCACGGAAGCCGACACCGTGCTGCGCGTCACCGGAAAGGGCGGCAAGACGCGGCTGGTGCCGGTGCTGCCGGTGGCCCGCAAGGCGGTTGTCGAATACCGCCGGCTCTGCCCTTTCCATATCGATCCCGACGGCCTGCTGTTCCGCGGAGCCCGTGGCGGCCCGCTCAATCCGGCGATCGTCCAGCGCGAAATGGCAAAGCTGCGTTCGGCGCTGAACCTGCCGGACACGGCGACGCCGCACGCGCTGCGGCATTCCTTCGCCACCCATCTGCTCGGCCGCGGCGGCGACCTTCGCACCATCCAGGAACTGCTCGGCCACGCCAGCCTGTCGACCACCCAGATCTATACCGCCGTCGACACCGCCAGGCTGCTCGATATCTACGAGAAGGCGCATCCAAGGGCGTGAGGAACCTCCGGTCTGCGCTGCGTCGCTGCGCTCCTTGCTCCGCCCGTGGATGACGACCTGATGGATGTTTCCGCTAACCACCAAGCACCCCATCCGACACCGCACCGCGAACAATTTCTCCCTGCCGATTAACCGTTTTGCCGCTTTTACCCGATAAGACGCTTCCCATGAAACGCGTCATCGCCATCGCCGACCGCGCGGCCCTGGTCTCGTTGAAGCTGCTTGCGGCGCTCAACCTGCTGTTTTTCCTGTCTTTCATCGTCGTTCTGCTGCTTGCCGGCCGGGCGCACGCCGAGACGCCCAATTGCGCCGGCTCCGATCTTTTGAGCGCGCTGGAAAAGAACAATCCCGCCGCCTTCAAGAAGGTCGAGACGGAAGCGGCGGCCGTTCCCAACGGCAAGGGGCTGCTGTGGAAGCTGGAGAAGGCGGGCGAAAAGCCGTCCTACCTGTTCGGCACCATGCACATGACCGATACGCGCGTCACCACGCTGCCGGCCGCCGCGCAAAAAGCTTATGACGGCGCCGGCACGGTTGTCATCGAAACCACCGATGCGATGGACAAGGCCAAGATGATGGCCGCCATGGCCAGCGAACCCGGCCTGATGATGTTCACCGACAACACCACGCTGTCGTCGTTGCTGTCGCCGGACGATGCGGCGGCGCTGGACAAGGGGCTCGACGCGCGCGGCATTCCGCCGGCGACGGTCGCCAAGATGAAGCCGTGGATCCTGTCGGCGATGATGGCGTTGCCGGCCTGCGAGGTGGCGCGCCAGAGCGCCGGCGAACCCGTGCTGGACGTCAAGCTCGCTTCGGAGGCAAAGGCCTCGGGCAAGGATGTCGAAGGGCTCGAGACCGCCCTCGATCAGTTGCGCGCCATGGCCTCGCTGCCGCTCGAATTCCACATGAAGAGCCTGGTCGAGACGATGAAGCTCGGCGACAAGGTGAACGACGTCAACGAGACGATGATCGTGCTCTACCAGCGTGGCGAGGTCGGCATGTTCTGGCCGCTGTTCAAGGCAGTGCTGCCGGACTCCTCGGACGACAAGGCCGGCTATGCCGCCTTCGAGGAGACGATGATCACCAGCCGCAACAAGGTGATGGCGGCGCATGCCGGGCCTATATTGGCCAAGGGCAACGTTTTCATGGCCGTCGGCGCCATGCATTTGCCCGGTCCGGAAGGACTGGTCGAGGATTTTCGCAAGGCAGGGTATACTGTTACCGTCGTCAACTGAGTCGCCTGGCGATTGGCGGGCCCGAAAACGCCGTTTTTCCAGCGCTTTCGGTCCGTTCGTGTGAAACCCATTGCGGGATCCGCGCGTTGATGGCTGTTATTTTGATGCTTTCATCCAAGGAGGACACGTTTCATGGCGAACCCTAACGACCCCTTCACCCCTTCGAGCACGCCTCCCTCTTCGGGTGGCGGCGGCAGCGGGTGGCTGATCGCCCTAGTTGTCATTATCCTGGCCATTGTTGCGTATTATGTCTTTGGCAGAAGCGGCGGCGAGCACGCCCCGGCCCCGGCTGAGCCGCCGGCCGCCAGCACCCCGGCTCCCGCGCCTGCAACGCCTGCTCCGGCTCCAGAGCCGGCACCAGCCCCTGCGCCCGCTCCGGCGCCAGCCCCGGCTCCTGCACCCGCGCCAGCCCCTGCTCCGGCACCTGCGCCTGCGCCAGCTCCGGCACCTGCGCCGGCTCAGTAATCAGGCTACGGCCTAAGAACGAACGGCCCGCCGAAAGGCGGGCCGTTTTGTTTTCAGGCTCGACCTTGCAGAGGCCTTTTCAGAAAGCCGCTCCGGTGAGTCAGCTGGCGTGGTTTTCGAGAACCGGAGCGGAGCGTACTTAAAGTACGTGAGCACCGGAAGCGCAGAAAGCCGCGCCAGATGGCCGCCGGAGTGGGTTTATAAAAGGCCTCTAAATATGAATCGACTTGAAGAACGTGGCTAGAGCCGCTTCCTTCACCGCCTCCGACATCGTCGGATGCGCATGGCAGGTCCGCGCCAGGTCTTCGGACGAGCCACCGAATTCCATCAGCACCGCCGCTTCGTGGATCATCTCGCCGGCGCCGAAGCCGACGATGTGGACGCCGAGCACGCGGTCGCTGGCCTTGTCGGCCAGGATCTTCACGAAACCGTCGGTATGCAGCATGGCCCGCGCCCGGCCATTGGCGCTGAACGGGAACTTGCCGACCTTGTAGTCGATGCCGGCCTTCTTCAGTTCCTCTTCCGTCTTGCCGACCGAGGCGATCTCCGGGCTGGTATAGACGACGCTCGGGATGACGTCATAATTCACATGGCCGGCCTGGCCGGCGATCGTCTCGGCAACCGCCACGCCCTCGTCCTCGGCCTTATGCGCCAGCATCGGCCCGGCGATCACGTCACCGATGGCATAGATGCCCGGCACATTGGTCCTCAGATGCCCGTCCGTCTTGACCCGGCCGCGCTCGTCCAATTCGACGCCGGCTTCCTTCAGGCCGAGGCTGTCGGCATAGGGCCGGCGGCCGGTGGCGACCAGCACGACGTCCGCCTCGATGGTCTCGGCGGCGCCGCCCTTGACCGGCTCGAACGTGACCGTCGCGCCCTTCTTGGCCTTGGCGACGCCGGTGACCTTGGCGCCGAGCTTGAACTCGAACCCCTGCTTCGACAGCAGCCGCTGGAACTGTTTCGACACCTCGCCATCCATGCCGCCGAGGATATTGTCGAGGAACTCGACGACCGTGACCTTGGCGCCGAGCCTCGCCCAGACCGAGCCGAGCTCCAGCCCGATGACGCCGCCGCCGACCACCACGAGGTTGGCGGGCACCTTGGCCAGCGACAGCGCGCCGGTGGAGGACACGATGACCTTCTCGTCGAAATCGACCTTGACGCCCGGAATGCCGGCTACGTCCGAGCCGGTGGCGATGACGATGTTCCTGGTCTCGATCTCCTCGACCTTGCCGTCCTCGCCGGTCACGGAGACCTTGCCGGCCCCGACCACCTTGCCCGTGCCGCGGAAGCTGTCGATCTTGTTCTTCTTGAACAGGAACGCGACGCCGTTGACGTTGGAGGCGACGGTCGTGTCCTTATGCGCCATCATCTTCTTCAGATTGAGCTTCGGCGCCGGTATCTCGACGCCGAGCGTATCGAAGGCATGGCCCGCTTCGGCGAACATCTCGGAGGCATAGAGCAGCGCCTTCGAGGGGATGCAGCCGATGTTGAGGCAAGTGCCGCCGAAAGTGGCGTTCTTCTCGACCACCGCCGTCTTCAAGCCGAGCTGCGCCGCCTTGATGGCGCAGACATAGCCGCCCGGTCCCGATCCGATGATTACGACGTCATAAGCCATGATGGTGTCCTTCTGGTCTGGCCTTCAACGGCCGCCGCTCACATTCAGGATCGAGCCTGTTATATAGGAGGCCGCATCCGACAGAAGATAGAGAACCGCGCTCGCGACTTCATCCGCCGTGCCCGCGCGTTTCATCGGCAGCGCGTCCTGCATCCGAGCCACCCGGTCGGGCTGGCCGCCCGAGGCATGGATCTCGGTTTCGGTGATCCCGGGGCTGACCGCGTTGACGCGGATGCCTTCGAGAACCACCTCGCGCGCCAGCCCGATGGTCATGCTGTCGATCGCACCCTTGGAAGCGGCATAGTCGACAAATTCGCCGGGCGAGCCGAGCCTGGCGGAAGCCGAGGACAGGTTGACGATAGCGCCGCCTCTGCCGCCATGCCGCGTCGACATGCGCTTCACCGCCTCGCGTGCGCAAAGGAAGGAGCCGACGACATTGATGCGCATCATGCGTTCCAGCCGCGCCACGCTCATCTCGTCGACCCGCGCCTTGACGTCGACGATGCCGGCATTGTTGACGAAGGCATCGATCCGGCCGAAGGCGCGGTCGACCGCTTCGAACATCGCAAGGACATCGGCCTCGCTACCGACATCGCCCTTCACCGCGACGGCATCGCCGCCGCCGGCCTTGAGCTCGGCGACCAGGGCCTCGGCAGCTGCCTGGTTGGAGACATAGTTGACCGCTACCCGGTAGCCGGCCCGGTTCGCCTGACGGCAGATGGCGGCACCGATGCCGCGGCTGCCGCCGGTGACCAGCAGCGTCTTCCTGTTCGCGCTCATTCCTGGCAGCCTTTCAGCACGAAGATATCCCATGGCACTTTCGAGAAGCCGGCGGGGCCATAGGCGGCCGACATTTCGAGCGACGGCCCGAGATCGGGCAAGATCAGGCTCTTCGGCGCATCGGCGCCTTCGGCCGGCAAGAGGCCGACGCTGCCCTTCTCATCGGCGCTGTAGATGACGCCTTCCCACACCGTGCAGGCGGCAAGCTCCTCGCCGGTGACGTCGCCGGTCGGGCATTTGTACATCAGCGAGCCATGCGGCCGCGCGGCGGAGCCCTCGGTCCACATGGCGATGCCGTCGAGCACGACATTGTTGTCGAGGAGCATGCGAAAAGAGTTGGTGATCGTCGCCGAGCTGCCGGCCGGCGTGAAGTCGATCTCGGCGCCGCTTTTCGCCTCGCCGTAGACGGCAAGCTGGATCGGGCAGGCGGCCTGGGCGGTCGCGGCTGTGAGAGCCAGCGACCCGGTCACAAATCCAATCGTGGGCAAGGCGAAATTCGTCATCACTTGGCCTGGTCGCTTTCGCGGCCGTCGGCGTTTTCGAGCACACCGAAATCGGTCATCAGGACCACCGGCTCACCCGCCGCGTCCAGCCCCCAGAAGGACGGATAGAAGCCATCGCCCCAGCCGCTCCAGAACATCGCGATATTGACCGGGTTGCCTGCCTCCGGACGGTGCATGACGAACCTGTCCTGGTTCGGCGCGAATTCGGCCGCCAGCACATCGTCATAATAGTTCTGGTCGGGCTTGAGCTTGTCCTGCGCTGCCGTCATCAGGGCCAGCGCCGCCTTGTCCATGAACGAGCCGAGGCCGGCATCGACGGGATAGCCGAAGATTTCGTCGCCGTTCAGCGTCGAAACGTCCTGTCCTGGCAGAAGGGCAAGCTCCCAGCGCACCGGCACGCCGGAACGGAAGCGGAGGAACGCCGCGGCGACGCGGCCCTGCGCCTCGAACAACGCGGCCGGATAATGCCCAGGCTTGACCTTGCGGGCCAGCGCCGGCCAGTCGTCGGTCGTGATCAGGGGGTCGCAGGCGATGATCTCGCCCGTCGGCAGTTCGAGCTCGCCGATCGGCGTGACGGCGATCTTGCGCTCCGCCAATTGCGCCTCGCTGAGCGCAAAGATGCCGAAATTGCTGCTCGCCGTCGCCGGGTCCCAGTCGGCGGCGATTGCCAGCGACGGGACGGCGGAGAGGCCAAGCAGGACGAGGCCGCGCCGGAAACTCCGCCGCATGCCGCGGCCGAGCTTGAACCCGAACCGTTCCTGCCAGCCACTCACGGCGACGCAGCTCCGATCACAGATCGAGCACCAGCCGCTCGGGGTCCTCCAGGCTTTCCTTGACGCGCACCAGGAAGGTCACCGCTTCCTTGCCGTCGACGATGCGGTGGTCGTAGGAGAGCGCCAGATACATCATCGGGCGGATGACGATCTGGCCGCCGACCACCACCGGCCGGTCCTGGATCTTGTGCATGCCGAGGATGCCCGACTGCGGCGCGTTGAGGATCGGCGTCGACATCAGCGACCCGTACACGCCGCCGTTGGAAATCGTGAACGTGCCGCCTTGCATATCCGCCACCGACAGCTTGCCGTCGCGCGCGGCGAGGCCCAGCCGGCCGATCTCCTTCTCGATCTCGGCGATGGACATCTGGTCGGCGTCGCGCACCACCGGCACCACCAGGCCCTTGTCCGTGCCGACGGCGACGCCGACATGGGCAAAGTTCTTGTAGATGATGTCGGTGCCGTCGATCTCGGCATTGACCGCCGGGATCTCCTTCAGCGCATGCGTCACCGCCTTGGTGAAGAAGCCCATGAAGCCGAGCTTCACGCCATGCTTCTTCTCGAACACGTCCTTGTATTTGGACCTGAGCGCCATCACCGCGCTCATATCCACCTCGTTGAAGGTGGTCAGCATGGCGGCGTTCGACTGCGCCTCCTTCAGGCGGCGCGCGATGGTCTGGCGCAGCTTGGTCATGCGCACGCGCTCCTCGCGCGGCGCATCGTCGGCCGAGGACGGCGCGCGGGCGACGACCGGGGCCGGAGCCGCCTTCGGCGTCTCGGCCGGCTGCGACGGCGCGCCCCTGGCGATGGCGTCGAGCACGTCGCCCTTGAGCACTTGGCCGCGCTTGCCCGAACCGGACAGCTGGTCGACGGCGAGATTGTTTTCGGCGATCAGCTTGGCCGCCGCCGGCGCAGGCGGCATGGTGCGCGGCTCGATGGCGCCACCGTCGCCGGCGACCTTGGCGGTCTCGGCCGCGGCCTGCTTGACGGTGGACGCGGCGTCCGGGCTGGAGGCCTGCGCCACCGCCTGCGGCTTGGTGGCCGGAGCGGCGGCCGCGCCGCCCGCCGAAATCGAGCCGAGCAGCGCCCCGACATTGACCGTCTCGCCTTCCTTGACGGCGATCTCGGCCAGCGTTCCGGCGCCCGCGGCAGGCACTTCCACCGTAACCTTGTCGGTTTCGAGCTCGACCAGGGGTTCGTCGGCGGCGATCGCGTCGCCGACCTTCTTGAACCACTTGCCGACGGTCGCCTCGGTGACGGATTCGCCGAGAGTGGGGACGCGGATTTCGGTAGCCATTGTGCCTGTCCGTTGTCTTCTTGAGGTCTGTTTCGTCAGGTCTGCTTATTCACCAAGCGCCCTATTCGCCGAGAGCGTCGTCGAGCAGCGCCGCCAGCTGGCTGAGATGCTTCGACATCAACCCTGTCGCCGGCGAGGCCGAGGCCGGCCGGCCGGTGTAGCGCACCCGCTGATGCTTGGCGTCGATATGCGCCAGCACCCATTCGAGATACGGATCGATGAACGACCAGGCGCCCATGTTCTTGGGCTCCTCCTGGCACCACACCATCTCGGCATTGCGGAAGCGCGACAGTTCGGTGATCAGCGCCTTGGCCGGGAACGGATAGAGCTGTTCGACGCGCAGCAGGTATATGTCGTTGATGCCGCGCTTCTCGCGCTCCTCGTAGAGGTCGTAATAGACCTTGCCCGAGCACAGCACGACGCGGCGGATCTTGGAGTCCTTCACCAGCTTGATCGGCTGGTTGGGGAGCAGCTGCGCATCGTCCCACAGCAGGCGGTGGAACGAGCTTTCGCCCGACATCTCCGGCAGCGTCGACACCGCGCGCTTATGGCGCAGCAGCGACTTCGGCGTCATCAGGATCAGCGGCTTGCGGAAGTCGCGCTTCAGCTGCCGGCGCAGGATATGGAAGTAGTTGGCCGGCGTGGTGACGTTGGCGACCTGCATGTTGTCTTCCGCGCAAAGCTGCAGGAAGCGCTCTAGTCTAGCCGACGAATGCTCCGGCCCCTGGCCCTCATAGCCATGCGGCAAGAGGCAGACGAGACCCGACATTCTGAGCCACTTGCGCTCGCCCGACGAGATGAACTGGTCGAACACCACTTGCGCGCCATTGGCGAAGTCGCCGAACTGCGCCTCCCAAAGCGTCAGCGCCTTGGGCTCGGCCAGGCTGTAGCCATATTCGAAGCCGAGCACCGCCTCTTCCGACAGCATCGAGTTGATGACCTCGTAGCCGGCCTGCGCGGCCGACAGATTGTTGAGCGGGATGTAGCGGTTCTCGTCGCGCTGGTCGTAAAGCACCGAATGGCGCTGCGAGAAGGTGCCGCGTTCCGAATCCTGGCCGGAAAGCCGGATCGGATTGCCGTCGAGCAGGATGGCGCCGAAGGCCAGCGCCTCGGCCGTCGACCAGTCGATGCCTTCGCCCGACTCGATCGCCTGGCGCCGGTTTTCGAGGAAACGCAGGATCGTCTTGTGCGCCTCAAAATCCTTAGGCACCTCGGCCAGCTTCTTGCCGATCTCCTTCAGCGTCCGCACCGGCACGGCGGTCTTGCCGCGCCGCTGTTCGTCCTGGTTGTCGGCGGAGCGCAGGCCCGACCATGCGCCGTCCAGCCAGTCGGCCTTGTTCGGCTTGTAGTGCTGGCCGACTTCCCATTCGGCTTCCAGATGCGCGCGCCAGTCGGCCCGCATCTTGTCGACCTCGGCCTGGGTGACGTGGCCTTCGGCGATCAGCCGGTCGGCATAGACCTGCACCACCGTCTTATGGGTGCGGATGTTGCGGTACATGATCGGCTGGGTGAAAGCGGGCTCGTCGCCCTCATTGTGGCCGAAGCGGCGGTAGCAGAACATGTCCACCACCACCGGCTTGTGGAACTTCATGCGGAACTCGGTCGCGACCTTGGCGGCATGCACCACCGCTTCCGGATCGTCGCCGTTGACGTGGAAGATCGGCGCTTCGATCATCTTGGCCACATCCGACGGATAGGGCGAGGAGCGCGAGAAACGCGGATTGGTGGTGAAGCCGATCTGGTTGTTGATGATGACGTGCAGCGTGCCGGCGACGCGGTGGCCGCGCAGGCCCGACAGGCCGAGGATCTCCGCGATGACGCCCTGGCCGGCAAAGGCGGCGTCGCCATGCAGCAACAGCGGCATCACCTTGGCGCGCTCCGACAGCGGCACGACCTCGCCGCGTTCGCGGCCGGCGAGCTGGTCCTGCTTGGCGCGCGCCTTGCCCATCACGACGGGGTCGACGATTTCCAGGTGCGAGGGGTTGGCCGTCAGCGACAGATGCACCTTGTTGCCGTCGAACTCGCGGTCCGACGAAGCGCCGAGGTGATACTTCACGTCGCCTGATCCCTCGACCTCGTCGGGAGCGGCCGAGCCGCCCTTGAATTCGTGGAAGATAGCGCGGTGCGGCTTCGCCATCACCTGGGAAAGCACGTTGAGGCGGCCGCGATGCGCCATGCCGAGCACGATTTCCTTGAGGCCGAGCTGGCCGCCGCGCTTGACGATCTGCTCCAGCGCCGGGATCAGCGATTCACTGCCGTCGAGGCCGAAGCGCTTGGTGCCCTTGTACTTGACGTCGATAAACTGCTCGAAGCCCTCGGCCTCGATCAGCTTCGACAGTATCGCCTTCTTGCCCGTGGCGGTGAAGGTGATCTCCTTGTCGGCGCCTTCGATGCGCGCCTGGATCCAGGCCTTCTCTTCGGGATCGGAGATGTGCATGAACTCGACGCCGAGCGTCGAGCAATAGGTGCGGGTCAGGATGTCCAGCATCTGCCGTACGGTGCCGAATTCCAGACCCAGCACATTGTCGAGGAAGATCGGCCGGTCGTAATCGGCTTCGGTGAAGCCGTAATTTTCCGGCGACAGCTCGTTGTAGTCCTCGAGCGGCTTGGCGATGCCGAGCGGATCGAGGTTGGCGTGCAGATGGCCGCGCATGCGATAGGCGCGGATCATCATGATGGCGCGCACGGAATCGCGTGTCGCCTGGTGCACGTCGGCGTCGGAAAGCACGGCTCCGTTGACGACCGCCTTCTCCTTCACCTTCTTTTCGATCGCCTTTTCGACCAGGCCCCAATTGCCGTCGAGCGCCGAGACCAGTTCGCCATTGGCCTGCAGCGGCCAGGAAGGCTTCGCCCAGGAGGCGCCCTTGGCGTTCTTGCGGACATCGCCCGCATCGTCCTTCAGCGCCGCGAAGAAATCCTGCCACTCCGGATCGACCGAGGCCGGATTGTCCTCATAGGCGGCATAGAGCGCGTCGATATAGTCGGCATTGCCGCCATAGAGAAATGAGGTGAGCGAGAATTGGTCGTTGGCCTGATCTTGTCTTGCCATTTTCGTCTGCGGAGCCTGGCTCCGTCTCCTTTTTAGGGAGTAGTGAGTGGTCAGTAGTGAGTAGAAAGATAAATCCCGCTCAGCTGCTACTCACCCGTTCGTCCCTTTTTCACTACTGACTACTGCCTACTCACTACTGCCTTAACCCTTGATCGCTTCGACCAGCGTCGTGCCCAGCCGCGCCGGCGACGGCGAGACCTTGATGCCGGCCGATTCCATAGCCGCGATCTTGTCTTCCGCGCCGCCCTTGCCGCCGGAGATCACCGCGCCCGCATGGCCCATGGTGCGGCCGGCCGGCGCGGTGCGCCCGGCGAT
Source organism: Mesorhizobium sp. BH1-1-5 (assembly GCF_020165615.1). NCBI lineage: Bacteria > Pseudomonadati > Pseudomonadota > Alphaproteobacteria > Hyphomicrobiales > Phyllobacteriaceae > Mesorhizobium > Mesorhizobium sp. BH1-1-5. Next base: position 75,154 of record NZ_JAIUIM010000017.1, read on the forward strand.
GAAGCCCGCCATCGGTTTCTTGCGGCCGCGCTTGGCTTCGTCCTTGAGGAACTGCGCGGCGTCTTCCTCGGCCGAGCCGCCGATCTCGCCGATCATGATGATCGACTTGGTCTCGTCGTCGGCGAGGAACATCTCGAGCACATCGATGAACTCGGTGCCCTTGACCGGATCGCCGCCGATGCCCACAGCCGTGGTCTGGCCGAGGCCGACATTGGTGGTCTGGAAGACTGCCTCATAGGTAAGTGTTCCCGAGCGGGAAACAACGCCGACCGAGCCCTTGCGGAAGATGTTGCCGGGCATGATGCCGATCTTGCATTCGTCGGGCGTCAGCACGCCCGGGCAGTTCGGACCGATCAGCCGCGAGGTCGAGCGGTCGAGCCGCGCCTTGACCTTGACCATGTCCATCACCGGGATGCCCTCGGTGATGCAGACGATCAGCGGGATCTCTGCCTCGATCGCCTCGATGATGGCCTCGCCGGCGCCCGCCGGCGGCACATAGATGACCGAGGCGTTGGCGCCGGTCCTTGCCTTGCCCTCGGCCACGGTGGCGAAGATCGGCAGGGTCTCGCCCTTGGAACCGGTCCAGGTCTCGCCACCCTTCTTGGGATGGATGCCGCCTACCATCTTGGTGCCGTGATAGGCCAGCGCCTGCTCGGTGTGGAACGTGCCGGTCTTGCCGGTCAGACCCTGCACCAGCACCTTTGTATTCTTGTCGATGAGAATGGACATCGCGGCCCTTTTCTAAAACCCGTTGATCGTGGAAGGCGAAACGCGCCGGTAAAGCCCGCTCACCATGTCTTGCCAGCCATCGCTGCCGGCAGGCTTGAAGTGAAGTTTCATGCGGTAGGTATCAGTGCCGTCAAAACCATAGGTCACGCGAGCGGCGCCGCGCGGCGACGATCGTTCGAGCGTAAGCTCGCTGCCGTTCCAGGTGCCGGTGGCCGGTGACATCGGCACGAACCCCATCGAGTCGAACTGATGCATGGTGACGACTTTGTTCTGCTGGTCGAAGCCGAACACATTGTGCGCACCGAACGAGACCGTGCCGTCGCGGCGCTGGCGATAGCGCTGCGCCACGAACAGCCCGCCGAACTGCGCCTCAGCCTGAACTTCCGAAGTCGCCGTGCCGGCATCGGCCCATTGCGTCTCCGAGACTTGCTCCTCGCCGCGCCACGCGCCGACCAGCGCCTGCAGGCGCTGATGACCGTCCGAGAGGGAGGAAAAGGGCGACGCGTTCATGGCTCAATGCATGCGGAAAGGGTTGATGGCGATCACCGAACCATAGGTCTGCCCGTGGCTGAGATCTTCGGTGTACAGCTTTTTGACGCCAAGCCGCTCGGCGGCGGCGATGATTGCGCCGTCCCAGTAGGAAATCCGATACCGCTGTGCGTTCTCGATGCCGCGCATGACGACCGCGCTGTCCAAATCCTGGCAAGGCTTCATGGAGATCGCGGCGACCCATTCGGCCGCCTTGGTCGGCGCCAGCACGACATCGGCTCGTTTGGTCACGTTCACGTAAAACTCCTGCAGCACCTGCGCAGAGGTCGAGTAGTCTTCCTTGGCAATCAACTCCACGGCACGTTCATACTTGGCGCGTTCGGATTTGTGCCCGATGGCCGCATAAACGAGGACGTTTGTGTCGAGGAAACACTCAGCGATCATAGAGAGCTTCCCGGTTCCAAGTCTTGCTGCCCATATCTCCCGCCGCCTCGCGCGCAAGCCGCAGAAGCGCCTGCCGCGCCTCGTCCTTTGCCTGGCGCCTCGCTGCCACCTCGGCAAAAAACTCACGCACCATACCGTTGACCGTCGTCCGCTGTTCGGCGGCCGTGAGCTTGACCTGCTCCAGAATCGCTTCCTCGACGGCCAGGGTGATATTCTTCATGTCTCTTCTCCTGCAAAGTTCACACAGTATATGTGTAACTGTGTGACCATCGCAAGTTACAGCCGCTTCAGATCGGTGACGGTGTGATCGCTTTTGGCGTTGCCGGTGTTCAAGGTCGTCGCCGGCTCGAACATCAGCACCACCGGCTCCTTCGTCAGCGAGCGCGGCCGATGCTCGACGCCGCGCGGCACGACGATGAAATCGCCCTCGCCGAGCTCGACCGGCCCGTCGCGGAAATCGATGACGATCCTGCCGCGCAGCACGAGGAAAGCCTCGTCCTCATTGTCATGCGCATGCCAGTCGAAAACCTCGCCGAACTTGGCGACCTTGGCTTGGGCATTATTGACGTCGCCGGCGATATGCGGATCGAAGACCTTGGTGATCGTCCGATCCGCCGCCTCGACCAGGTTTATCTTGCGCGGAGGCATCCGCTTAGCCCTTCACCGCCTTGACGATCTTCTTTGCCGCGTCGTCCAGATCGTCGGCCGAGACGACATTCAAACCGCTGTCGTTGATGATCTTCTTGCCGAGCTCGGCATTGGTGCCTTCCAGGCGCACCACCAGCGGCACCTTCAGCCCCACTTCCTTGACCGCGGCGATCACGCCCTCGGCGATGACGTCGCATTTCATGATGCCGCCGAAGATGTTGATCAGGATGCCTTCGACCGCCGGATCCTTGGTGATGATCTTGAACGCCGCCGTGACCTTTTCCTTGGAGGCGCCGCCGCCGACGTCGAGGAAGTTAGCCGGCTCAGCACCGTAGAGCTTGATGATGTCCATCGTCGCCATGGCCAGCCCCGCGCCGTTGACCATGCAGCCGATATTGCCGTCGAGCGCGACATAGGCGAGGTCGTATTTCGACGCCTCGATCTCCTTCTCGTCCTCTTCGGTGGTGTCGCGCAGTTCCATCACGTCCGGGTGGCGGAACAGCGCGTTGTTGTCGAACGACACTTTCGCGTCGAGCACGCGCAGATGGCCGTCCTTCATGACGATCAGCGGATTGACCTCGAGCAGGCTCATGTCCTTCTCGACGAAAGCCTTGTAGAGGATCGGGAACAGCGTGCCGCCGTCCTTGGCGGCATCGCCGTCGAGCTTCAACGCGGCGTTGAGCGCCTTCACGTCATCCGCCGACACGCCCTTTTCCGGATCGATGGCGACGGTGACGATCTTTTCCGGCGTGTCATGCGCGACCGTCTCGATGTCCATGCCGCCCTCGGTCGAGACGACGAAAGCGATGCGGCCGACCGAGCGGTCGACAAGGATCGACAGATAGAGCTCGCGCTCAATGTCGGCGCCGTCCTCGATATAAAGGCGGTTGACCTGCTTGCCGGCGGGGCCCGTCTGCTTGGTCACCAGCGTGTGGCCGAGCATCTCGTTGGTGTTGGCGACCACTTCGGCCGCCGACTTCGCCAGCCGCACACCGCCCTTGGCGTCGGGGCCGAGTTCCTTGAACTTGCCCTTGCCGCGGCCGCCGGCATGGATCTGGCTCTTCACGACATAGAGCGGGCCGGGCAGCGCTTGTGCCGCGGCTGCCGCCTCGCTTGCCTTGAACACCGGAACGCCGCTTGCGACCGGCGCGCCGAACGTCTTCAGCAGCGCCTTGGCCTGATACTCATGGATGTTCATGCGCTTGGTCTCCGCGATTACTTGCCGGCGAGATGAGGGGCGATCTTGGTGCAGGCCTCGGTCAGGCCCTGAACGGCCGCCACCGAGGAATCGAACATCTTCTGCTCGGCCTTGGAGAGATCGATCTCGATGACGCGCTCGACGCCGCCGGCGCCGATCACCACCGGGACGCCGACATAGGTGCCCTTGACGCCATACTGGCCGGAGAGGTGCGCGGCGCAAGGCAGCACGCGCTTCTTGTCCTTGAGATAGGCTTCGGCCATTGAAATCGCCGAGGCCGCCGGCGCGTAATAGGCCGAGCCGGTCTTGAGCAGGCCGACGATCTCGGCGCCGCCATCGCGCGTGCGCTGCACGATCTGGTCGAGCTTCTCCTTCGAGGTCCAGCCCATCTTGACGAGGTCGGGCAGCGGAATGCCGGCGACCGTCGAATAGCGGATCATCGGAACCATCGAGTCGCCATGGCCGCCGAGCACGAAGGCGGTGACGTCCTCGACCGAAACCTTGAACTCTTCGGCCAGGAAGTAGCGGAAACGCGACGAGTCCAGCACGCCGGCCATGCCGACGACATGGCTGGTCGCCAGGCCGGAGAACTTCTGCAGCGCCCAGACCATGGCGTCGAGCGGGTTGGTGATGCAGATGACGAAAGCCTTCGGCGCGTACTTCTTCAGGCCGGCGCCGACCTGTTCCATCACCTTGAGGTTGATGCCGAGAAGGTCGTCGCGGCTCATGCCCGGCTTGCGCGGCACGCCGGCGGTGACGATGCACACATCCGCGCCCTCGATGCCGGCATAGTCGTTGACGCCGGTCAGCCTGGAGTCGAACCCGTCGACGGGGGAAGACTGCGCGATGTCGAGGCCCTTGCCCTGCGGAATACCCTCGGCGATATCGAACAGCACCACGTCGCCGAGATCCTTGAGGCCGATCATATGGGCGAGCGTGCCGCCGATCATGCCCGAGCCGATGAGCGCTATCTTGTTGCGTGCCATGTGAGGATGTTTTCCTTTGTCTGTGACGAGGTCGTGACGGGGCCGGGAGGCCGAAAGGATGCGGGAAACCGCGAGATTTAGCCGCACCGAATAACTCCGGCCCGGGAGAAATTCAAACGATTATTTTCGGCCTAACGTTTTCAATCGGTTAGATGAATCGGGAATTACGTAAACGTCAAAGTTTGTGAGCCGACTGAGGAGAATTTACACAATGAGCGTCGAAATCAGAAGGCTTCATCCCGGCGATGACGCCCTTGTGATGCGCGTGGCCGACGATGTGTTCGACGAGCCGGTGCGGCCCGACCGCCTCGCCGCCTATCTCGCCGCGCCCGGCCATTTCATGATCGTGGCTATAGTTGACCAAACCGTGGTCGGCCAATGCGCCGCCGTCGTGCACCGCCACCCGGACAAGGTGAGCGAGCTCTATATCGACGAGATCGGCGTCGCGCCGCCCTTCCAGCGGCAAGGCATCGCCCGCAAAATGCTCGACGCCATGTTCGAGATCGGCCGCGCGGAGGGCTGCGAGGAGGCCTGGGTGGGGACGGAGCCGGACAACGGACCGGCACGGGCGCTCTACGAAGCCCGGAAGGAGCCACATGGGAAGGCGGAGGATTTCGTGATGTATGTGTACCGGCTTCGAGATTAGCCGAGGCCACCCCGCTTCGTCATTCCAGGGCGGAGCAGGGAGCGAAGCGACGCGCGCAGACCTGGAATGACGAAGGTCAGGACAGGTCCCCTTCTACCCCTGCGCCTGCCTTGCCTCCGCGGGCTGCGCTTCCTCGCGCCGCGCCGCCCAATCGTCCAGCCAGTCGCGGCTCTGCATCTCGACCAGCCGCGATGCGGTGCGCTCGAACTCGAACACTTCCGTGCCGCGCCTGGCGGTGTAGAGCCGTTCGGGCGGCGCCGCGGCGCTCATCACCAGCCGCATATGGTGGTCGTAGAGCGTGTCGATCAACAGGATGAAGCGCTTGGCCTCGTTGCGCTTGCCTTCGCCAAGCACGGGCACATGGTCGATGAACACGGTCGAGAAACGGCCGGCGATCGCCAGATAGTCGCGCGCGCCGAGCGGCTTTTCGCAAAGGTCGGCAAAGGAAAAGCGCGCGGCATCGCCTACGGCGCGCGGCACGACGAGCTGGCGGCCTTTCAGCGTCAGCGTCACCTCGGCGGCCGGCTGGCCCTGGGTTATCGCTTGCCAGGCGTCGTTCAGCGCGCGCTCGGCCGCGGCGTCGTCCGGCGTGACATAGACCGGCTGGCGGTTGAGCTTTTCCTGCCGGTAGTCCTTCTCGGCATCCAGCGTCATCACATGGGCATTGCGCTCGAGCAACGAGATGAACGGCAGGAAGAGCTGGCGGTTCAGCCCGTCGCGATAAAGGTTCTCCGGCGCCACGTTGGAGGTGGCGACCAGCACCACGCCATTGGCGAACAGCGCTGAGAACAGCCGCGACAGGATCATCGCGTCGGCGATGTCGGTGACGGAGAATTCGTCGAAGCACAGCACCCAGGCTTCATCGGCGAGCGCCCGGGCCACCGGCGGGATCGGGTCGTCTTCCTTGACCGTGCCTTCCTTGCGCGCCTGCCGGTGTCTTTGGATGCGATCCTGCACATCGGCCATGAAGTCGTTGAAATGCACGCGGCGCTTGCGCCGGACCGGCAGCAGCTCGAAGAAAATGTCCATCAGCATGGTCTTGCCGCGACCGACGCCGCCATGGATGTAGAGGCCCTTGACCGGCTCGCGCGGCTGCCGCTTGGCCGCGAACAGCCAGCCCAGCGCGCTCGATTTGTGCGCCAGCCTTTTTGCCGAGATCTCTTCGGTCAGCCGGTCGAGGGCGGCGACGATGCGCTCCTGCGCCGGATCGCGCTCGACCGCGCCGCTCTGGACGAGATGATCGTAACGCTGCCTGACGGTCGCATGGGTCTGGATACCGTCGCGCAGATGCATGGTTCACGTCATTTACTTTGAGCAGAATGCTCTGAGGGGGCGCCAGGGTATGTTGAGATTCAGGTCAGGCCAAGCCGAGAAGGGTGGGTTCCGAGAACCGGAGCGGAGCGTACTTGAAGTACGTGAGCACTCGAAGCGCAGGAAGCCGGCATTCGCAGGCCGGCCTCACCTGAATATCAGCATACCCTACCTTGTAAGCGAGATCGGCTGCCCGCTGGAAGTCTGGCCGTCGAACTTTTCGCCGCCCGACGAATAGAGCCTGGCCAGCGTGCCGCCGTTTTCGTCGTAGAGCGTCAGCTGCTTGCCAGCGACGTTCCACGACTTGATGCCGTCGATCGGCGCCGGGCAGTGCAGCGGACCGGCGCGGTAGCCGGCGCCGAACTTGGTCTGCGGCGTCGCCACCTTGCAGCTCTGCCCGGAGACATTGACGTTCCACACGCCGGCGACGCTGGCCGCGGTGAGGTCGGTGGCGCCGGCGGGCGGCGCGCCGTCCGGCGGCAGCGAGGCGACCTGGGTGTTCTTCGGCGCGGTCGGGAATTGCGACGGATCATTGGCGCCGGGAGCTGCCGGCGGCGGCAGCTGATTCTGCGTCACCGTGCCCGAGGGCGCCGGCGTCAACGGCGCGGGCTGCTGATCGTCCATCGACGAGAAGCGGGAGGTCGAGCAGCCGCTCGCAACCAGCACGGCCAGCGATACGGCCACGAGGCCACTCTTCGAAAAGAGGCCACTCTTCGAAAAGAGGTGAGGCCGCGAAAAGGGGCGGGTCATCGAAAAATCCATCAAAACCTCCGTCGGATCCGGCCGGGGGGAGCCATCCGCGTAATCTCTGCTCCACCAAGATGGCGAAGGTGGCAGAATTTCAACCCGATATGGTTAAAATAGGGTTTTCGAGCCAGCTGTTGCAAAATTATCGCAGCAGGCGGACGGCGCTGGAGCGACGCTGGAGGCGGCCGCTCAAGCTGCTGAAATACCGATGTTAAATCCGGGTACTCGGCACGAATACATAGCCGTCGGGGCCGACGATGTAGCATTCGCGCAGGCCATGCGGCTTGTCGATCGAGCCGGCCAGCACGATGTGGCCGAGCGCCGCCGCCTTTTTCTCGGTCGCATCGGGATCGGCGCCGTAAAGGCGCAGCTCGATCCCGGCCCCGCGCGTCTCGGCGCCTGCGGTGACGCCCGTCATCGGATTGTCGAGATAGGAATGGTCGGCATGCAGCATGAAGATCGTGCCCAGCAGCTCGATCGCGGCGAAGTCCTCGTCGGCGTAGATGATCCGCGCGCCGAGCACGTCGCGGCAGAAGGCCTCCATCGCCGCCATGTCGGTGACCAGAAGGTTGACGCCGACCCCAAGCGGCAGCGAACGGCCGAAATCCTCGGCCTTCATCCACGGTGTCTTGGTTCGCTTCAACGCCATGGCGGTCGTCCCCCTTCCAACGATCCTAGAGGAAGCGGGCTTCGCCCGTTGGCATTCGCCAGCAAAATGCTTGCGCCAGGCAGGCGCTTCCTTATCTCAGGAAGGACCGAGCCGGCGGGAGAGAGAATGGCTGCGACAAAAAGAACCGCCAATCGTTATTACAGCGGCCCGCCCAGCGATCATTTCGATGGCGCCTTGTTCTTCAATCCCGGCGGCAAGCCGCCCGGGCGCTTCAGCGATCTCCTCCGATGGCAGTTCAGCGGCGGGCGGGCGAAATGGCCGGCCGCCTTTCCGAGTCCCCATCCGCCGGCAAAACCGGAAGACCGGGTAGACGGCAGCACGCTTCGACTCACCATGGTCGGCCATGCCTCGCTGCTCATCCAGACCGCCGGGCTGAACATCCTCACCGATCCGGTCTGGTCGGAGCGTGCCTCGCCTTTCACCTTCGCCGGTCCGAGAAGGGTCAATGCCCCAGGCATTGCCTTTGCCGACCTGCCGCCGATCGATCTGGTTCTGGTCAGCCACAATCACTACGACCATCTCGACCTCGCCACGCTGAAGCGGCTGAAGGAGAGACACGACCCGCTGGTCGTCGCGCCGCTCGGCAACGACGCCATCATCGGCCGTGCGGCGCCCGGCATGCGGCTCGCCATGCATGATTGGGGCGACAGGCTCGGCGTCGGCGCGGCCGCCATCCATGTCGAGCCCGCGCATCACTGGTCGGCGCGCGGCGGACGCGACCGCCGCATGGCGCTGTGGGCGGGCTTCGTCATCGAGACGGCCCCCGGCAACGTCTATTTCGCCGGCGACACCGGCTTCCATGACGGCATCAACTACCGGCTGATGGCTGAAAAGCATGGCGGCTTCCGCCTCGCCATCCTGCCGATCGGCGCCTATGAACCACGCTGGTTCATGGCGCCGCAGCACCAGAACCCGGAGGAAGCCGTTCAGGGCATGAAGCTGTGCAATGCGGCTCACGCCGCCGGCTGCCATTGGGGCACATTCCATCTCACCGACGAACCGGTCGAGGAGCCGGCGCAAAAGCTGGCCGAGGCGCTGCAGGCGCAAGGCCTGCCGCCGGAGCGTTTCCGCGCGCTGAGACCGGGAGAAGTATGGGACGTGCCCGACATCATCGTGTAGCAATGCCTTGTCGGGTTTGCGGGCGGCTTTTTCAACCACGATACCGAAGCAATCTCCGGGAGAAACCACGATGAAGCTTTTTGCGATCGCCCTGGCTGCGCTCACCTTGACGACGGCCACGGCCGCATCCGCGGGCGAGATCGCCGACAAGGCCGCCGAGGCGGAGAAGGCCCTCCAGTCGAACGATGCGACGGGCGCGCTCGCCAAATTCCGCGATGCGGAGGAAGCGCTGTGGAAAGCAATGCCGCTTGCCGTTCTGAACGTGAAGCAGATCAGCTCGGCCAGCGGATTCGGCGTCTACAGCGAGCGCCCGAACCATATCTACAAGCCGGGCGAAGAGATCGTGCTCTATATGGAGCCGGTCGGCTATGACTACGGTTCGGACGGGTTGGGCAACAACCAGATCGCGCTTTATGTCGACCTCACCGTGCTCACCCAGTCCGGCGAGAAGCTGGGTAGCTTCGAGAAGCTCGGCCGCGTCCAGCTCGCCTCACGCTCGCACAACCGCGAAATGTTCTTCAAGCTGAACGTCTCCGTGAACGGGCTGCCGCCCGGCAAGTACCGCGCGGATTTCCTCATGCATGACGAGAACTCGCAAAAGACGGCGCCTTTCACGACCGACTTCGAGATCGCCGGGTAGGTCGTTTCGGGATCAGCCTCGCACCGACGGAACCACAGGGCTGCGGCCGCGTTCCTAAGTCGCTGCAAACACTGTCGATTTGCGAGGTTTTTCCATGATCAAGTGGATCATCATCCTTTTGATTGTCGCCGCCGCCGCGAGCCTGCTTGGCATGCCGGCGCTGGCGGGCGCGGCCGCCACCGGCGCGCGCGTCCTCATCGGCATCGTGCTGATCGTCTTCCTGCTGATCGTGCTCGGCGTATTCGCCATCACATAAGACGCGCCGGACTGGTAATTCCGGGCCGTTTCCGCCATATAGCGGCCAAATGGAACTGGAATGACCGGTTAGATGGCAGGCACCGCCCCCTTCGCCAAGATGAACGGCATCGGCAACGAGATCATCGTTGCCGATATGCGCGGTCGTGCCGACAAGGTGACGGCGGAGGCGGCGATCGCCCTCAACGCCGACGCGGCGACCAAGTTCGACCAGGTCATGGCGATCCATGATGCGCGCACACCGGGCACCGCCTATTATATCGACATCCTGAATTCCGACGGCACCAGCGCGCAGGCCTGCGGCAACGGCACCCGCTGCGTTGTCCAGGCTCTAGCCGCCGAGACCGGCCAGAAGAGCTTCACCTTCGAGACCCGCGCCGGCATCCTGAATGCGCAGGAGCATGCCGACGGCCTGATCTCGGTCGACATGGGCAAGCCGCGCTTCGGCTGGCAGGAAATCCCGCTGGCGGAGGAATTCCGCGATACCCGCATGATCGAACTGCAGATCGGCCCGATCGACGCGCCGGTGCTGCATTCGCCCTCGGCGGTGTCGATGGGCAATCCGCACGCGATCTTCTGGGTCGACAACGATGTCTGGTCCTACGAGCTCGACCGCTTCGGCCCGCTGCTCGAGAACCACCCGATCTTCCCCGAGCGCGCCAACATCACCATCGCCCAGGTGACCTCGCCTGAAACCATGATCATCCGCACCTGGGAGCGCGGCGCCGGCCTCACCAAGGCCTGCGGCTCGGCCGCCTGCGCCGCCGTGGTCGCGGCCGCCCGCACCAAGCGCACCGGCCGCAGCGTTTCGCTGATGACGCCCGGCGGCGGCTCGCTGCATGTCGAATGGCGCGACGACGACCATGTCATCCTGACGGGCGCGGCCGAATGGGAGTTTTCCGGCAGCTTCGACCCCTCGACTGGCGCCTGGGCCCGCGACACCGAAAGCGCCGCCTGATGTCCGCCCTTGAAAAAGGCGCGGCCCAAGCTCCAATCGGCAAAGGCATCGACGTCGTCACCTTCGGCTGCCGCCTCAACACCTATGAATCGGAAGTGATGCGCCGCGAGGCCGAGAGCGCCGGGCTGGGCGCGCTGCACGGCGGCGCCGTCATCTTCAACACCTGCGCCGTCACCGCCGAAGCGGTGCGCCAGGCCAAGCAGGCGATCCGCAAGGCGCGCCGCGAGAACCCTTCCGCCCGCATCATCGTCACCGGCTGCGCGGCGCAGACCGAGCCGCAGAATTTCGCCGCCATGGACGAGGTCGACCTCGTGCTCGGCAATGAGGAGAAGCTCAAGGCCAACTCCTACCGCGCGCTGCCCGATTTCGGCGTCAACGACACCGAGAAGGCGCGCGTCAACGACATCTTTTCGGTGCGCGAGACGGCAGGCCACATGGTCGACGCCATCGAAGGCCGGGCGCGCGCCTTCGTCCAGGTGCAGAATGGCTGCGACCACCGCTGCACCTTCTGCATCATCCCTTACGGACGCGGCAACTCGCGCTCCGTGCCGATGGGCGGCGTGGTCGAGCAGGTCAAGCGGCTGGCGGGCAACGGCTACGCCGAGATCGTGCTGACCGGCGTCGACATGACCAGCTTCGGCGCCGACCTGCCGGGCAGCCCCAAGCTTGGCAAGCTGGTGAAGACGATCCTGCGCCAGGTGCCCGACGTGAAGCGGCTCAGGCTCTCCTCCATCGATTCTATCGAGGCCGACGACGACCTGCTCGACGCCATCGCCACCGAGCCGAAGCTGATGCCGCATCTGCACCTGTCGCTGCAATCTGGCGACGACATGATCCTGAAGCGCATGAAGCGAAGGCACCTGCGCGACCAGTCGATCCGCTTCTGCGAGGACGTGCGCAAGCTGCGCCCCGGCATCGTCTTCGGCGCCGACATCATCGCCGGCTTCCCGACCGAGACCGAGGCGATGTTCGAGAATTCGGAAAAGATCGTCGAGGAATGCGGCCTGACGCATCTCCACATCTTCCCGTTCTCGCCACGCGAAGGCACGCCCGCCGCGCGCATGCCGCAGGTCCGCCGCGAGGTGGTGAAGGCGCGCGCCGCGAGATTGCGCGCCGCCGGCGAGGCCGCCTATCGTCGTCATTTGTCGTCGCTTGCCGGAACAAGGCAGTCGATCCTGATCGAGCGCGACGGGCTCGGCCGCACGGAAGGTTTCACGCTAGCCGCGATCGCCACCGGCGCGCCCGGCGAGATCGTCGACGCCGTGATCACCGGCCATGACGGCGCCCGACTGATCGCGGCGGCGCCCTCTGCCGCGCAAGCCGCCTGAGACTGCGAGACGCATGGCTGGTTTCTTCAAGAAGATATTTTCGTTCGGCAAGAAAGAGGTCGTCGAGGAGCGCGTCGACGAGACGGCCCCGCTGCCGCCGATCAAATGGGATGCGCTGGAGGCTCTGAAGCCCGAGGCCGGGCAGGCTGAGTCGGCGGAAACGCTGGCGCGCGAGCAGGAGCCGGTGGCGGAGGCCACGCCGGCGAGCGAGCCGGCTGTTGAGCCTGCCCCCGCCCTGCCGCCCGAAGCGCCGAAGCCCGAGCCCGTTCCGACCATTCCGCCGGCGCCGGAGCCGATCGTTCCCCCCGATCCTGAACCGCTGCCGCAGCCTGAACCGGAAGAAGAGCCGCAACCGGCGCCTCAGACACCCGAGCCGCCGGAGGAAGTGCCACCGGCACAACCTGAGCCTTCACCCGAGCCCGAACCTGCTCCGCAGGAAGTGCCCCCACCCGCGCCGGCGCAACCGGACATCGAGCCTTCGCGCCCTGAACCGCAGCCCGAGCCGGCACCGGCAGAAGTACCGACGCCGCCGAGCGAGGTTCCCGCCGAGACACCTGCGCCGATCGAGGTGCCGCCAGCGGCGACGCCTTCTATAGAACCATCCGCCGAAGCTGACGCGGAAATCGCGCCTCCCATCCGACAGCCAGCGCCGGTCGAGCCGCAGCCGATCCTTGCCGAGATCGCACCGGAGCCGGAGGCCGTGCCGCCGCCGCCAAGCCCCACCCCTGCCGCCGGCAAGGTGACGGTTTCAAAAAAGGTCGAGCAGAAGGCCGAGCCGGTAAGGGCGCCGGAGCCGGCGCCGCGGCGCTCCTGGTTCCAGCGCATGCGCGACGGGCTCGCCCGCTCCTCGCGCGAGCTCTCCGGCAACATTGCCGGCGTCTTCACCAAGCGCAAATTGGACGACGAGACGCTGCAGGACCTGGAGGACGTGCTGATCCGCGCCGATCTCGGCGTGGAGACGGCGCTGCGCGTCACCGACTCGCTCGCTTCCAGCCGCTACGGCCGCGACGTCTCCGATGCGGAAGTCCGCGCCGTGATGGCCGCGGAGGTGGAGAAAGTGCTGACGCCGGTCGCCAGGCCGCTCGAGCTCGACCTCAGCCACAAGCCGCATGTCATCCTGGTCGTCGGCGTCAACGGCACCGGCAAGACCACGACCATCGGCAAACTGGCGGCAAAACTCACCGACGGCGGCCTCAAGGTGATGCTGGCCGCCGGCGACACGTTCCGCGCCGCCGCGATCGAGCAGCTGAAGATCTGGGGCGAGCGCACGAATTCGCCGGTCGTCGCCTCGAAACTCGGCGCCGATGCGGCGGGCCTCGCCTATGACGCGTTCGAGAAGGCCAAGGAGGCAGGCTCGGACGTTTTGATCATCGACACCGCCGGCCGCCTGCAGAACAAGACCGAGCTGATGGCCGAGCTGGAGAAGATCGTGCGTGTGCTCGGCAAGCTCGATCCGGAGGCGCCGCACACGGTGCTGCAGACGGTCGACGCCACCACCGGCCAGAACGCGCTGAACCAGGTCGAGATCTTCCGCAACGTCGCCGGCGTCAACGGCCTGGTGATGACCAAGCTGGACGGCACGGCGCGCGGCGGTATTCTGGTGGCGATCGCCGCCAAGCACCGGCTGCCGGTCTATTTCATCGGCGTCGGCGAACAGGTCGACGACCTCGAACCGTTTTCCGCCAGCGAATTCGCGAGAGCGATCGCAGGCGTCGCCTGAACAAAGGCATGATCTTGGGAGGCCGCCTGCTTTTCGGCCAGATCATGCGCAAGAAGGGTTTTTATGAACATCATCGAGCGCGACCCGTCCGATCCACGCCGCAAGCCGATCAATCCCCGCTTGAAATTCCTGCTCGAGCTCGGTCCCGGCCTGGTGTTCTTCTTCACCACCATCCGCGGCGAGTGGCTGGCCGAGAAATTCCCGGTGCTCACCCATCTCGGCGAGCCGATCCTGATCGCCACCGCCTTCTTCATGGTCGCCACCGCGCTGTCGCTCAGCGCCTCCTGGCTGCTGACGCGTAGCCTGCCGCTGATGCCGCTGGTGTCGGCCATCGTCGTCTTCGTCTTCGGCGCGCTCGCGCTTTACCTGCAGGACAAGACCTTCGCCTTCATGAAGCCGACGATCATCAATTCGCTGTTCGGCGTAACCCTGCTCGGCGGGCTGCTGTTCGGCCGGTCGCTGCTCGGCTACGTCTTCGATTCCGCCTTCCAGCTCGACGCCGAAGGCTGGCGCAAGCTGACCTTCCGCTGGGGGCTGTTCTTCCTCTTCCTGGCCGTGCTCAACGAAGTCATGTGGCGCAACTTCTCGGAAGCGACCTGGCTATATTTCAAGGTCTGGGGCACGATCCCGATCACCTTGCTGTTCACCTTCAGCCAGATGCCGTTGATCATGCGCCACTCGCTGGAGGATAAAGCCAAGGAAGAGAAGGCCGGGAATTAAGGCAATTCCAGGAAAAGTGGCTGCCGGTTGGGTTCGGCGACTTCGCCGCAACGTCCGTCCGGAATTGCGCCGGAGCAAGAGGGGGGCAGTATGGAATTCGTCACCACGCATGACGAGCTGAGGACGATCTACAAGACGCCCCGGCCGACCGACGGCTCGATCCGCAAGGAACTGAAAAGCCTCGACGGCCATTGCCGTTCCTTCATCGGCAAGAGCCCGTTCGTGCTGATCGGCTCCTCCGACGGCGCCGGCAATGCCGACGTGACACCCAAGGGCGACAGGCCCGGCTTCACCGCCATCCTCGACAACGCCACCATCGCCATTCCCGACCGCCCCGGCAACAACCGGTTGGACACGCTGGAAAACATCATCCGCAACCCGTCGATCGGGCTGCTCTTCCTCATCCCCGGCATGAACGAGACGCTGCGTGTCAATGGCGATGCCCGCATCACCGTCGACCCGACCTTGCGCGAACGCCTGGCCGTCGACGGCAGGGAGCCGCAGAGCGTGATCGTGGTGACGGTCAAGGCCGCCTACATGCATTGCGCCAAGGCCTTCATGCGCTCCGATCTGTGGAAACCGGAGACCTGGTACGACCGCGCGACCCTGCCGACGCTCGGCCAGATCATCCGCGACCAGCTGGCGCTTAGCGAAAGCGCCGGCGACATCGACCGCGAGCTGGACGACGATTACCGCCAGACCATGTGGTAGGCTTCGCGGACGACTCAACTCTTTCGTCCGGCTCTCCCTTGATCGACATCATCGCCATATCGGGCAGCCTGCGCGCCGCCTCGACCAATTCGGCCCTGCTTGCCGCTTTGGCCGCCAACGTGCCTGCGGACTGCCGCGTCCAGGTCTATGACGGCCTCGGCCGTTTGCCGATCTTCAACCCCGACGACGAGGGCGAGCGCACGCCGCCGCAAGCGGCTCGGCTGATCGAGGCGGTGACCCGCGCCGACGGCGTCATCGTCTCCTGCCCGGAATATGCGCATGGCGTGCCCGGCGGCATGAAGAACGCGCTCGACTGGCTGGTCTCGCGCGACGCCGCCGTCGGCAAGCCGGCGATGCTGGTGCATGCCTCGTCCCGCTCGCTCTATGCGCGCGCGGCGCTTGCCGAGATCATGCGGACGATGTCGTTCGCGATGTATGAGGATAGGGCGCTGGAGATCGCGCTGCTGGGCAAGAAGCCGCCTGAGATGGAGGCGATCCTGACTGCGAACCGCCCGGCGATGCGCGACGCGGTGCGGGGTTTCGTGGAGTTTATGCGCTCGCAGGCAGCCTCGTCATCCTAGGTCCGCGCGTCGCTACGCCCCAGGATGACGAGTGGAACCTACCAGTCGCTCAGCTTGGTATCAGCTATATATTCCTGGCCTTCGACATCCTTCACCACGGCCTGGCCGCAGCGCATCGACTTGGTCTTCTTGTCATAGGCATAGGTCGGCGAGCCGAACAGGTGCCAGCCCTTGTTCAGCGCTGCCGTCACCTTGTGGCAGAAGGTGGCGTCGTCCGGCCCGGTGAGGAAGCGGTAGAGTTTCATTGGCCTATCCTGTCGCGACCGGGCGGAAAGCCGGTCCTGAAAAATCGTTTCGAGCCCGCCGCATCATGCGCCGATGACCGCGGCCTTCGCCAGAAGTTTCTCGGCTTCGGCCAGATGCAGCCGCTCGACCATGCGGCCATCCATCGCAATCACGCCCTTGCCGGCATTTTCGGGCCGCGCGAACGCATCCCTGATCGCGCGGGCCGCGGCCAGCCTCTCGGGCGACGGCGAAAAGGCGCGGTTCGCCGGCTCGATCTGGGCGGGATGGATCAGCGACTTGCCGTCGAAACCCATGGCGGCGGCTTCCGTGCATTCGCCGGCAAAAGCATCGAGGTCGCGAAAATCATTGGCGACGCCGTCGATGATGTCGAGGCCGCCGGCCCGCGCCGCGAGCACCAACTGCATCAGCCAGGGCATCAGATACCGTCGGTCGGGCGTCGCCAGAATGCCGGTCGCCTTCACCAGATCATTCGTTCCGGCAACGAAACAAGCGAGGCGCGACGCCGGATCGCGGCCAAGTTCGGCGATCGCGCCGATGTTGAGCAGCGCCTTGGGCGTCTCGACCATCGCCCATAGTTCCACGCTGTCCGGCGCGAAATTGTCGTCGAGCAGGTCGCCGGCCTCGAGGATGTCGCGCGGCGTGCCGATCTTGGGCAGGAGAATGCCGTCGGGCTCGGCCTTGGCCACGGCCAGGAGATCGTCGGCGCCCCATTCGCTGGTCAGCGGGTTGATGCGCACCACCATCTCGCGGCGTTTCTCGCGCCCGGCGAGAATGCCGGCGACCTTGTCGCGCGCCGCCTTCTTGTCGGCGGGCAGGATGGCGTCCTCGAGGTCGATGATGACGGCGTCGCAGGTGAGCGAGCCGATCTTGGCGAGCGCCTTGTCGTTCGAGGCGGGAATGTAAAGCACCGAGCGGCGCGGGCGGTGGGGTTCGACGGTCATGGCCGATCTATGCAGGGTGATGGCGGACGAGGCAAGGCGCGGATTGATCTCCCCCTCAGAGGCCGCAAGGGGGAGGTGCTCGGCAGGGAAGAGGACGCCGGCGCCGGGCTTCCCTGCACCAAATCTGCAAATCGTTGCGGAAAACCTCCTCCAATCCGCCGCGCGCTTTCCGCACCGGCCGGCGACAAAGCCGCCATGCAAACGCCTCACACATTCCGATGGTCGCTGCCGCGCCGGCTCCGCAACGAAGGCTGGTGGCTCGTCGAGCCGCAAAGACGGCGCGTCACGGCGACAGTGCTTCCCTTCGGAGCACGGCCGGCATGCGGCGGCACGGCAGCAGCCAGGAAGGCCCAGCGATGACGACGATGACCATGACGGTTCCGGCGATGAAGACATCGCCTGTCCCGAGCTACTGCCGCCGCGTCGGCGCCGCGGTCGCTCTGGTGGCGCTGGCCGATTTTCTTTTCTATGGCCAGCCGGCCGGGATCACCGTCTTCATCTTCGCCATCGTGCTTGCCGCGGCTGTCGTCGCCATGCATCCGACCGCACTGAACGACGTCCGGGTGTGGCTCAAACCAGCTGCGCTGTTCGCGGCGCTGCTGCCGCTGGTCGAAAATGTCAGTCCGCTTTCGGTCCTGGTCGCTATCGCGGCACTTGCGATCTTCGCGCTGACGCTGACCGGACGGCTGCGCAAGGAACGAATAGCCCGCCAGCTCGGCCTGTTCCTGCTTGCTGCGCCCTTCCGCTTCGCGCGCGACTTCTTCCGCTGGCGCAAGGCGGCGCGCGAGCTCGGGCAGCGGCGGCTTCAGCTTACGGCCATTGTCGTCTGGATCATGCCCTTGACGCTGGGCGTCGTCTTCCTGGCGCTGTTCGGCGCCGCCAATCCGATCATCGAGCACTGGCTGTCGCTGATCGACCTCTACGCGCTCATCGAGAAAATCGAGATCGCGCGGCTGGTCTTCTGGCTGATCGTGCTGGCCGGCGTCTGGGCGTTCCTGCGCCCGCGCCTGCCACGCTTCGTCTCGCGCATCAGGCGCGTCCTGCCCGCCGCACCTGTGGCCAGACCGGCCAGGACATCCGCCGAGGATATCCTCTTCGGCAAGCCTGCCATCTTGCGCGCGCTGATCGTCTTCAACGCGCTGTTTGCCGTGCAGACCGCGCTCGACGCCGCCTATCTCTGGGCCGGCGTCGCGCTACCCGACGGGATGACTTACGCGGCCTATGCGCATCGCGGCGCCTATCCGCTGGTCGCCACCGCGCTGCTTGCCGCCGGCTTCGTGCTGGTGGCGCTGCGCTCGGGCGGCGAGACGTCGCGGGATCCGCTGATCCGCGGGCTGGTCTATCTCTGGGTGGCGCAGAACATCGCCCTGGTGATCTCCTCGATGCTGCGGCTCGATCTCTATATCGGCATCTATGCGCTCACCTATCTGCGCATCGCCGCCTTCATCTGGATGGGGCTGGTGGCGGTGGGTCTGGCGCTCATCATCGCCCGCATCGCGCTGCAAAAATCCAGCGAATGGCTGCTCTCCGCCAATCTTGTGACATTATCGGCGACGCTTTATGCCTGCTGCTTCGTCAACTTCGCAGCCATGATCGCCAACTTCAATGTCGACCATTCCCTGGAAATGACCGGAAAGGGCGTCCCCCTCGACATCTGGCATACTCGCTCGCTCGGTCCGAACGCCTTGCCGGCTCTCGGGCGCTATTTCGAGCATCAGAAGAAAACATTCCCCGATCGCGCGGTCGGCGACGGGCCCGACGCGATGGCCGAATTCCACTACCGCACGGAGCAGAAAGACTGGCGCGCCTGGAGCTTTCGCGACTGGCGGCTGCTGCGCGCTCTCGACAAGCACGGCCCGCTTGCTAATCCTGCCGTCACCGAACCCTACGCGCCGGGCCGCTGATTCCATGCCGCACCACATCCTCGTCGCCGACGACGACCCGCATATCCGCGAGATCATCTGCTTCGCGTTGGAAAAGGCCGGCATGAAGACGGCCGCCGTCGCCGACGGCGCCGCAGCACTCCAGGCGGTCGAGCGCGGCGCGCCCGACCTCATCGTGCTCGACATCGGCATGCCGGAGATGGACGGGCTGGAAGTCTGCCGCAGGCTGAGGCAAAAATCCGACGTGCCGGTGCTGTTCCTGTCCGCGCGCGACGAGGAGATCGACCGGGTGCTCGGGCTGGAGATGGGTGGCGACGACTATGTGACCAAGCCGTTCAGCCCGCGCGAGCTGGTCGCCCGCGTCAATGTCATCCTGCGCCGCGCGCGGCCGGCCGTCGTCGAAGAAGAAGCCGACGACCGTGAATTCGCGCATGGCAAGCTCATGCTTGTGCCGGTAAGCCATGAAGCGAGCTTCGACGGCAGGCCGCTCACCTTGACGGCGATCGAGTTCGCGATCCTGAAAGGCTTCCTCGCCCGGCCGCAGCACGTGCTTGGCCGCGACGCGGTGATGGCCAATGCCTATGCCTCGAACATCCATGTCTCGGAACGCACGGTCGACAGCCATATCCGCAATGTGCGGGCCAAGCTGGCGGCGGTCGGCTGCGCGGATGCGATCGCGACGGTGCATGGCGTCGGCTTTCGGCTCGGCCGATGCGGTGGTTGAGCAAGGAAAGGTGGCGGCCGCGGCTCGCCACCGTCGTCATCGCCATCCTGATCGTCGTCATGGCCCTCCCGCTGGTCGGGCTGTTCTTCTTCCGGCTCTATGAGAACCAGCTGATCCGCCAGACCGAGGGCGAGCTCATCGCGCAAGGCGCGGTGGTCGCCGCCGTCTATGCCCAACAGGTGCGCGACGCCGGTATCCCCCAGGAAAAACTGGGTTCACCGATATCGGCCGATCCGACGAGGGACAACAATTACCCGTACGATCCGATCGAGCCGCGCCTCGACCTTGCCTCCGACGATGTCATGCCGTCGCGACCGGCGGCTCTCCCCGCCGCGCCCGATCCCGCCTTCGCCGCAATCGGCGCGCGGCTCGACGGCGTTCTCGACGAGACGCAGAAAACGACGCTCGCCGGCTTCCGGCTGCTCGATCCGCGCGGCGTGGTGATTGCCGGCGGCGACGAGGTCGGCCAGTCGCTCGGCGAGATCGGGGAGGTGCGGACCGCGCTTTCCGGCGCCTATGCCAGCGCGCTCAGGCTGCGCATCCCCGACCAGCCGACGCCGCCGCTCTATTCGGTGAGCCGTGGCACCAAGGTGCGCGTCTTCGTCGCCATGCCGGTCGAGCTCGACGGCCGGGTCGCCGGCGTGGTCTATCTGTCGCGAACGCCGAACAACATCGTCAAGCACCTCTATGGCGAGCGCGGCAAGGTGACGTTGGCGGGCATCGCCATCCTCGGCGGCACGCTCTTGATCGCGCTGGTGTTCATCCGCACCGTCAGCCGGCCGATCTATGCGCTGATCGACCGGACGAAGCGCATCGCCGCCGGCGACCGCGACGCGATCAGGCCGCTCGACCATCACGGCACGCGCGAGATGGCGGCGCTGTCGACGGCTTTCCTCGACATGGCGACCAAGCTGCAGGCGCGTTCCGACTCTATCCAGACCTTCGCCACCCATGTCTCGCATGAGCTGAAATCGCCGCTGACGGCGATCCAGGGCGCGGCCGAGCTGCTCAGGGATTCCGGCGGCGCGATGGACGAGGCCGAGCGCAAGCGTTTCTCCAACAACATCGTCACCGATGCCGGGCGGCTCAATCTCCTGGTGCGCCGGCTGCTCGACCTGGCGCGCGCCGAAAACCTGGAACCGAGTGGCGAAAGCGCGACGCTTCATGCGGCGTTGGCATCATTGCCGATCGACACCAGGCTGGAAGCGCGGCTTGAGGGCGGCGGCGATATCAGGTTCGGCATCTCGGCTGAGAATCTCGGCATCGTGCTCGCCAACCTCATCGACAATTCGGCGCGGCACGGCGCCCGGCAGGTGGCGATCCATGCCTCAGCCGATGGTGAGCGCGCATCGGTCCGGATCGGCGACGATGGCGATGGGATCTCGGCCGCCAACCGCGCCAGGATATTCGAGCCGTTCTTCACCACGCGGCGCGAGTCCGGCGGCACCGGCATGGGGCTCGGCATCGTGCTGGCCCTCCTGAAAGCGCATGATGGCACGATCAGGCTGGTTGACTCCGAACGCGGCACGCGCTTCGAGATCGATTTGCCGGTTGCGTGAACGCGCGATGGTTTTCTACGCCATTCCGGGCAGGCACTTCCACCGGATCGCTCTTGATCGGAGAAAAAATGCGCTACGACATCGTCATCATCGGCGGAGCCATCGTCGGATCCTCGGTCGCCTACTATTTGCGCGAGGAAGGCTTTACCGGCTCGATCGCGCTGATCGAACGCGATCCGCAGTTTTCCCACGCGGCGACGACCCTGTCCCTGGCCTCGATCCGCCAGCAATTTTCCATTCCTGAAAACATCCGCCTGTCGCAGTTCACCCTAAAATTGTT
This sequence comes from Mesorhizobium sp. BH1-1-5, assembly GCF_020165615.1. NCBI lineage: Bacteria > Pseudomonadati > Pseudomonadota > Alphaproteobacteria > Hyphomicrobiales > Phyllobacteriaceae > Mesorhizobium > Mesorhizobium sp. BH1-1-5. The sequence continues at coordinate 96,687 of NZ_JAIUIM010000017.1, forward strand.
CCGCCGGCTGAAGGAGACGTTCGGCGCCGACGCCGATATCGGTTTCCGCGAGGGCGGCTACCTTATCCTCGCCGGCGAGGCCGGCCTGCCGATCCTCAAGGCCAATCACGAGACGCAGGTTGCCGAGGGCGCCGATATCGCGCTGGAGGACGCCGGGCAGCTGGCGCGCCGCTTCCCATGGCTGTCGGTCGAAGATATTTCCGCAGGCGCCTTTGGCCGCAGCGGCGAGGGCTGGTTCGACGCGCACGCGCTGCTGACGCTGTTCCGCAAGGCCTTGCGCGACAAGAGGATCGATTTCATCGCGGCTTCCGCCACCGGCATTTCGCGCGACGGCAATCGCGTTACCGGTGTTTCGCTCGACAATGGCGAGACGCTGGAAGCCGGCATCGTCGTCAACGCCGCCGGCCCGAACGCCGGCAAGGTGGCGGCTTTTGCCGGGCTGGCGCTGCCGGTCGAGCCACGCAAGCGCAACGTCTTCGTCTTCGAGGCGCGCGAGAAATATGCCGACATGCCGCTCCTGGTCGATCCGTCGGGCATCTATGTGCGGCCGGAGGGCTCGGTCTACCTGACCGGCGGCGCCGAGCCCGAAGAAGGCGATGTCGCGCCCGATCCGAAGGATTTCGACGTCAACTGGCCGCTGTTCGAAGAGGTGGTCTGGCCGACTTTGGCCACCCGCATCCCGGCCTTCGAGGCGATCAAGCCGACGCGCGCCTGGGTCGGGCATTACGACTACAACACGCTCGACCAGAACGGGGTCATCGGACCGCATCCGGAAGTCGGGAACTTCCTGTTCGCCAACGGTTTCTCCGGCCACGGCCTGCAGCAGGCGCCGGCGGTCGGCAAGTCGATCGCCGAGCTCATCATGCATGGCGGGTACCGGACCATCGACTGCACGGCGTTTGGATATGAGAGAGTGGCGGCAGGAAGGGCGTTCAGGGAACTGAATGTGATTTGAGCGGGAAACTGGTCGGCGATATGCGATCCAACCGACAAAAGCCGTTGCTTCTTGCTGGCCGCGTCATATTACTCTGAGCCTATCGGCGCTCGGGGAAAACATTGCTTAGAAAGGCTGTCGAAAATTTTCGGCGCACAAGCGGGGTCCAATTGCTTTTGGGCCTTCGCCACGAGATCCTCTATCGTCAGTTTTTGGGAAGCGCCGCGCCTAAAGGCCGTGCGTTCGCCAGGGATCTGAGCGGAAAACCCGAGCGGAATTATTGCTTCACCATCGCGTTCAACACGCCTTGGATCGTAGACGTGCTCACCAAAGCCTGGCAGGCATTCCCGACCGGCACAAGGCTCGTGGTGATCGACAATTCACCGAAGCAGGATGCGCGGGCTTCGATCGAGGCAATCTGCGCGCAGCGCGGGGTCGCGTACTTCAGGCTCCCCAGGAATTTCGAAACGAACCCTTCCAGATCACATGGCGTCTCCCAGACCTGGATCTTCCACAACATCGTCAAGCACCTCAAACCTGACATGTTCGGGTTCATCGATCACGATTGCTTCCCGGTCGGACCGATCGATATCGCGCAGCGCGTCGGACGAAAGATCGGTTACGGGATGCCGCGGCATGCCAGGTCCAGCTATCTGTACAAGGAAGCCAAGGACGAGTCTTGCTGGTACTACTGGGCCGGCCTGTGCTTCTACAATTTCGCTGCTGTCGAGCATGCGAAGCTCGATTTCAGAAATCGGCTCGACATTGGAATGGACACCGGAGGCGGCAACTGGCCAGTATTGTATTCGAAGCACCCCGTCGGGGAATTCGAGATGGCCCGATTAAATCACGTCGCGGTAAGCGTCGGGGGGAAAACCGCTGACTACGAGGTATATGACGAGGTCCTTTTTCATGTCGGCGGCGCGTCTTACCGCTCGCGCGCGACAAATGCGGACTACCGTCGCCAGTTGTCGGACCATATCTGGAAAACCTATCTGGGCGGGATCCAGGATCGCCTGATTTCCATCTGACCTCAAATCGGGCTGCGCGCGCCCAAATACCCCTGCAGCCATCCAAGCACCCGCGCCCAGCCTTCGGCATGTTCGGCCGCGGCGTCCGGGAAACCCGCGAATCCGCCGTGGCAGATGGTGAGCCGCGTGCAATCGCCGATCGGCTCCAGCAGGTAAGCCACGATCGTTTCGTGGCGGCCGAGCGCCGGATGGTCCCAGTCGTAGCGCCGCGTCTGCACGATCCGGCGCGGCATCTCGATCTCGAGAAACTCTCCGCCAGCGGGCAGGCGTCTGCCATCGGCGGCCCGCACCGTGACGCTCCAGCTTCCACCGATGCGAAGATCGGCGTTCCAGCCTGTCATCCGGTAAGTGTCGGCGGAGCCCCACCAGCGTTCGACCTCCCCGGTGACCAGCGCCGCGACAACCTCGTCCGGCGTAGCAGGGAGGTCGGCCGAGGCCATGACCGTGTCAGCATTCGCCATGGCTTGCGGCAAGGACAAGTGAAGCACCAGTTCATCTCCACCAAGGGTTGTCTCGCATCCGAAACGAATATTTACCCCTTTGACGGCGGGCGCTCGAAACCCTTGCCGGTTTCGAGCAGGCTCTTGAGGCTCGCCAGCACCAGCGGCCAGCCCTTGGCGACGTTGGGGATCAGCCGGTGCGGGCCGTCCGCCTCGTGGATGACGGCGAGCTTCATCAATTCGCCGTCCTGCTCGATAGTGAAGGTGCAACGCGTGTAGCCGTCCTCCTTGACCTCGGGCATCCATTCGTTGCGCCATTTGATGACCAGGCGCCGCGGCGGGTCGATCTCGAGAATCTCGCCCGAATCGGCGACACGCCCATCGGGGAAGACCAGCTTCCAGCTCGAGCCGACCTTCCAGTCGCTCTCCTGATAGGAGCAGAGGAAGAACTGCCGGTTGAATTCCGGATCGGTCAGCGCTTCCCAGAGCTTTTCAGGCGTCGTGCGGATATAGGTGACATAGACAAAGCTGTTCTCTCTCACGGCTCTTCCCTTTCAAGACGTTGCTTCAGGTCGCTGAGGGCAGCAAGCCGTCCCCGCTCGAACTTGCCGATCCAGCGCTCGGCGATCTCGTTGATCGGAACGGGGTTGAGGTAGTGCTCCTTCTCGCGGCCCCGGCGCATGGTGGTGACGAGGTTGGCCTCCTCGAGGATCGCCAAATGCTTGGTCACCGCCTGGCGCGTCATATCCATATGCTCGCAGAGCGCGTTCAGCGTCTGCCCGTTCCGGGCATGCAGACTGTCCAGCAATTGCCGGCGGGTCGGGTCGGCCAAGGCGCGAAAGACAGCATCCATGCTCATGGCTCTAATATGCAACCATTTTGTTGCATGTCAAGCGGTGCGGCGGGACAGGCAATCACTTGCCGGTGAATGACCTCTCAGCTTTTGCGGGAGAACCAGAAGGCGTCGCTCATGCGCATCATGCCGATGCGCTCATAAAAACCGACGGCGTCGGGCATCGAGATCAGGCTGACGGCGACCGAGGGTCCAAGCACGCGCTGCGCCTCGTCCATCAGGCCCTTGCCGACGCCGAGCCCTTGCGCGGTCTTGGAGACGGCGAGGTCGGAAATGTAGCAGACCCAGGAGAAGTCGGTCATGCCGCGCGCGACGCCGACCAGTTGCCTGTCCGGCCGGTGGAGCCGCGCGGTCAGCACGAGATTGGCGTTGTCCAGCATGGTTTGCAGCCGGGCCTCGTCGTCGACCGGCCTTACCTTGCCGAGGCCGGATTCGACCAGCACGCGGCGGAACTCGGCGACATCGAGCGAGGGTTCGCTTGCGTAAAGCACTTTGGAAGAATCGGCCATGGCCGCAGACTGCACCGGCCGGCCAGGATTTCGAAGCCGTTTTCGAGGCATGCCCGCCTTTGGCCCAAGGGCAGTGCACGAACAGTTGCCTTTCATTTGCCGCCGGCTTTGTGTAAACCGTCCCGCAAATTCCCCCGCAAGCCAAGAAGAAGACGGGCAAGCACCATGGATAAATTCAACAAGCTCACCGGCGTCGCCGCGCCCATGCCGATCGTCAATGTCGACACCGACATGATCATCCCGAAGGATTATCTCAAGACGATCAAGCGCACCGGGCTCGGCACCGGCCTGTTCGCCGAGATGCGCTACAATGAGGACGGTTCGGAGAACCCGGATTTCGTGCTCAACAAGCCTGCCTACCGCAAGGCGCAGATCCTGGTCGCCGGCGACAATTTCGGCTGCGGCTCGAGCCGCGAGCATGCGCCCTGGGCGCTGCTCGATTTCGGCATACGCTGCGTGATCTCGACCTCGTTCGCCGACATCTTCTACAACAACTGCTTCAAGAACGGCATCCTGCCGATCACGGTCAGCCCGGAAGACCTCGACAAGCTGATGGACGACGCCTCGCGCGGCTCCAACGCGACGCTGTCGATCGACCTGGAGGCCAAGGAGATCCGCGGGCCGGATGGCGGCGTGGTCAATTTCGACCTCGACGACTTCAAGCGCCACTGCCTGCTCAACGGTCTGGACGACATCGGGCTGACCATGGAAAAGGCCGGCGCCATCGCGTCCTTCGAGAAGAAGAACGCCGAGCAGCGCCCCTGGGCCTGAGCGGCCCGAAAGCATAACCCGGCCATCGCAGGCCGGGTTCGTCGCGGCTGAATGGAGGGACAGTCATGGCACGCTCACTTCTGGCCGCCGCCGGCGTTTCGGCGGCAATAATCCTTCTCGCCACGGTCGGCGCCAATGCGCAGACCACCGCGCCGGCCAAGCAGCCGGCGCCCGCGGCGTCCGACCAGCCGGCGACAGATCAAGGCGCGACCGACCAGGGATCGGCCGGCGACCAGGCCGCGTCGGATGACGACAAGCAGGCGCCCATCCCCTTCGAAGGCGGCCAGCTCACCATCACGCAGCCGGAGCAGGACGGCGAGAAGGTGCTGTCCTATGATGGCAAGCAACTCGCCAGCAATTACGACGTCTCTTTCGACAAGATCGTCAAGATCGGCGACGTCAACGTCGCGTTGGTCGATGTCGGCGACGGCGGCAATCAATGCGGGCCGGCTAAGGTCATCGTCTGGAAGCCGAAGGACGGCGCGATCCAGACCACGACGGTCGAGCAGGACGAATGCGGCGCGCCACCGGCTTCGGTCTCCGACGACGCCATCTATTTCGTGCCCTATCTGCTGCCGGGAGAAACCAAGCCGGCGCTCCAGTGGTCGCCGACCGACGGGCTGACGACATCAGGTGATCTGACCTACACGCCCGAACCCGGCACCGACTGGAAGGACGTCGATGCGTCGAAATACGGCTACATCGTCGACGCCTTCCATAACGAAGCGGTCTACAAGGCGGCCAAGGCGCTGCTCGGCGACGACATGCCCGACATGGCGACCAGCCTGCTGGTGAGCGGCGGCGACACCGAAAAGATCGCATCGGGCGCCTTCTACGCCACCGGCTGCGTGCCGCATGACTGCGGCGGCAATGACGGCTTCATGGCCATCGACCCGGCCAAGCAGAAAGTCTATTTCGCCCGCCGCGGCGACAATGACCAGCCGCAGGCCTGGCCGCCGCTGAAGGACTGGCCGGCCGATATCAAGAAGGCCTATGACGACGCGCAAGGGTCGGGGAATTAGCCGAGCCTCTGTTGCTCGGCCGCGTTCCTTCGCGCCCCCTCTGTCCTGCCGGACATCTCCCCCACATGGGGGGAGATTGGCTGTTTCGGCTCTCCGCTCATTCTACGACGCTGATGATTGGCGAAAGCCGACGCGACGTCTGATCCCCCCCTCGTGGGGGAGATGCCCGGTAGGGCAGAGGGGGGCGCTGTCCCGCCAGCGTCGCGGTGTCTGGCTCACGACTGGATTGTCCGCGTGGTTCAGAATGGTCGAAACAACCAATGCGAGGCCCGCATGCGCAAGCTCATCTCCACAGGCTCGCCCTTCGAGAAGACCGCCGGCTATTCGCGCGCGGTGGTGCAGGGCGACTGGTGCTTCGTCTCCGGCACGACCGGCTACGACTATGCCACCATGACCATCCCCGAAACGGTCGAGGCGCAGACGCGCAATTGCCTCGCCACCATCGCCAAGGCGCTCGCCGACGGCGGCTTCGACATGGCCGATGTGGTGCGGGCGCACTACTACATCACCGACCAGGCCTATGTTGACGTGGTCTTCTCGATCCTCGGCGAGGCGTTCGGCGACATCCGCCCGGCGGCGACGATGATCGTGTGCCAGCTCAACAAGCCGGAGATGAAGATCGAGATCGAGGTGACCGCGCTGCGGCGCACCGCATAGGGGGCCGCAGCGATGACGGTTCGGCGTATCGTAGCCAACATCGCCACCAGGGATATCGCGGCGGCGAAGCGCTTCTATCAGGACGTGCTTGGCCTCGACATCCTCATGGATCAAGGCTGGATCGCCACCTACGGCTCCGATGAAAGCATGCGGGTGCAGGTGAGCTTCATGGCCGAGGGCGGATCGGACACCCCGGTGCCGGACCTTTCGATCGAGGTCGACGATGTCGACGCGACGCTCGCTGGTATGAAGACCGCCGGCTTCGCCATCGAATACGGCCCGGCCGACGAGCCCTGGGGCGTGCGGCGCTTCTACGTGCGCGATCCTTTCGGCAGGCTGGTGAATATCCTGGCGCATCGGTAGGCGAGACGCTGGCGGGACAGCACCCCCTCTGGCCTGCCGGCCATCTCCCCCTTGCGAGGGAGATCAGATATCGCGGTCGCTTTCGCCAATCGCCGACGCTGCAGGGGAGGAGCCGGCGCGGAAGCTGCCAATCTCCCCCTTGCGGGGGAGACGGCCGGCAGGCCAGAGGGGGGGTGTGAAGGATCTCGGCGCTCGTCCCCTTGCGCACGGCCCACTTGGCGTTTAGCAAGGCGCCGGTTCAATTTCTCTCCCGGGACGGTTCTCCATGGCTTCGAAAAATCTCTTCCTGCTCGCCGGCGACGGCATCGGCCCCGAGGCCATGGCCGAGGTGAAGAAGCTGATCAAGGCCATGAACGACAAGCTCGGCAGCAGCTTCGCCACCGACGAAGGCCTTGTCGGCGGCTGCGCCTATGACGCGCATGGCGCGGCGATCTCCGACGCCGACATGGCGAAGGCTGTTGCCTCGGATGCCGTGCTGTTCGGCGCCGTCGGCGGGCCGAAATGGGATGCCGTGCCTTACGAGGTGCGCCCCGAGGCTGGGCTTTTGCGCCTGCGCAAGGACATGGAGCTGTTCGCCAATCTACGGCCCGCGATCTGCTACCCGGCGCTGGCCGCCTCCTCCTCGCTCAAGCAGGAAGTGGTCGAGGGCCTCGACATTTTGATCGTGCGCGAGCTCACCGGCGGCGTCTATTTCGGCGAGCCGAAGCAGATCATCGATCTCGGCAACGGCCAGAAGCGCGGCATCGACACCCAGGTCTACGACACGTTCGAGATCGAGCGCATCTCGGGCGTCGCCTTCGAGCTGGCGCGCACGCGCCGCAACCAGGTCACCTCGATGGAAAAGCGCAACGTCATGAAGTCGGGCGTGCTGTGGAACGAGGTCGTCAGCCAGACGCACAAGGCGCGCTACGCCGACGTCAAGCTCGACCACATGCTGGCCGACGCCGGCGGCATGCAGCTGGTGCGCTGGCCGAAGCAGTTCGACGTCATCGTCACCGACAATCTGTTCGGCGACATGCTCTCCGACATCGCCGCCATGCTCACCGGCTCGATCGGCATGCTGCCGTCGGCCTCGCTCGGCGCGCCGGATGCCAAGACCAAGAAGCGCAAGGCGCTCTACGAGCCGGTGCACGGCTCGGCGCCTGACATCGCCGGCAAGGGCATCGCCAACCCGATCGCCATGATCGCGTCCTTCGCCATGTGCCTGCGCTATTCCTTCGGCATGGTGGCGGAAGCCGACAAGCTCGAGGCGGCGATCGCCGCCGTGCTCGACGACGGCCTGCGCACCAAGGACATTTTTTCCGCGGGCATGAAGGAAGTCGGCACCACCGAAATGGGCGACGCCATCATCGCCAAGTTCCTGGGGTGATCCCGGCACCGTCGAGGTAGCCGGTCTCGACTCGGTGGCAATTGCGCACCCCGCGCCTTCGGACGCCTCGGCCAATCTCCGAAGTCGGCGATTTACCCGGCCCTCACCGCGGGTCGGCTTACAACTTCCGTCGCGATCCTACGCTGGCCGCTTCTTCTGCGTCTTGTGTTTTGGCGGCTTGTCGAACTTTGGCTTGTCGAATTTCGCCTTGCCGGGTTTTTTCGCCCAGGGTGTTGAGTCCGGCGCCCCGGCAGGCGGACGCTCGCCCGGCGCCCGCTTCTCGAATCTGGGAGTGCTCGGGTCGAAAGCGCCCTTGCCGCGATGCGGCTTCTTCTCCGGTTTCGCCGCCTGGTAGCCGGCGCGCGACAGGTCCGGCGTGCCGTCGATGCGCCTGACCGCGATGTTTCCCTGCAGCTTGCGGTCGGGGCCGATCGCGGCGACGAACCGGTCGGCCCAGTCGGCGGCGATCTGCACGAAGGTTTCCTCCGGCTGCATCTTGATGGCGCCGATCTCGCGCTTGGACATGCCCGCGGTGCGGCACAGCATCGGGATCAGCCAGCGCGGCTCGGCATTCTGCCGCCGTCCCACCGACAGCGAGAACCAGACGCTGTCGCCGAAATCGTCGCGGCGGCTGGGGGCCTCGTCGCTGCGTGCGAACTTTTCGCGCGACGGTGCGAAAGGCGCGACCTCGAGCAGGTCTTCCGGCGCCGAGCGGCTGGAGCGGCAGAGCCGCACGAAGGCCGCGGCCACCTGCTCGGCCCCATGCTTTTCCAGCAGCACATCGATGAAGCCGCGTTCTTCCTCGCGCACCGGCTCGTCGAAGGCCGGGTCGGCAAGGATGCGCTCGTCGTCGCGGCGCAGCACGTCGTCGGCCGAGGGCGGGCTTGCCCAGGTCGCGGTCAGCTTGGCGTTCTGCAGGAGCCGTTCGGTGCGCCTGCGGGCATTGTTCGGCACGATCAGCGCGCTGACGCCTTTTCGTCCGGCGCGGCCCGTGCGCCCACTGCGATGCAGCAGCGTCTCCGGATTGGTCGGCAGATCGGCATGAACGACGAGATCGAGATTGGGCAGGTCGATGCCGCGCGCCGCGACGTCCGTGGCGATGCAGACCCGGGCGCGGCCGTCGCGCATCGCCTGCAGCGCATGGCTGCGCTCGTTCTGGCTGAGCTCGCCGGACAGCGCGACCACGGAGAAATTGCGGTTGTTGAAGCGCGCCGTCAGGTGATTGACGGCCGCCCGCGTGTTGCAGAACACCAGGGCATTCTTCGCTTCATAGTAGCGCAGCACGTTGATGATGGCGTTCTCGCGGTCCGCCTGGGCGACGTTCAGCGCCCGGTATTCGATGTCGAGATGCTGCTTTTCCTCGCCGGTTGCCGAGATGCGCACCGCATCGCGCTGATAGCCCTGCGCGAGCGTGGCGATGGCGCGTGGCACGGTGGCCGAGAACATCAGCGTGCGGCGCTCGGCGGGTGCTGCGTCGAGGATGAATTCGAGATCTTCGCGAAAACCGAGATCGAGCATCTCGTCGGCCTCGTCCAGCACCACGGCCCTGATCGCCGACATGTCGAGCGATTGCCGCGTGATGTGGTCGCGCAGCCGGCCGGGCGTGCCGACGACGATATGGGCGCCGCGTTCCAGCGCCCGCCGCTCGGTGCGCATGTCCATGCCACCGACGCAGGAGGCGATCTGCGCGCCGGTCAGCTCGTAGAGCCATTCGAGCTCGCGCCGCACCTGCAGCGCCAGCTCGCGCGTCGGCGCCACCACCAGCCCCAGCGGCGCGCCGGCGGCGGCGAAACGCTCAGCGCCGCCCAGAAGCGTCGGCGCCACGGCAAGGCCGAAGGCGACGGTCTTGCCGGAGCCGGTCTGCGCCGAAACCAGCGCGTCGGCTTCGCCGAGCTCAGGCTCCAGCACCGCTTTCTGCACCGGCGTCAGCTCGACATAGCCGCGATTTCGCAGCGCCTCTGCGAGCGCAGGCACGATGGTTTCGAAACTGGACATCTTGTTCTTTCGGAATTCGGAGTTCTGTGCTCGTCGTGGAGCACAAGGCCGGCACTGCGCCAAGCCAAAGCCTATTTGCGCGTTCGTACTTCTTGCGGCCGCCATTGTACAGTGCAGGCGGCACCGCCTTTCCCTTCTCCCCTTGTGGAGGAGGTGGATCGGCGCGCCAGCGCCGAGACGGATGAGGGGTGTTCCAGCGGAGTGAGAGGCCGGCTTTCCCTGGAGCACTCCTCATCCGGCCGCTTCGCGGCCACCTTCTCCCGCAAGGGGAGAAGGGAAAGCGGCGCCAATTGACTCTTTTCCCAAACCGCGTAAAAGCCCGCGTCGAACGGGATCGTTGTTCGATGCGCGGCCTTTTGATGGCTCTCCTTGCATTCGATGCCCCCAGCCTCAATGCGAACCATTGGGCCGGGCGCTTCGGCGCGTCCGTCCGTTCCAGCAAGATTCTGGGTTCCAGCAAAACTACGGCCAAGAAAACCACCACCAAAACGGTGTGATTCCCTTGGCCTAACCACCCTCTCCCGGGTCCGGCCCGGGGGACGAAACCCGCATGAGGCCAGCGGGTTTTCTCCAACAACCAAGCGGAGAGGGACAGGAGATATCAGATGAGTTTCAAGGTTGCGGTAGTCGGCGCCACGGGCAATGTGGGCCGCGAAATGCTCAACATACTGGAAGAGCGCGGCTTTCCGGTAAGCGAAGTGGTGGCGCTGGCCTCGCGGCGCAGCCAGGGCACCGAAGTGTCGTTCGGCGACAAGACGCTGAAGGTCAAGTCGCTCGACCAGTATGATTTCTCCGACACCGACATCTGCGTCATGTCGGCCGGCGGCAATGTCTCCAAGGAATGGTCGCCCAAGATCGGCAAGCAGGGCTGCGTGGTCATCGATAATTCGTCGGCCTTCCGCTACGACCAGGACGTGCCGCTGATCGTGCCGGAAGTGAATCCGGACGCGATCTCGCTGTTTACCCGCAAGAACATCATCGCCAACCCGAACTGCTCGACCGCGCAGCTCGTCGTGGCGCTGAAGCCGCTGCATGACGTCGCCACCATCAAGCGCGTCGTCGTCGCCACCTACCAGTCGGTGTCCGGCGCCGGCAAGGAAGGCATGGATGAGCTCTTTACCCAGACCCGCGCCGTGTTCGTCGCCGACGGCGTCGAGGTCAAGAAGTTCACCAAGCGCATCGCCTTCAACGTCATTCCGCATATCGACGTCTTCCTCGACGACGGCTCCACCAAGGAAGAGTGGAAGATGGTCGCCGAAACCAAGAAGATGCTCGATCCCAAGATCAAGCTGACGGCGACCTGCGTGCGCGTGCCGGTGTTCATCGGCCATTCGGAAGCGGTCAACATCGAGTTCGAGAAGCCGATCACCGCCGACGAGGCGCGCGACATCCTGCGCGAGGCGCCGGGCTGCCAGGTGCTCGATAAGCGCGAGGATGGCGGCTACATCACGCCGCTGGAATCGGCCGGCGAGGACGCCACCTTCATCTCGCGCATCCGCGAGGACTCGACCATCGACAACGGCCTGTCGATGTGGGTCGTCTCCGACAATTTGCGCAAGGGCGCGGCGCTGAACGCCGTGCAGATCGCCGAGCTCCTGGTCGAGCGCGGCCTGATCCAGCCGAAGAAGAAGGCGGCTTAATCTCGCTCACGGGCCGTATCGCCGCTGCCGCGGCGGGCCCTGCGCGGGCGCGCCGGACGACCGGCGGCCCGCGGTCGCGGGCTCGGCCTTTGGCCGGGGCGCCTTTGCCTTCTCCCCTTGTGGGAGAAGGTGGATCGGCGCGCAGCGCCGAGACGGATGAGGGGTGTTCCAGCGGAGTGAGGCGCTGGTTTTCCCTGGAGCACCCCTCATCCGTCGCCTCATCCGTCGCCTTCGGCGACACCTTCTCCCACAAGGGGAGAAGGGGAAGACCGCTCCTGCCCTTCAGGTCGAGCCTATCTTACGCGCTCGGGCGCTGAGCCAAGCCGCCGCTCTCCGCCGCCAGCTTCCGCAAGATCGCAAGCGCCTCCTCCGCCCGCTCCGCCGGCACGAACAGATGGTCATGATAGAAGGCCGAAACCGGGTTGACGCCCATGCCGGCCGCCGCCAGCTTCGCGGTGATGGCGGCGAGGAAGCCGACGGCTTCGAGCGAGGAATGGACGTCGAGCGTGATCATCCGGCAGCGGAACGTGCCGGCGAGGCCGGCGGCCTTCGCCTCGTCCTCCGTCACGATCAGCGTCAGGCCTTCATGCTCGCGAAACTGCATGACGGGATCGAGCCCCGCCGGCGTCGGCGCATCCGGGGCCAGCGTGGCGAAGACGTAGGTGCCGGCAAGCAGTTGCGGCGTCATCGATGCGAGCAGCTTTTGCAGGTCCGTTTCGCCGGTCATGTCTGCTCCCCTTCGTCTGGCGCTGTGCGACGTTCTCGACAGTCCCACTCGAAACGTCAACGGTCCGGCGCCTGGACGACATGACGATGTCGCTGGCGGCCGAGCCGCAGGTCCGTTATCGCCGTAGAGACATAACGGTTAGCAAAGGTTCGCCCGATGATCGTCCGCCCGCGCCCGACATTCCTGCAGCTGTTCTTCATCATGCGCGGCTCGGTGGTGCCGCGCATCCTGCCGCAGATTTTTGGCTTTGCCATCTATTCGGTGATCATCCTGCTCCTGGCGCGGCACTTTCAGCTCGATCTCAGCGCCTTCAGCATCGCGCCCTTCGGGCTCGTCGGCGTGACGCTGTCGATTTATCTGTCGTTCCGCAACAACGCCGCCTATGACCGCTGGTGGGAGGCGCGCAAGCTCTGGGGCGCGCTGGTCTTCGAGGTCCGCAACCTGGCGCGCGCCACCACCAGCCTGATCGGTGACCGCGCCGAGCAGCGCGCGCTGTTGATGGAGGCGCTTGCCTTCTGCCATCTGCTGCGCGGGCAATTGCGCCGGATCGACGGCAAAGAGGACGCCCGCGCCTTCATCGGCGACGAGGTCGACAAGGCCACCGCGCGCACCAACCCGGCCGACGACATGGTCCGCCGCATGGGCCGGCGCGCCAATGCGCGGCGCGAGGCGGGCGCGCTCGACCCGATCGGCTTCCGCATCCTCGACGAAAGGCTGGCCGCGATCGCCGCCATCCAGGCCGGCTGCGAGCGGATTGCCGGCACGCCCCTGCCCTTCGCCTATACGCTTCTGGTGCATCGCACGGCCTATGTCGTCTGCCTGCTCCTGCCGATCGGTCTGATCTCGACCACGGGCTGGGCGACGCCGCTGTTCACGGCGCTGATCGCCTACACCTTCTTCGGCCTCGATGCGCTGTCGGAGGAGCTCGAGGACCCGTTCGGCATCGAGGCCAACGACCTTGCGCTGGATGGGCTCTGCCGCGTCTGCGAGATTTCCGTGTTCGAGGCGCTGGACGAGACCCCGCCGAAGATGATCGCGGCCGACAAATTTTACTTCTCGTAGCCCAAGGCGCGGTTCAGCCGGCGCCAAAAAGACTCGGCCCCGTGTAGGATCGGTGCCACATGGCTCGTCCTTGGCTCGAACCGGCAGATGGCCGGCATTCGAAACCTTGGAGGGAACATCCATGAGCATTTGCGAAGCCGTGCCTGCTTCAAAGGGCGCCTTGTGGACTGGGCGCGCGCTCAGCGCCGTCGTCGTCCTGTTCATGATCTTCGACGGCGTCATCAAGCTGCCGCCGCTCGAAATCGTCACCCAGACGATGGCCGAGCTCGGCTGGCCGGCCGACGCCAATGTCGCGCGGCTCCTCGGCATCATCGGCCTGATCTCGACCGCGCTTTATGCCATCCCGCGAACCTCGGTGCTCGGCGCCATCCTGCTCACCGCCTATATGGGCGGCGCGATTTCGACCCATGTGCGGATCGGCAACCCGCTCTTCTCGCACACGCTGTTCGGCGTCTATCTCGCTGTTATCCTGTGGGGCGGGCTCTATCTGCGCGACGCAAGAGTGCGGCAGCTGATCCCGTTCAGCCGATAAGCGGAGGAAACCACGATGCTCACCACCATCCTCATCATCCTTGTCGCCATCATCGCCGCCGTGCTGATCTATGCCGCGACCCGACCGAACGATTTCGTCGTCACCCGTTCCGCCAGCATCAAGGCGCCGGCCGAGGCGATCTTCCCGCTGATCAACGATTTCAGGCGCTGGCCCGAATGGTCGCCCTTCGAAGGGCTCGATCCTCAGATGAAGCGCACGCTTTCCGGCACCGAAAGCGGCAAGGGCGCGGCCTATACCTGGGAAGGCAATTCCAAGGCCGGCAAGGGCCGCATGGAGATCACCGGTTCGGTGCCGTCGTCGCAGGTCGCGCTGAAGCTCGATTTCGAAAAGCCGTTCAGGGCCAACAACAGCGTCGACTTCTCGCTTGCGCCGTCCGGCAACGGCACGACGGTCACCTGGGCAATGCGCGGCGCGAGGCCGTTCATCGCCAAGCTGATGGGCCTGTTCATGAATTTCGACAACCTCATCGGCAAGGATTTCGAGGCTGGGCTCGACAATCTCAGACGCGCTACAGAGCGGTGAAAACCTTGTGATTTCAAGTGCCTGATAGCACGTATCTGGGCTTTGGCCGGCGCCGCGCCGGCCAATCTTCGTTGTTCCAGGGATCAAATTAGCCGTCTGTGAGTTTAGACCACGGCGGCGAGACGGCGCGTGAGAGAGGAACAGCGATGAAGAAAGCAATCACCATTCTGGTGCTGACCATGGCCTTGGGCGCCTGCTCGCAAACGGAAAAGGGCGCCGCGATTGGCGGCCTGGGCGGTGCGGCGGTCGGTGCCGCGGTGGCGGGCAATCCGGTGCAGGGCGCGGTGGTCGGCGGCGCGGTCGGCGCGGTCGCCGGCGCATTGATCGGCCATGCCAGCGAAAGCGGCCAGTGCCGCTACCGCGACCGCTACGGCCGCGTCTATGTGGCGCGCTGCCCGTCCGGCTACTGAGAATCGGGCTGATCCAAAGAAAAGCGGCGGGCATTTGCCCGCCGTTTTTATACTCCAGGAAAGACCCCGATTACTCGGCGGTGGCGGCTTCGGCCGGCGCGGCAGTCGCCGCGGCGGCAGCGGCGGCGGCGTCTTCCTGGGCCTTCTTCAAGAGGGCCGAGCGTTCCTGCGCCTTCTTGCCGGGCAGGGCCTTGTTCGGGTTCGAGCGGGCTTCGCGCTTGGCAAGGCCTGCCTCGTCGAGGAAGCGCAGAACGCGGTCGGTCGGCTGTGCGCCGTGCGACAGCCAATGCTTGACGCGATCGGCGTCGACCTTGACGCGCTCGCCGTCCTTCGGCAGCAGCGGGTTCCACGAACCCAGCGACTCGATGAAACGGCCGTCGCGCGGCGAACGGGCGTCAGCGACGACGACGTGGTAGTAAGGACGCTTCTTCGAGCCCGCACGGGCCAGTCTGATCTTCAGTGCCATTCTTTTCTCCTAAAAGCTCTGATTTCGTTGATTAGGTCTTGGCTGGGCTTCAGCCGGCTTTCGTCACGCCGTTGTTCGCGGCGATCTGTTCGTGATGACGGATGACTTCACGGACGACGAAGTTCAGGAACTTCTCCGCGAAATCCGGATCGAGGTTCGCATCCTTCGCCAGCTGGCGAAGGCGGGCGATCTGCTGCTGCTCGCGCGACGGGTCGGCGGGCGGCAGGCCATGCTCGGCCTTCAGGACGCCGACCGCCTTGGTGCAGCGGAAGCGCTCGGCCAGCATATGGATGAGGGCGGCGTCGATGTTGTCGATCGAAGCGCGGTAGCCAGCCAGGATGGCGCGTGCATCGGCCATGTCTTTCTCCTCGTTCATCGCCCCCTCACTTCTTCTTTCCAAGACCGGGCAGCCCGCCGCCGCCGAGGCCTGGAAGGCCCGGAAGCTTCATGCCGCCGGGCAAGCCCGGCAGTCCGCCGCCGCCGGGAAGTCCGCCGGGCAGGCCTTTGCCGAGACCGGTGGCCTGCGCCTGCTTCTGCAAGGCCTCGAGCTGCTTCGGATCCATCTTGGAAAAGTCCGGCATGCCACCGCCCATACCACCAGGCATCATGCCGCCAAGGCCCATCTTCGAGGCGAGGCCGCCCATCATGCCGCGCATGAGGCCGCCGCCTTTGCCCTTGCCGCCCATCGCCTTCATCATGTCGGCCATGCCGCGATGCATCTTCAACAGCTTGTTGATCTCGGCCGCGTCCGTGCCGGAGCCGGCGGCGATGCGCTTCTTGCGCGAATGCTTCAGCATGTCGGGATTGGCGCGCTCGGCCTTGGTCATCGAGGAGATGATGGCGAGCTGGCGGCCGAACATCTTGTCGTCGAGGCCGGCGGCGGCGAGTTGGTCCTTCATCTTGCCCATGCCGGGCATCATGCCCATGATGCCGCCCATGCCGCCCATTTTCGACATCTGCTGAAGCTGCTGGGCGAGGTCGTTCAAGTCGAACTTGCCCGACTGCATCTTTTTCGCCATTGCCGCCGCCTGCTCGGCGTCGATGGTCTCGGCGGCCTTCTCGACCAGGCTGACAATGTCGCCCATGCCGAGGATGCGGTCGGCGATGCGCTTGGGATGGAATTCCTCCAGCCCGTCCATCTTCTCGCCGGTGCCGATCAGCTTGATCGGCTTGCCGGTGACGGCGCGCATCGAAAGGGCTGCGCCGCCGCGGCCGTCGCCGTCCATGCGGGTGAGCACGAGGCCGGTGATGCCGACGCGTTCGTCGAAGCTTTTCGCCAGGTTCACGGCGTCCTGGCCGGTCAGCGAGTCGGCGACCAGCAGGATTTCGTGCGGGCTCGACACCTTCTTGATGTCGGCCATCTCGACCATCAGCGGCTCGTCGATATGGGTGCGGCCGGCGGTGTCGAGGATGACGACGTCGTGGCCGCCGAGCCTGGCCGCCTGCACGGCGCGCTTGGCGATGTCGACCGGGCTCTGGCCGGCGATGATCGGCAGCGTCGCCACCTTGGTCTGCTCGCCGAGCTGGCGCAGCTGCTCCTGCGCGGCGGGGCGCCGCGTGTCGAGCGAGGCCATCAGGACCTTCTTGTTCTGACGCTCGGTCAGCCGCTTGGCGATCTTGGCCGAGGTGGTCGTCTTGCCGGAGCCCTGCAGGCCGACCATCATGACGACGACGGGCGCCGGCGCGTTGAGGTCGATGGCGACGCCCTCGGCGCCGAGCATGTCGACCAGCTCGTCATGGACGATCTTGACGACCATCTGTCCGGGCTTGATCGACTTCAGCACCGCGGCGCCGACCGCCTTCTCGCGCACCTTGTCGGTGAAGGAGCGAACCACTTCCAGCGCGACGTCGGCCTCGAGCAGCGCGCGGCGAACCTCGCGCAGTGCTGCCGAGACATCCGCCTCGGACAGCGCGCCGCGGCCGGTAAGGCCGTTCAGGATGGAGCCAAGACGCTCCTGGAGGGATTCAAACATCTGCGGTCCTTCATCTCGGTGGGTTCGACCGAGAGGTAGTGCGTTCGCGCCGGGTCGCCAAGCAAAAGCGCAAAGCCAAAAAGCACCCGGGGGCGCATTGCGCTGCCGGGTGTTGGCCTCCAGGATCTCTTTACAGCACCCGCCTCAAAGAGGCTTCGGCGTCCTGGTCGGCTTTCGCGAAAGAAAACTCGTCGCGGAATTCGAGGGGGTCTAGACAGGAAATCGGCAGCGGAGTCAAGGCTAATGCATGTCGCGCAAAAGTGCGCAGCGGTTTTGCGGCAACGACATGCATCAAAAAACAATGCCCAAATTCGGGCCAAAACGCCGCGATTTGAGGCGTCTACAGCGGGCTTCGCCCGTTTGTGCCGACTCGCAGCGGCGAACGCCGATGCAAGAGCAGCAGCATCGTCAAAAGCGTGCTGACGATGCCGATGGCGGCGATCAGCACGGCGTCCCAGTTGGTCCAGTCGGAGCCTTCCAGCGGCTTGGCGTTGAGCAGGGCAAAGCCATTGTAGCCCTCCTGGTGCGAGATCAGCAGGAAGCCGGTCAGGTTGTTGCCCAGATGGGCGCCGAAACCGGCGCCGAGATTGCCGGAGACATAGACCAGCAGCGTCAGCAACAGGGCAAAGATGCCGATCGAGATGAAGACGCTGGCATTGATGGCCGAAGTCGAGGCCGAATTCCAGTGCAGCGACGTGAACAGCAGGCCCGGCAACACTGCCCAGACCAGCGGGCTCCTGAAGCGATAGGCGAGGCCGCGCAGCAGGTAACCGCGAAACAGCATCTCTTCCGACGAGGTCTGCAGGAAGGCGAGCAGTGCGATCGGCACCAGGAAGAGCAGCCAGGACGAAAAGGCGATCGGTCCGCGCGCGATCTCCGGCTGCAGCCAATAGAGCAGCACCTCGGACAACAGCGAGGTGATCAGCACTGCAATCAATCCCTTGAGGAAATCTCCGCCGGCGATACGGCGACTGACGCCGAACAGCGCCGACAGCGGCTCGCCATGCACGAAACGCATCGCCACCCACAGGCCGATCCAGATGCCGGCAAAGGAGGTCAGCGCGCTCAGGATGCCGATGGGCGATGCCAGGAAGTCCTGCATGTATTGCCCGGTCGAGGGACCGGGGAGACGCCAGACGATATGGGCATAGGTGCCGGCAAAGAGCACCAGAGCCGTCATCGCCATCCAGAAGGCGACGACGATCGCCGCCCCGAGGAACAGGCGCGGCAAGGTGGTCTTTTCGTTCGGCGAGCGGCGATAGCGCTCGAAGGCGGCATTCTCGATGGTCACGCGGCTTCCCTGCCGAAGGTTTGGCTCATGATCTAGGAGATCGGTGGTTACCGCGCGATTACGCTGTCAAGGTTGGCGGCTGAAATTGGACGCTTCAAGTGCAAAATGCGGCGCGACGTCCGAAGTTCGTCATCCTATGGCGGAGCAAGGAGCGAAGCGACGCGGCGCAGACCATAGGATCCATGCCGTTACATCTGAGCGATACCAACGGTCCAGAATTCTGCTCCTTTGCACCCTTCGGCTGAGGTCACGGCATGGATTCCAGGGTCTTCGCGACGAAGCTTCGCTCCTGCTTCGCCCTGGAATGACGACGTTGGATAGCCTCGGCCAATCTCGAACGCATGTGATGGGGCAGCTTGATCAGACGCAAGCCTGAACCATCAGCGCGCAAGCAAAACGGCCGCCATCGCAGGCGGCCGCTCTTTTGATCAAGCCCCGATCAGCGCATCACATAGACGATGCGCCGCGTGCCCGGATCGACCAGCGCCGGCTGGTTGTTCACATAGACATAGCGATACCGGTAATCCGGGATCTCGCGCAGCTCGACCGTGTCGGGCAGCGTGGCGCCGGTCACCACCTCGCCGTCGAGATAGACCGGATCGACCCGGTGCTCGCTGACATAGGTGCCGACCTCGGCCGGCGGCCTGCCGATCGACTCAATGGCGTCGCCGTCGTCGCCCGAAACGATGGCGCCGGTGTAGGTGTCCGTGGTGTAGACGTCATCGGTCGGCGGCGCCACGAGCGCGATGCCGGCATCGGCCGGGCGGCGGGTCACGACGACGCGGCTGCCGCCGAAATCGCCCGTCACATAGTCGGAATAGACCCAACCCTTGCCGCCGGCCTCGGCGATCGTGCACCATTTGCTGCCTTCGATACAGCCGCTGAGGGTGGCCGACTGGCCGGCCGCCAGCACGCCGATGACCGGATATTGCGGACCGGGGCCGGCCCGCACGTTCAAATCGGCCACGGCCTGGACGGGGGTGTCGGCAAGGGCGGCGCCCGAGATGGTGAGCAGCGCACCGGCAAGCACCGGAAACAACACGCGTTTCATGATTTTTCTCTCCGTTTTTCAACGCTCCCTCGGGCTCGGAAACGAAACAGAGGCTTATGCGTTCCGGCTAAAGTCCTTGTCGCCCGCTCACGAATTGTTCCAGGTTCTCTTCGACGCGCCTGTCAAAAGATCGTGCACGAAGCTCAATTTCCGCGCCGTCATCTCGGAAATCACGAAGGGATAGAGGTCCGGCAGGCCCATGCAGCGGTTGATCGAGTTGGAGGCTTCCGACAGCACCAGCCAGCGCGCAAGGATCTTTCCGAACGGCTCCGGCGCCGGGTCGGGATCGGCGGGGGCCGGCTGCAGGTGCCCGCCGGTGTCGCGGCGCGGGATGGCATCGGCATCCACGGTCTCCAGCTGTCCCAGCGGAAAGTTCAGCGCATGCACCATTTCCAGCGTGTCGGTGATGTGAAGATGATGCGCGAAGGTCTCGGCCCAGTCCTCCCACGGATGCGAGGTCGCATAGGCCGAGATGTGGCGTTGCTGCCAGTCGGGCGGCGCGCCTTTGGCGTAATAGGCCTTCAATGCCTGCTCATAATCGGCCTGCTCGTCGCCGAAGAGCGCGCGGAAGGCCGAAAGCCGCGTGGGATCGTCACGGATCAACCGATCCCAATAATAATGGCCGAGCTCATGTCGGAAATGGCCGAGCAGGGTGCGGTAGTTCTCGCCCATCTCGACGCGTCGTCTTTCGCGCTCGGCGGAATCAGCCTCGGCAACGTTGAGCGTGATCAAGCCGTTGTCATGGCCGGTCAGGATGCGCTCGCCGCCAGGACCGGCGCCGATCGGGTCGGCAAGGAAGTCGAAGGCAAGCCCAACCTCGTCGCCCGGGCCGCTCTTGGGCGTCACCGGCAGGCCGAAGGCGAGCAGCGAATAGATTGCGCGTTTCTTCGCCGCTTCGACCCGAATCCAGCGCCGGCGATTGCCGTCGATGGAAAGGTCGGGAATCACCTGGTTGAGGGCGCAGGCGCGGCAGAAAGTCCGGCCAGCCTCGGTCCGCCAGTTGCAGGCGCACTCATCGGCATTGCCGCACGGAAAAACGCCGCCCTTGCCACTGAGCGCGAAGTTCGCCTGCTCCGGGTCGTAGAGCACCAGGCTGGAACAATTCAGGCACTGGGCATTCTCGAAATAGAGGCGATGGCCGCAATTGGGACAGTCGAACAGCTTCATGCGTGATCAACCCGCAGGATCGGACCGTGAATGTGGACTTGGCTCTAACGCCTCCCGACATCCGGCGTTCCGAGACTATTTCGCCGCAAGCTGCGGTCTTCGCCGCGGCAAGCTCCGCCGAACCGGCGCCAATGATCACGATATCAACGTCTTTCATGAGGCAAGCCCGCCACACCTGCTGCCCGATCGTAGCAAATTGCCCTTCTTTCGCCAGTGTCGGGTGTCACGTCCCCCGCGGGGGCGGTGACAACCCGGCGTTTCGCTGGCAAATTCACAACCGGGACGTGATTCAAGGCAACCAGGAGACGGATATGGCATTTTTTGCCAAAGGAAGGATTTTCGTGGCCGCCGCGGCGGTGGTGGCGATGCTTGGGCTGGCGACGGGCGCCGAAGCCGCGGCCAGCTGCGGCAAGAACGGCGCAGGCTTCGACGCCTGGAAGCAGGACTTTGCCGCCGAGGCCAAGGCCAACGGCGTCGGCCAGAGGGGCCTTTCGGCGCTGGCCGGGGCAACCTACGCGACAAGGACGATCGCCGCCGACCGCGCCATCCACAAGGCTTTCAGCGGCTCGGTGGAGGCCTTCATGAAGCGCCGCGGCGCGTCCACCATCATCTCGAGAGGCAGGGCGCTGAAGAAGGCGAACGCGGCGATGTTCGCCAATATCGAGCGGACCTATGGCGTGCCGCCGGGCGTGCTGCTCGCCATCTGGGGCATGGAAACCGGCTTCGGCGCCTCGATGGGCAACCAGAACACGGTGTCGGCCATCCTGACGCTGGCCTATGATTGCCGCCGCCCTGACTACTTCAAGCCTCACGCCATCGCCGCGCTCAAGCTGGTCGATCGCGGGGCGCTGAGCGCTTCCTCGGTCGGTGCCATGCATGGCGAGATCGGCCACACCCAGTTCCTGCCCGGCAACGTGCTGAAATACGGCGTCGGCAGCGGAAACCTGCGCGACCGCAACACGGCGCTCGAGTCGACCGCCAACTACCTCAAGGGGCATGGCTGGCGGGCGGGTGCCGGCGCCGAGGCAAATATGGGCGCGATCGCCGGCTGGAACTCCGCGAGCGTCTACCAGCAGGCCATCGCCCAAATCGCCGAGGCGATCGACGCCAACTGATTCTGAGATTCTACTCGGCAGAACAGCCCGGCCATGCGCCGGGCTTTTTTGTTGGAATCGGAGATCGGCGAAAGCCGGGAAATCTCTAATTCCCCCGGGCGAAGTGTCGCCGAAGGCGATAGGGGCCCCGAGCGGGAAGCTGCAACATATCTTCATCATTCTAGGGCGGAGCAAGGAGCGAAGCGACGCGCGCAGACCCTGGAATGACGAAGTGAAAGAGACCGCGACCCTTCACCCTCTCTGCCCTGCCGGGCATCTGCGGGGAAGATCAGCAGCTTCAGCGACGGTTTCTCGCCGCCAGTGTGCGCAGCCGCAATCCATTCAGCCGGATAAAGCCCTCGGCGTCCTTCTGGTCGTAGGCGCCGCGATCATCCTCGAAGGTGACCAGCGCATCCGAATAGAGCGTCTTCTTCGACTTGCGGCCGGTGACGATGACATTGCCCTTGTAGAGCTTCAGCCGCACCGTGCCTTCGACGTCTTCCTGGCTCTTGTCGATCATCGCCTGCAGCATGACGCGCTCGGGCGCGAACCAGAAGCCGTTATAGATGAGCTCGGCGTAGCGCGGCATGAACTCGTCCTTGAGGTGCGCGGCGCCCCGGTCGAGCGTGATCGATTCGATCGCGCGGTGGGCGGCGATCAGGATAGTGCCGCCGGGGGTCTCGTAGACGCCGCGCGACTTCATGCCGACGAAGCGGTTCTCGACCAGGTCGAGGCGGCCGATGCCGTTGTCGCGGCCGAGGTCGTTGAGCGCCGCCAGCATTGTGGCCGGCGATAGCTTCTTGCCGTTGAGCGCGATCGGATCGCCCTTCAGGAACTCGATCTCGATTTCGGTGACGGCGTCCGGCGCGTCCATCGGCGAGACGGTGCGCTGATGCACGAATTCCGGCGGCTCGCTCCACGGGTCCTCCAGCACCTTGCCCTCGGACGAGGAGTGCAAAAGGTTCGCGTCGACCGAGAAGGGCGCCTCGCCGCGCTTGTCCTTCGCCACCGGGATCTGGTGCTGCTCGGCGAAATTGATCAGATCGGTGCGCGACTTGAACGACCAGTCGCGCCAGGGCGCGATGACCTTGATGTCGGGGTTGAGCGCGTAAGCCGACAATTCGAAGCGGACCTGGTCGTTGCCCTTGCCGGTGGCGCCATGGGCGATCGCGTCGGCGCCGGTCTCCTTGGCGATCTCGACGAGATGCTTGGAGATCAGCGGTCGGGCGATCGAGGTGCCGAGCAGGTAGGTGCCTTCATAGACGGTGTTGGCGCGGAACATCGGGAAGACGAAGTCGGCGACGAACTCCTCGCGCACGTCGACGATGCGGATGTCCTTGATGCCCATCATCTCGGCCTTCTTGCGGGCCGGCTCCAGCTCGCCGCCCTGGCCGAGATCGGCGGTGAAGGTGACGACCTCGGCGCCGAGCTCGGTCTGCAGCCATTTCAGGATGATGGAGGTGTCGAGGCCACCGGAATAGGCGAGCACGACTTTCTTGACGTTCTTGATCTTGGACATCTTTGGCGGTTCCGCGGGAAAATAACTTCGCGGGCGAGGTATCACGGCCTTTCCGGGCCGCGCAAGAGACGAACAGAGGCCTGCCGACGGCACAGGCTGGGCCAGATGATTGCCCGGGCAGCCGCTGGCGACGCAAAAACGGCCGCGTTATAGGCTGCGCGACCCATCCCGAGGCGGCCCATGTCCTTCATTCCCGACACTTCGACGCTCATCCAGTTCGCCATCGCCACTTTCATCCTGGCGATCACGCCGGGACCGGACATGACGCTGTTCGTCTCGCGGACACTGAGCCAGGGCCGCGCTCCCGGCTTTGCCTCGTTGACCGGGGCGCTCTTCGGCACGCTGATCCACACCACGCTGGTGGCGGTCGGCGTCTCGGCGCTGATCGTCGCTTCGCCAATGGCCTTCTTCGTCTTGAAGATCTTCGGCGCAGGCTATCTGGTGTTCCTGGCCTGGCAGGCGGTGACGAATGGCTCGGCCTTCTCGCCGGAGAAGAGGACCGGACCGCAGGTCTCCCTGTTCCGCAGTTGGGTGGCGGGGCTCGGCGTCAACCTGCTCAATCCCAAGATCATCCTGTTCTTCATGACCTTCCTGCCGCAATTCGTCTCCGCGCACGATCCGAACGCGTCCGGAAAACTGTTCTTCCTCGGCATGATGTTCATCGTGCTGTCGATACCGGTGACGGTGCCGATGGTGCTGGCGGCGGAGAAGTTCTCGGCGGCAATGAAGGCAAGTCCGCGCGTCACGCGCGTGGTCGATTATTTGTTCGCCGGCGTGTTCTCCGCCTTCGCGCTCAAGATCCTGACGGCGCAGGCGAAGTAGCGTTCAGGGCTCGGCATCGAGCAGCGGCGCGCGGCGCCAGCTTCCGGCCCAGCGGCCAGCGGAAAGCCAGTAGAAGATGCCGCCGACCATGCCGGCGCCGATCACGGCCAGCCTGGCATTGGTTTCGGTGACGTCGAAATTGGCGTCGCCTATGTTGTGCACGAAGCCAAGGAAGACGACAGCGATGACGGCGCCGCCGAGCGCGTAGAACAGCCAGTCGCGGCGGCCGAGCAGCTCGGCGATCAAAATGACGACAGCCGCAGGCATGAAGGCGAAATAGGCGACGAACAGCGCCACGAAAGGCACCGAGAAATAGAGCGAGGCGGTGGCCGTCGGCTCCGGACTGGCCGGCGTATAGCCCAGATGCGCCAGGACCAGGATGTTGAGGAAGGCGCTCGCCGCCAGCGAGGCGACGACATAGCCGACCAGGATGGCGGCAAAGCGGACGAGATAGGCGATGAAACGAGCCATCTTGATGCTATCCGGCGGTCGGGAGAAGTCGACCTGCGACTAGCTGATAGACAACGCCACACAGGCTGCCTGCCGCTGTTAATGCTATCAGCATATCGAGGCCAGGTGGTGCTTGCGTCAACGGATGGAACTGCATGATCGCAAACATGGTGGCACCTACCAGGGCGCCAGCGAGGATCGAAAATCTCAATCCTCGCCGTCCAGAAAACTCAGACAACGCAATCAGCGGCAACGCTGGCAAAGCGCCATAGACGGCGGCGACCCATGCGCCGACGATCAAGGCCGTCACTTGGTCCCCCAGATCGAAGAAATAGCTGCCGCTGCGCCAAAAAGACGAAGCGCCTTCATACAAAAGGAAAAGAAGGGGCATGACGAGCGACGCCGCTGCATAACCGATGACAGCGGCCACCAACCGCCTGATCAGCCTCACGCCTCGCCGTGCCCCGCGATCATCATGGCTTCCAGCGCCAGCCTGTCGACTTTGCGCATGCGCTCGGACTCCGACTTGAGCTGGCCGCAGGCGGCCAGGATGTCGCGGCCGCGCGGGGTGCGGATCGGCGAAGCATAGCCGGCGTTGTTTATGTAGTCGGCAAACTTCTCGATCGTCTCCCAGTCCGAGCACTGGTAGTTGGTGCCGGGCCAGGGGTTGAACGGGATCAAATTGATCTTGGCTGGAATGCCCTTGAGCAGCTTGACCAGCGCCTTGGCGTCCTCGAGGGAATCGTTGACGTCCTTCAGCATCACATATTCGAAGGTGATGCGCTTGGCGTTGGAGAGGCCCGGATAGGCCTTGCAGGCGGCGATCAGCTCCTTGAGCGGGAACTTCTTGTTGATCGGCACGAGCAGGTCGCGCAGGTCGTCATTGGTTGCGTGCAACGAGATCGCCAGCATAACGCCGATCTCCTCGCCGGTGCGGGCGATCTCCGGCACCACGCCCGAGGTCGACAGCGTGATGCGTCTTTTCGACAAGGAAAGCCCGTCGCCGTCGGAGGCGATCAGCAGCGCCTTCTTCACCGCCTCGAAATTATAGAGCGGCTCGCCCATGCCCATCATGACGATGTTGGACACCTTGCGCCCCTCGGCCGGCACGATGGCGCCGTCCGGCGTGTCGCGGTCGGGGAAGTCGCCGAGACGATCGCGCGCGGTGAGCAGCTGCGCCAGGATCTCCTCGGCGGTGAGGTTGCGCACCAGCTTCTGCGTGCCGGTGTGGCAGAAGGAGCAGGTCAGCGTGCAGCCGACCTGGGAGGAGATGCAGAGCGTGCCGCGGCCTTCCTCGGGGATATAGACGGTCTCGATCTCGACCGGGCGGCCGGCGCCGCGCGGCGGAAAGCGGAACAGCCATTTGCGCGTGCCGTCGGCGGAGATCTGCTCCTCGACGATCTCGGGCCGCGCGACGGTGAAGTGCTTGTCGAGCTCGGCGCGCAAGTCTTTCGAGATGTTGAACATATGCGCGAAGTCGGAGACGCCGCGCACATACATCCAGTGCCAGAGCTGCTGGGCGCGCATCTTGGCCTGGCGCTCCGGCACGATGCCGGCGCCGACAAGCGCCTCGCCGAGCTCGGCGCGGGTCAGGCCGACCAGCGACGGCTTCTCGGTGGTACGGGCGCGCAAGGCGTCGCGGGCGCCTTCGGCGGTAAGATCAAGCGAAACGGTCATGGTGGCGCCAATATAAGCGATTTGCGGCCGATTTCAGCATCGGCCGGATAAGGAAGCGCGGCGCATAGCACAGCTTGGCCGCGGAGTCATGCGCCGGCCTTTCCTTCTCCCCTTTGTGGGAGACGGTGTCGCCGAAGGCGACGGATGAGGGGTTTTCCAGCGGAGTGAGGCGCTGGCGTTCCCTGGAGCTCATTCGTCTCGGCGCTGCGCGCCGAGCCACCTTCTCCCGCAAGGGGAGAAGGGAGAGGCGGCGCAGCCTTACCCTTGCGTATCCGCCTTATGGCGATGGCCGCTGACCTGCGCACCGTCTTCCGGATGCAGGAAGAAAAACCCCGGAATGGAAAGCAGCGGGATCACCGCCGTCAGCAGGAATGCCCAATGGAACTGGTCCGCCGTCGGCGCATGGACCTCGCCGGAGACGAGGCCGAGCACCATGGCGGCGATCGAGACGCCGAGCGAGACGCTGAGCTGCTGCAGGACGCCGCCCAGGCTGGTGGCGCGGCTGAGCTTCTCGCCCGGCAGGTCGGCATAGGACAGCGTGTTGGAGGACATGAACTGCGCCGAGCGGACGATGCCGAAGAAAAAGACGTAGAGGCCGATCGCCCAATGCGGCGTATCGGCATTGAGCAGCGAGAATCCCGCCACGGCAACAGCGCCGACCACCGCGCTGCCGCTCAGCACGGCCTTGAAGCCGAAGCGCCGCAGGAAAAACGACAGCAGCGGCCGCATCAGCAAGGCGCCGAAGCTGCCGACGAAGGTCAGCGATCCAGACGTGACCGGGCTCATGCCGAAGCCGACCTGCAGCATCAACGGCAACAGGAACGGCGCGCCGTTGAGGCCGATGCGGCACAGGCCGCCGGCGAGCGTGCCGACCCAGAAGGAGCGGAAGCGAAACAACGTCAGATCCACCGCGGGCGCCGCGACGCGGCGCGCATAGCGGCCGAAGGCGAGCAGGAGCAGGACCGATGCGGCCAGCAACAGCACGGTCGCCAGCGGCGAAATGACCGGCCTGCCGATATTCTCCAGGCCGAATTGCAGCAGCGCGGCGCCGGCCCCCACCATCAGGAAGCCGGCGAAGTCGAAAGGCTGCGCCTCCTCGCCGCGGAAATCGTCGACGAAGCGCAAGGCGGCGAAAATGCCGATGAGGCCGAACGGCACGTTGACGTAGAAGATCCAGCGCCAGGACGCGTAAGTGGTGAGCAGGCCGCCGAGCAGCGGCCCGATGACGGGCCCGACGATCGCCGGCAAGGTCATGTAGGTCATGGCGGTGATCAGCCCGCTGCGCGGAAAGGAGCGCAACAGGATCAGCCGCCCGACCGGCGTCATCATGGCGCCGCCCAGACCCTGCAGCGCGCGCATGGCCAAAAGCATGCCGACGCTGTCGGCCACGCCGCACAGGACCGAGCCCAGGGTGAAGGTGAAAAGCGCCAACGCGAAGATCTTGCGGGCGCCGAACCGGTCGGCGAACCAGCCGCTGACGGGAATGAACACCGCCAGGGTCAGGATGTAGGTGGTGATCGCCAGATTGAGCCGGACCGGTGTGGTGTCGAGGCTTTGCGCGATGGCCGGGATAGCGGTGGTGAGGATGGTGGAATCGAGCTGTTCCATCAGGAAGGCGATGGCGACGATGGCCGGGATGATCAGCTTGAGACGCGGGTCGCGCTCGGTCGCAAAGAGATGCTGTTCCAATTGTCCGCCAGTTCCGTCGCGCAGGCAGCGGTGGCCCGCTGTGAGCCATCCGCGATCAAGCCGGCGTCGATGTCGTGCAGCCCAGCCGGCCCGGCCCCCCACCGCACCTGACTGCTTTATGTCCCGATCGATGCCAAGCGATAGCGATTTCGGCTGGCACAGAGGTCAACAAATCTTGAGCCCCGTCCGCCTGTGCCAGGGGCGGAACGCGATCGGCTACCGCCATCGTCTGCCGAAAATCGATCACATGTTCGTGTTGGCGTAACCAATCGAAGCGCATCCGCGAACCTGAAGAGGGCGACCATGCCCCTCAACAATGGGAGTTGTTAAGATGCACTCGATCAAGTTCGTTCTTATCGCCGGCCTCGTCGGCCTTTCCGCCTCGCAGGCCTTTGCCGAGGACACGATGGGCGCCATGACCATGATGAAGGGCGGGCAAGTCACCGCGATCATGCCGGACGGTCACATGGGCACGATGATGCCGGACGCCAAGATGAGCGCCGACATGATGAAGATGGCCAAGCCGATCAAGCATTGCATGATGATGATCACCGACGCCAAGGGCAAAGCCTACATGATCGACACGTCGACCAAGAAGGCCCAGGCCGAATGTGAAAAAATGGCGATGTGACCTCGCCGATCTTGCGTGCCGACCTCCCGCCGGCCGGTATGCCGGCGGGCTATCCGCCATCCGGCAACATCTCTGCCGAGCCTTCCAGCCGTGATCCTCGAGTGCTGTTCCTCGACCTTGCTGGCATAGCGTCAGGCCCGCCCTCGCGGGTTGATCGGCCTGGCGAGTGTGCTAGGCCGTGTCAACCATCAAGAGGACGGTCATGGCCGGCATATCGCGAAAATACCGCATGCTGCGGCGTTCACACGCCATGTGGGTGTCGCGGCGCGTCTGGCAGCCGCGCCTCGTCTTCTGGGCCGGAGCCATCTCGATCGGCCTGATCAGCGTTCTGTTCGCCCTGCTCGCCGACCGCGCGCAGGCCCTGTTCCATGTCGTGACGGGCAATGACGGCGGCTGGCGCTTCTATCTGCCGCTTGTGGTGACGCCGCTCGGTTTCGTCCTTTGCGCCTGGCTTGCCCATTCCTTCTTCCCGGGATCGCAAGGCAGCGGCATTCCGCAGGCAATCGCGGCGCGCCATCTGCGCGAGGAGGACGACCGCAGCCGTATCCTGTCGCTCCGGCTGGTGGTGGGCAAGATCGCGCTCACCATCGTCGGCCTCGCCTGCGGCGCCTCGATCGGCCGCGAGGGCCCGACCGTGCAGGTCGGCGCTTCCGTGATGCTGCAGGCGGCGCGCTGGGGCGGCATGGCGCAGGCACGCGGCCTGATCCTGGCCGGCTCCGCCGCCGGCATCGCCGCCGCCTTCAACACGCCGCTCGCCGGCATCGTCTTCGCCATCGAGGAGATGGGCCGCTCCTATGAGTCGCGCACCAACGGGCTGGTGCTGACGGCGGTGATCCTGGCCGGCCTCGCCTCGCTGGGCCTGCTCGGCAACTACACCTATTTCGGCGTCGCCAAGGACACGGTCGCCTTCGCCACCGACTGGCCGCTGGTGCTCGCCTGCGGCATCATCGGCGGCGGCGTTGGCGCGCTATTCTCGCTGCTGGCACTGAAAATCATGCGCCGCATCCGGCGCTGGAACGCGCTGCAGCCATTGCCGCGCGCGCTGGCCGTGGCGGCTGTCTGCGGGCTCGCCGTCGCGGTGATCGGCGTCGCGTCCGGCGGGCTGACCTTCGGCACCGGCTATGCGCAGGCGCGCGGCGCGATCGAAGGCGCGCCGCTGCCGGCCTTCTTCTTCGTCGAGAAATTCGCGGCCGGCCTATTGTCGATGGTATCGGGGATTCCAGGCGGCCTCTTCGCGCCTTCGTTGGCGGTGGGCGCTGGGCTGGGCAGCACCCTCGGCCTGGTCTTCGGCACGGCCACCGGCACGGCGGCGCTGCTCGGCATGGCCGGTTATTTCGCGGGCGTCGTGCAGGCGCCGATGACGGCCTTCGTCATCATCCTCGAAATGACCGGCAACCACGACAACGTGATCGCGCTGATGTGCGCGGCGGTGCTGGGCTACGGCACGGCTAGGCTCGTCTCCAACGAACCGCTCTATCATGCGCTGTCGCGGGTCTTCATCGCCGAGGCGATCCGGCGGCGCAGGGCAGAGCCGGGCGACACCGTCAAGGCATAGCAGGCCGAAGGGGATCCTCACAGGACCCAGCGGAATGCGCGCCGGAGCTCGGCGGCGCCGTCCTTGTCATACCACCGGCCATGCGCGATTATGACGCGTTCCGGCTGCCAGGCGAGCATCTGGCGAACCGCGGCCCGCAAGGCCCGACGGCGGCGAAAGAAGCTCAGCCGCATGTCGAGCGGCGCCTTGCCGTCCGGATCGGCAGCACCTGCGAGCCTGACGAGCAAGCGCAAAAACCAGCTGTGAATCCGCCCTGGCTCGAAGTTCTCGATCAGGTCGGTGAGGATCAGCGTTCGCGAGGCGCGATGAAACAGGACGGCCTCGGTGAGGACGTCGCCGCGTACGACCAACAGGTCGACCTCGGCGGGCCAGGGCGAGTTGTCCGCGACCAGCAGCCGGTCCACCGCGATTTGACGCTTCGCCCGGTCCTGCAGGCCGCGCACGGCGAGAACTTCCGCGTCGGGAAAAGCGCCCTTCCAGTCGGGCAGCCACCAGTAGTGAAGCGAGTTCGGAGCGACCAGGAAGCGGACCGGCCCCAGAAGCTCGACCGCGGACCGGAGCGCGGGCGCAAGCGCCACGGGTGAATGCAGGATCAGGTCGCCATTGCGAAGCCGTATGACCGTCATGCGGGTGGTGAAGGGAAATTCAAACGGTCCGACGCCGAAGCCGATCCGTGGCCCGTCCACGATCCACAGATCGGGGGCGACGGGTTTCAGGACATCGATCGGCTCATAGAGATCGAGAGCGGACCTGTCGGTGGGAGGTTCCTGGGACATGGCTGCCTGGCGGTAACTTGAAGCGCGATCCGGTCAGCCGAAACGGTTCGGCGTTTCCGAACCATATGGCGCGCCTTCGTCGGGAGGGAAGCGCGCGGCTTCACGCATCGCCAGCCACTCGCGAAGCGCCATGCGGATCACCTCCATGCGTCCGAGCTTCATGCGCGCCGCGATCCCCGACAGCACCACTTCGGTGGCCGGGTCGAACGCCATGGACGCCGAATCGCGCAGCATCGCCGCGGCGCGGAAATCGGCGCGCCGCGCTTCTTCGGCCGGACCGGCTTCCGCTTCGCCCGGCTTTGCATCGATGTTGCAATCCCGGATCGCAACGAGGCTGTCGCCTTCGATCGTCGCCAGGACGAGGCGCGACCCCGGCGGATAATATCTGGGCAAGGCAGCGGCCTGATCGGCGAGGATGGCGCCGTTCCACCCGCACAGCTCGCCGCCGAGCAGCCAGTTCCGCTGCCCGCCATTCGTCATCATGGCGATGTATTCCCCATCGCAGGGATAACCGATCAGTGCGATTTCCTCGTAGTCTTCCAATCCGCGCATGGCGATCGCCCGGCTCCTAGTGCGTTTCACCGTTTCACGGAAACGGCGAGACGCCCTATCTCCTTGTTTGACGCAATTCCGAACGGAAAACCGCTCACACTTTTCCTGGAATTGCTCCAGCTGGATAGGCTCCAGGGTCGGAGCCGGTTTGTTTCCTCTTTTTGCGAAAACGGCCCGGCAACCCCAAGCCGAGATGCCGGGCCGTTGGGAAGCGCCCACGCGCAACGCTTCCCGGGTCACCTTCCCGGGTCACCTGGGGGGCCGGCGACCTGAGACAGCGTCTCGTTCGCGCAGGCGATCAAAGGGACGGTGAAAGCCCGCAACCGCGCCTGCGACAGCCACAATTGGCGGTGCTCCCGTGACAGGCCTTTCATTGCGGCGCGAGCCGCCGAGGTGATCTCGAATGCGCCGCAGGCGGCGCACTGGAATTCCAACTTGCGCAGCGTGATCTCGGCTTCCAGGGACACTCCGGCGCAAACCGGGCAGCTGGACGGATAGTATCTCCTTTCGAACGACAGGAGGTTCATCGCGCGGACTTTTCCGACGGCATGCGGCATCGGCGGATCGTGAACTCCAACGTCGGGTGCATTCTTTTCCCTTCCGTGCAGCCAGCGGCGGCCGCGATCAGCCTCTTATCTTGGTCGCAACGCTGCGGCGCGTGGCGACCTCGATCTGCTTTGCTTCCACCTCGAGCCGATCCGGCGCGGCCGATCCCATCAGCGCGTAGGCCGTCCCCCCAGACTGCCAGTAGACCGTTGGCACGCGGCCGTCGGTGGCAGGCGTCGGCGGAACGGCGTCCTCGCCATTCATCGGCGCCGCCACGAGCGTGATACGTCCGACGCTTGGCGTATCGGCCGTCACGACCAGGCTCTGCTGTCCGTTCCAGGGCTGCACCTGGACATCCTTGACGGCCCATGACGAGGGCAGCGTCGGCATGCTGACGTTGACGGCGCCAACCAGCCGCTGGATCTTGTCCTGCTTGAGCTCGACGCCCTTTTCGGGGCCCGCGTTGAGCTGCGCGACGCGCAGCGCATCGCGCGCGGCCAGGATGAAGGTTTCATCAGCCGTCTTGCCGCCCTGGCGAAGCGGCACGGTGAGCGAGTTGGCCGACCATCCGATCGCGACCAGCGCGACGGCGGCAACCTGAAGCCTGAGCATGGCAAACATCCGCCTGCGGCGAAGCGCCTGTTCCAGCTGTTTCGCCTTGTCGACGGTGGCGCCGGGCGGGAACAATCGCCGCGGTTGGGAATCGCGCAGCGCCTCCATGCGCTGCGAGTGGGCAAACACCGCCGCCGCCAGTTCGGGCTCGTGGGCAAGCCGGGCCTGCAGCTCGGATCGCTGCGACGGCGACAATTCGCCGTCCAGCAAACGGCCGATGTCCTGTTCGGAAACGCGGTTATCAGACCACATCACGCCCTCCTATGATCTTCAAACGACGGGAAGCTGCGCTGTCCATGTTTTCCATATTGTTCTTCAAGGCTGTTCGAGCCCGGCTGAGGCGGGACATCACGGTTCCCGTCGGCACGCCCAGCAGTTCGGCGGCCTCGGCATAGGTGAAGCCCAGCACGCCGACGAGATGGAGTATTTCGGCCTGGTCGGTCGGCATCCGGGCGAGAGCCCTGCTGACGTTGGAGAGCTCGGCGCTGTGCTCCTGCGGCGGCTGCGAGGCAGCCTCCGACATGTCGGCGATGGATGCAAGGCGCCGCCTGTCGGCGTCGGCCCGGCTGGCGCCGGTGAAGAACGTGTTGCGGACAATCCTGATCAGCCAGGGCAGCAGCGGCCGGGAGGCATCGTAGCTGCCGGCCATCGACAGCGCTCGGGCGAGAGCTTCCTGCACCAGGTCGTCGGCGTCGGAATCATTGCCGGTGAGCACCCTGCCGTAACGCCACAAATCCTCCAGGTGCGGTATGACGTCGAACTTGGCTTTCATCCCATCTCATGCCGCCCGTCTCATGTTGCCCGTTTCAAGCCGCCCGTCTTCATGCTGCATTGACGCAAGCCGGGCCTACCTTGCCTGCGCTGCCCGGCCGGAGCCGGCGTGAAAGGCGGCCCAGCGGTCAGGGACAGGGACTGGCAACCGCTGGGCCGGATGGGAGCGTGCTCCTCCCGACCGCAAGCCCTGAAGACGCCAGTGCTTGCTGCCGCTCCCTGTTTTCGAGGTGGCCTTGTCTATGGCGACCACTTCAAAGAGCGTTCTCCCTCTTTTGCCCTATCTACCGGTCTCGGCCGGAAACTATTCCGTCCCGCCGTGCAATTTTTTCCGGACGCAGGGCTGCAGGCGAACGCCGGCGCGCGGAATCGACCGCCGCGACGCCGGGACAAAGCCGAATGGCAAAAAAGGCCGGACCTGGTGGTCCGGCCTTCGTCATTGTCGCCGACATGGCCGGCAACCACGACAATGCGGTTGCGCTGATATGCGCCGCCGAAGGGACGCGCGAGGCCGGCCTATCGTTCTTCCGCTTTTGCCTGTGGGAGGCGGACCTCGCTGTTGCGCCAGAGGGTCAGATCTCCCTGGCTTTCAACATCGCCTCGCGCATCGAGAGCTTCCAGCCGCTCGGCGATATCGTCCCAGGAAACCTTTTCGCCCGCCTTGCGAAGCGCGTCTTCGGTCTTTGCGAGGACCATGGCCGTCTTCTGCCATCGGTCCATCACCATTTGCATGATGGCGCGGTCGATGTTGCCGTCCGCCGCCAACGGGCCTCAGCCTATTTGCACTTGGCGATCGAGGCCAGCGCGGCCGAGATGCCCTTCAGCGAGAAGACGTAGGAGGTGGGGTTGCCGCGACCGGACTTGGCCTGCACCTTCATGTCGGAGCCGGTCTTCATGGCGGCGATCAGCACCGGCTCTTCCGCGGCGTTCTCGACCCAGGCCGACTTGCCGCGGGTAAACATCGAGAAGCTCTTCTTGTCGATGGTGACGGTGGCCTTCGAGCCTTCCTGGAAGTTGTAGCCGGCGATGAACTGCGGCTCGTAGGAGACCTGCTGCCCGGGCCGCTGGCTGACGAAGAAGAACATGTCGCCATGGTCGAGCGTCGTCGGCTGCTTGTCGGTGGGCACGGTCAGCACGTAGCAGACCTTGCCGGCTGCCGACTGATAGCTGTAGGTGCCCCAGGCATTGTGCTGGCCGATCTTGGTCGCCTGCTGCGCCAAAACCGGCACTGCCGAGGCCACCAGGACCAGGCTGGAAACTATAGCAATCAATCCGCGCATTGTTCTTCCCGTATTCCAAGTGGTGCGGAGGCGGGCCGCATGGCGTCCTGCCGTCGCTTCATTTTGATTTAATCAGGGTTACCAAACGGTGAATTGTCCTCGAAGAAAAGGAACTCACCCCAGGAAACCGCCACCATCCGCGCCGCCACTGTGGATTGAGGCGGGCGCGACGTCCCGGCGCGGAGTTGGATGCCACGAAAACGGCAAGAGTTTGTCTTTTCGCACGTGCTGATTTGCGGGTGTGAGGCGAGCCGCCGTCAGCCCTTGTCGGCAAGCGCGTCCCTGGCGGCCTGCCTGTGGGCAGGCGTGATATGGGCGCTGACGGCGGTGATAGCGGCGGTCAGCACGGCAAGGTCATCGGTGTAACCGAGGCCGACGATAAAGTCGGGAATGAAATCGAACGGCAGGACGAAATAGCCGAGCGCACCGAGCAGGGTGGCCTTGGCGCGCAGCGGCGTGTCCTTGTCCAGGGCGCAGTAATAGGCGGCGACGACCTCGTCCATGAACGGGATCTGCCGCGCCGCCTTCTTGGCGGTGCGCCAGAATTTCTCGCGGACCTCGCCTTCGCCGGCGAGCTTGTCGCCGAAGCCGAAGAAATCGAAACCGGTGCCTTGCGTCATCAGTCGCTCCTTGGCGGCCGCGTGCATCGTTGCAACGGCCTGCCGCGGGAAAATGTGGTGAAAGCGGGGGGCTGCTACAAGAGTTTAGGGTCTGCACCGGCCTAAAAATCGAACTCGCCAGCGCTGGCAGCGTGTAATCCGAGTCGGCAATCGCAGGGTTGGAGATTGGCCGAAACGCCTCATCGCGATCGTCATGTATGGACGGCCCCTCTTGGGCAAGAGGCAAAATGGCACCGGCGGCGCAAGTCTGGAGCGGTCATGTATTCGGCCTTTGATGCGGTCGAGTTGTGATGACCGCTGACCAACAAGGGTTACGCGGATCGGTTCCAATCATTCTAGCGCGCTTGGTGATCGCGATGACGACGGCGGAGTTTGCCGACCCAGGTCCTGACCATTTTGCCGTGCTGCCTTTTTGCTCCTTACGCTGTTGAGGGCTCGCTTGCGGTTAAGCCGCAGCTGGTGTCCTGTATTGTTGACCTGAGGTGAGCATTGCCCAGATGATGCGAGCGGTCTTGGTCGCCTGCGCCACGACGGCGACCTTGACCGGCCGCCTGGCCAGCAGGCCGCGTATCCAGGGCGAGCCCTTGTCGGGTTTGGCCCTGACCTGACGCAGCCAGGAACTGGCGCCGAGAATGAGCAGCCTGCACAGGTCTCTGTCGCCGGCGCGGCTGATATGGCCTGTTGGCCTGTGCTTGCCGCCGGTGTCATGGGTCTTGCGGGTCAGGCCCAGCCAGGCTGCGAAGTCCCTGGCCGAGGCGAACTGGCGGCCATCGCCGATGGCTGCGATGGTCGCATGCGCGATGATCGGGCCGACGCTCGGGATCGTCGTCAGCCGCAAGGCCGCTTGCTGCTTTCTTGGCCAGATCGATACCAAATCTGATAGCTTGCATGACGGACGGTCTCCTCCGCTGGGGTTTCAACACGACCAGTTTGGCACATTCGATGCCGCAAGGGCCGTCCACCCATCATTCTAGGGCGGAGCAAGGAGCGGAGCGACGCGGCGCAGACCAGGGACCCATGCCGTTACGTCGAGGCGTTGCCACGGTGCAGAATTCTGCCCCGCTGCATATTTCGGCCCAGGTCACGGAATGGATCCTCGGGTCTGCGCTCCGCTTCGCGTCGCTCTGCCCGTGGATGACGAAGCTCGCAAGCTTCGGCCAATCGCGAACGTCCGCCCCGGTCTGCGCCGCCGCGACGCTTCTGGGTCATGGCATGGATTCCAGGGTCTGCGCGCGTCGCTTCGCTCCTTGCTCCGCCCTGGAATGACGGAGTCACTTAAAAGCGAGGCTGCTCGTCACCCGAAATACCGGTTCATCTTCTTTGCCAGCTCGATATCCAGCGCCGTGACGCCGCCTGCGTCATGCGTGTTCAGGGTCACGTCGACGGTCTTGTAGACATTCGACCAATCCGGGTGGTGGTCCATCTTTTCGGCGGCCAGCGCCACGCGCGTCATGAAGGCGAAGGCCTCGGAGAAATTCTTGAAGACGAAGTTGCGCTTGATGGACGCGCCGTCGGCGGCGAGCGACCAGCCGTCGAGCTCGGCCAGGGCCGTGGCGATCGCATCCTTGCTGAGTTTCTCTCTGCTCATGTCGGTTTCCTGTGCTATTCGGGAAAAATGACCCGCACCATAGTGCATGTCGCCCAAAAGTGCGCAGCGGTTTTGGGGTGACGACAGGCATGAAACAACCGCCGGATCGATGAGCGCGAAGCCCATGAATTCCGTTCTGTTCGTCTGCCTCGGCAACATCTGCCGATCGCCGCTGGCGGAAGGCGTGTTTCG
This sequence comes from Mesorhizobium sp. BH1-1-5, assembly GCF_020165615.1. Taxonomy (NCBI): domain Bacteria; kingdom Pseudomonadati; phylum Pseudomonadota; class Alphaproteobacteria; order Hyphomicrobiales; family Phyllobacteriaceae; genus Mesorhizobium; species Mesorhizobium sp. BH1-1-5. The sequence goes on from NZ_JAIUIM010000017.1 coordinate 133,867, forward strand.
CGCTGTCCTTGCCGGGCAAGGGAAGGACCTGGCGATCGATTCGGCCGGGACCGGCGGCTGGCATGCCGGCGAAGAGCCCGACCGGCGCTCGATCGCGGTGGCCGCTGAGCATGGCGTCGACATTTCGGGGCAGAGGGCGCGCAAGCTGCGGCCGGACGATTTTTCGCGCTTCGACCTGATCCTCGGCATGGACCGGGCGAATGTGCGCGACCTCAAGGCGCTGGCGCCGCAGGTCGCGCGCGACCGCATCCATCTCTATCTGGATTTCGCGACGGGGAAGGCCGTGGACGTGCCCGATCCCTATTACGACGGCGCCGAGGCCTTCGCTTCGGTCTATCGCATGATCCGCGAGGCGTCGGAGGCGCTGGCGAAGCGGCTCGAGGCCAGCGTTTCGCCGGCCAGCGGCCAGGCTTCCTCGACGATGTAGGGACCGCCGCCGACCGAATCGCGCGACGACATCAGGACGAAGCGGCCGACGCGGAAGGGCAGCGCGGAAAAATTGCCGCGCGCCGAAAGATATTGCGCGACATCGAGCGGGTTCCCGTTGCGCAGGCGCGCCAGGGTTACATGCGGCGAGAATTTGCGTGGATCGGCCGGCAGCCCGAGCCGCTGGCAGATGCGGTCGATCTCGCCCTGCAGCGCCGTCAGGTCTGGCGAGGCCGATACGCCGGCCCACACCGCATGCGGCTTCTTGCCGCCGAAGGCGCCGACGCCGGAGAGCGTCATCTGGAAAGCGGGGCGGTGAACCCTGTCGAGGGCGTTGGCGATCTCGTCGGCGACATGGCCCTCGACATCGCCGATGAAACGCAGCGTCAGATGGTAGTTTTCGACATCGATCCAGCGCGCTCCGGGCAGCCCGCCCCGGAGCAGGGACAATGAGAGAGCGGCGTCACGTGGAATTTCGAGGGCGGTGAAAAGACGTGGCATGTGAAGCCTCCTGTCCTCGAATCGAAACTCTCGGCCCTAGCGAATCATCGATGCAGGCGCGGGGCAAGCGGTTTGTTGTCCACAATGTTTCCCCAGCGGAAAGCGTGGTATTCCGGACTCATGGCGGACCCTCATGATGGACCGCCATTGTCGGCGATCGCCTTCTCGACCATGGGAAGGATGCGCTCGACCATGACGTCGACCCCCCGGGGATTGGGATGCATGCCGTCCTCGATCTGCAGATCCGGGTGGCCGGCGACGCCGTCGAGAAAGAACGGATAGAGCGGAACGCCGTATTTTTCGGCAAGCCGCGGATAGATGGCGTCGAAGGCCTTCTGGTAGTCGGCGCCGAGATTGGGGGCGGCGCGCATGCCGGCCAGAAGCACGGGAATGTTGCGCTGCTTGAGCTTGCCCAGCATCGCGTCGAGGTTCTTCTCGGCAATTTCCGGCGCAACGCCGCGCAGCATGTCGTTGGCGCCAAGCTCGAGGATGACCAGCCTTGTGCCGTCCGGCACCGACCAGTCGAGCCGCGCCAGCCCGCCGCTCGAGGTGTCGCCCGACACGCCGGCATTGGCAACGGTGACGTCGAGGCCCTTCGCTTTCAGGGCCGCCTGCAGCCTGTCGGTGAAGCCCTGGCCAGGGCCGAGGCTGAAGCCCGCCATCAAGCTGTCGCCGAAGCCGACGATGCTGAAGGTGGCGGCGCGCGCCGGCGAAATGGCGCCGCAAAGGGCGAGGAAAAGGATGAGGGCTGCGGCAAAACGGTGTTTGAAAGCCATGCGGCGAGCCCCATATGACCGGAACAATCCAAGGGAGGAGACACCGGCCGTCTCCTTTTTCACATATAGGGCGCTTTCATTGTGACAGAAGCCGTCATCGCGCTGAGGGACGTATCGCTGACGCTCGGCGAGGGCGCGTCCTCCGTCCATGTGTTGAAGGGCGTGAGCCTCGATGTTGCAGCCGGCGAAGCCACCGGCATCGTCGGTCCGTCCGGTTCGGGCAAGTCCACCCTGCTCATGGTTCTTGCCGGTCTGGAACGAGTCGATTCGGGCACGGTCCGAATCGCCGGCGAGCTCATAAACGGCAAAAGCGAGGATCAGATTGCATCGTTTCGTGGGCGAAACATTGGCATCGTCTTCCAGTCCTTCCACCTCATTCCCAACATGACGGCGCTCGAGAACGTCGCGGTGCCGCTGGAGCTGGCCGGCCATGCCGATCCGTTCGGCGTCGCGGCGCGCGAGCTTGCCGCGGTCGGCCTGAGCGACCGCGTGACGCACTATCCAGGCGAGCTTTCCGGCGGCGAGCAGCAGCGCGTGGCGATCGCCCGGGCGCTGGCGCCGTCGCCGCGCATCCTCATTGCCGACGAGCCGACCGGCAATCTCGACCAGGCGACGGGAAAGCAGATTGCCGATCTTCTGTTCGCCAAGGCGGTGGAACGCGGCATGACGCTGGTGCTGGTCACGCATGATCCGGCGCTTGCCGCGCGTTGCGCGCGCCAGGTCTCGATGCGTTCGGGGCGGATCGAGGACGCGCCGAAGCCGGTTAAGGTGCCGGCCTGATGCGGACATTGAAGCTCGCCATCCGCTTCTCGCTGCGAGAGATGCGCGGCGGCCTGTCGGGCTTCATGATCTTCCTTGCCTGCATCGCGCTCGGCGTCGCGGCGATCGGCGGCGTCAATTCGGTGGCGCAGGCGATCAGTGCCGGCGTCGCCGACCAGGGCCAGACGCTGCTTGGCGGCGATCTGCGCTTCCAGGTCAACCAGCGCAGCGCTTCGGATGCCGAGCTCGGCTTCATCAAGCGCCTCGGCACGGTCTCGCAGACGTCCGGCATGCGCTCGATGGCGCGGCTGGAGGATGGCTCGGACCAGGCGCTGGTCGAGGCAAAGGCCGTCGACGACGCCTATCCGCTCTACGGCGCGCTGGAAACCGATCCGGCGCTGCCGAAGGACCAATTGTTCGGCGAAAGGTCCGGGGTGTTCGGCGCCGCCGCGCCCGATCTTTTGTTCGACCGGCTCAACCTGCACATCGGCGACAGGCTGAAGCTCGGCAGCGCCATTTTCGAGCTGCGCGCCAGGCTGGTCAGCGAGCCCGATGCGGTGTCGGACGGTTTTGGCTTCGCGCCGCGGCTGATGATCTCGCGCGAGGGCCTTGCCGCATCCGGCCTGGTGCAGCCCGGCAGCCTGGTCGAGAACGCCTATAAGGTGAGGCTGCCGGATGGCGCCTCCGAGGCGCGGATCAAGGACATCCAGGCCGAGGCCGCGAAGGATTTCCCGCAGGCCGGCTGGTCGATCCGCACGCGCAGCAACGCCGCCCCCGCGCTCTCCGCCAACATCGAGCGCTTCTCGCAATTCCTCACCCTGGTCGGGCTGACCGCGTTGGTGGTCGGCGGCGTCGGCGTGGCGAATGCCGTGCGCGCCTATCTCGACGGCAAGCGCGGCGTCATCGCCACCTTCAAGAGCCTCGGCGCCTCGGGCGGCTTCGTCTTCACCGTCTATCTCGTGCAGATCCTTCTGATCGCGGGCCTCGGCATCGTGCTCGGGCTCGTGCTCGGCGCAGCGATGCCCTTCGTGGCCAGCGCGTTCCTGCAATCTGTCATCCCCGTGCCGGCGCAAGGCGGCTTCTATCCTGGCGCGCTTGCCATGGCCGCGCTCTTCGGCCTGCTGGTGACGCTGGCCTTCGCGCTTCTGCCGCTCGGCCGCGCCCGCGACGTGCCGGCGACGGCGCTGTTCCGCGAAATGGGATTCGAGAGCCGCGGCCTGCCGCGCCTGCCCTATACCGGCGCGGCACTTGCGATCGTCGTCGCGCTGGCGGCGCTGGCGATCCTTTCGGCCAACGACTACCGCATCGCCTCGATCTTCGTCGGCGCCACGGTCTTTGCCTTCCTGGTGCTGCGGCTGGTGGCGGTGCTGGTGCAGTGGGCGGCAAAAAAGAGCCCGCGCGTCCGTTTCGTGTCGCTGCGGCTGGCGCTCGGCAACATCCACCGTCCGGGCGCGCTGACGCCCTCCGTGGTGCTCTCGCTCGGCCTCGGGCTGACGCTGCTGGTGACGCTGGCGCTGATCGACGGGAATCTGCGGCAGCAGATCTCCGGCAGCCTGCCGGAGCGGGCGCCGAACTTCTTCTTCGTCGACATCCAGAGCAGCGACGTCGATGCCTTCGCCAGCCTCGTAGGCAAGGAATCGCCGCAAGGAACGCTGGTCAAGGTGCCGATGCTGCGCGGCCGCATCATGGCGCTGAACGGCGTCGAGGTCGACAAGGTGAAGATCCCGGCCGACGGCGCCTGGGTGCTGCGCGGCGACCGCGGCCTGACCTATGACGCGAAGCAGCCGGAAAACGCGACGCTGACCGAAGGCAAATGGTGGCCGCAGGACTATTCCGGGGAGCCGCTGGTGTCGTTCTCGGCCGAGGAGGGCAAGGCGATCGGCCTGAAGCTCGGCGACAGCGTGACCGTCAATGTGCTGGGACACAACGTCACCGCGAAGATCGCCAATTTCCGCCAGGTGCAATGGGAGACGATGGGCATCAACTTCGTCATGGTGTTCTCGCCCAACACCTTTGCCGGGGCGCCGCATGGCTGGCTGGCGACGCTGACCGACAAGCAGGCCACGACGGCCGACGACGCAAGGCTGCTCAATGCCGTCACCCGCGCCTTCCCGGCGGTGACGACGGTGCGCGTCAAGGACGCGCTCGACATCGTCAACCGGCTGGTCGCGCAACTGGGCACGGCGATCCGCACCGCTGCCGGCGTCGCGCTGATCGCCTCGGTGCTGGTGCTCTCCGGGGCTTTGGCCGCCGGCAACCGGGCGCGCATCCACGATGCGGTGGTGCTGAAGACGCTCGGCGCGACAAGGCGGACGCTCATCACCGCCTTCTCGCTGGAATATGTGCTGATCGGGCTTGCGACCGCGCTGTTCGCGCTTGCCGCCGGCGGCATCGCCGCCTGGTTCGTGGTCGCGCATATCATGACGCTGCCATCGCATTTCATGCCGGAGGTCGCGGTGGCGACGATCCTGGTTTCGCTGGCGGTCACCGTGGGCATCGGCCTTGCCGGCACCTGGCGGGTGCTCGGCCACAAGGCGGCGCCGGTGCTGCGCAACCTTTGACGGAGGGGCTGACAGCCGCCCGCCCGGTTAAATCTTTGTAAGAATGCTGGGCGAATGGCCCGAAAACCGGCCTTTTGCCTTCTCACAAAGCGTTACCGCTCGTTACCGTCTTGTTCTTGACGTCGAGAACGCTCATATTTTGCGCAGGCATGCTGGAGCTCCGCCAGCGGCGCCTGGTCCCGGAATACGAGGGACCTGTCACCGGACGGGGCAGAAGCAACAGAGGATTTCCAATGGCTGATCCCATTCGCAACTACCAGACGGGCGCCGCCTCCGGCGCGCGCGTCGATATCGATCAGGGCCTGCGCGCCTATATGATCAAAGTCTACAACCTCATGGGGCTTGGCCTGCTCATAACCGGCCTTGCCGCCTGGGGCGCCTTCCAACTCGCCGTCACGGGCGACGGCCAGCTGACCGCCTTCGGCCAGCTCATCTATGCAAGCGCGTTCCGCTGGGTCGTCATCCTGGCGCCGCTCGCCGCCGTGATGTTCCTGTCGTTCCGTATCCAGTCGATGAGCGTGGGGGCGGCGCAGGCCACGTTCTGGGTCTATGCCGGCCTTGTCGGCCTGTCGCTGTCGACGATCTTCCTCGTCTACACCGGCACCAGCATCACCCAGACCTTCTTCGCCACGGCCGCGGCCTTCGGCGGTCTGTCGCTCTACGGCTACACGACCAGGCGCGACCTGTCGGCGTTCGGCTCGTTCCTGATCATGGGCGTGATCGGCCTGCTGATCGCGATGCTGATCAACATCTTCCTGCAGTCGTCGGCGCTTGGCTTCGCCATCTCGGCGATCGGCGTGCTGGTGTTCGCGGGCCTGACCGCCTACGACACGCAGGCCATCAAGGAAATGTATTATGAGGGCGACCAGTCCGATGTCGCCGGCCGCAAGGCAATCATGGGTGCGTTGAGGCTCTATCTCGACTTCATCAACCTGTTCATGTTCCTGTTGCAGTTCATGGGTCAGCGCCGCTAAAGGCGGTTGCCCGGTCTCAGTGGACCATAGACTTTGCGAAGGGCGGCCCAACGGCCGCCCTTTCCTTTTGCGCAGCCCTCTGCTGTTATCGAGGCAGTGAAGAGAATTGCACAAATTATGAGCAATATTGCGATCAGGGCCGCCACCGCGGCCGACCTCGACCGAATCACGGAAATCTATGCCGACGCGGTGGCGCACGGCACGGCAAGCTACGAGTTGGAGCCGCCGAGCCGCGCCGAAATGGGCAACCGTTTCGATGGCCTAACGGCCGGCGGCTTCCCTTATCTGGTGGCGGAGAAGGACGGCATCGTGCTTGGCTATGCCTATGCCGGACCGTTCCGGCCACGCCCTGCCTACCGATTCGTGATCGAGGATTCGGTCTATGTCGCGCCGGAGGCCAAGGGACAGGGCCTGGGCTCGCTGCTGATGCGGGCGCTGATCGAGACGGCGCGCACGGCGGGCTTCCGCCAGATCATCGCGGTGATCGGCGACGGCCACGCCGACAGCGCTTCGGTGCGGCTGCACGAGAAGCTCGGCTTCCGCCATTCCGGTCGCCTGGAAGGGTCCGGCTACAAGCACGGACGCTGGCTGGACACGGTGTTCATGCAACTGCCGCTGAATGGCGGTTCGGAACTGCCGCCCGATCCGGAATCGCTGCCGGAGCGGAAGTTCCGGGCTCAAAGGGAACTGAAGAACTGAGGAACTGAAGAAGGCCCCAGGGCACTGTTTTCCTCAGTTCTTCAGTTCCTCAATTCTTCAGTTCCTGTTCTCACGCCTCCACGACCCTCAACTTGGCATCGAAGACCCCGAGCACGCGGCCGAGTTCCTGGCCGCGCTTCAAGATGCGGCCGCCAGCGGCGATGACGGCGAAAGCGCCTTGCCGGCGCGCCAGCTTGGGGTCCTTGACGATCTGGAACAGCGGCACTTCGCTGGCCCGGCGGAAGACGGAAAAGACAGCGCGATCAGTGAGATGGTCGATGGCATAGTCGCGCCATTCATTGGCCGCAACCATGCGTCCGTAAAGCCTCAGGATCTGGTCGAGCTCGCGCCGGTCGAATCGCACCGGCTGGTCGAGGCGGGCGTTGCGCGCCTCGTGCAACGGGATCAATATTCCGGATGCTTCCCCATCCTCCATCCCGCCGCTGTTATCGGTCATGCCTCGATCCTTCGATTGAATCATGCGCCGGCCAAGGTTCGCGCTTTCAGGATCAAATTGCAAGGGCCGGCCGGGCACGCGGCGCGGTCGCGCGGTTTCACAAACGTCCAGTCACGTTTGCAAAACGCATGTTGGAATTGGTGATACTCCGCCACATTCTTGCCACAGATAATCCGCGCTCATGCCCCAATGTCCGACGAGTTTACCGGCGTTGCCTGAGACGGTTCGGTCCGGCACCGGCTCGTAAACCCCAAGCCCCCCGCCCACGGGTCTGCGTCGGATCGAACCAACCTCGGTTTTTCCTTGGAAAAATCAGGTGCGACGATCCCAAAACCTGAATAACCGGCGTCAGAAGCAAGCTGACGCCGGTTTTTTTATTTTCCTTCTCCCCTTGTGGGAGAAGGTGGCCGAGCGAAGCTCGGTCGGATGAGGGGTGCTGGAAGGAATGAGGCGGCGGTAATTTCGAGCTTGCTGCCAAGCTGGAACACCCTCATCCGTCGCCTTCGGCGACACCTTCTCCCACAAGGGGAGAAGGGAAAAAGCTAAAGCCGATCCGGCTTGTGGATGAAGGCGGCGCCGAGGATCGGCCCGGGCATGCCGTCCTTGCCGACCGACTGCAGCAGCACCGCGCAGCCGCCCTTCTTGGCGATCTCGGTCATCGGCAATTCGTAGCGCTGCGCCTTGCCGTGCCACATGCCGGCGGTCTGGATGTCGGACACGGCGTTCCAGTAGGTCAGGCTGCGGCCGCTGTTCTCGCCCTGGCCGATCTTCACCATCTGCGGCGGATCGAAATAGACGATCACCACATGGGCGTCGGCCGGGCCGTTGCCGGCATCGCCCGCGTCGATCATGACGCGGTCGCTGGTGCGGCTCACCTTGATGGCAACCCGCATGCCCTCGCCGGTCCTGTCCATCCGGGCCAAGGCGCCGTCGACATCCTTGCGGCTGGCCCCGTTGACGTGGCTGCGGCCATTGATGACGGCTTGCGGCGTGTAGACGGAGCGGCTGCCGAAGGCGCGCATATAGTCATATTGGCGCTCGGTATTCTCCTTGGTGCTCAGCGTGTCCTGCCAGCCGAGATAGTCCCAGTAATTGACGTGGTAGGCGAGCGCGACGATGTCGTCCTTGCCGGCAAGCTCGGCGAAGAACTCGTCGGCCGGCGGACAGGAACTGCAGCCCTGGCTGGTGAACAACTCGACCACGCCCAAAGGCTTGTCGGGCTTGCCGGTCGCGGCCTCCTCAGGCTCGGCAGCCAGGGCCACGCCGCCCAACGCCGCAAGGGCCAGCGCTACTGCCGCAAGCCGCAATCGTCCTCGAAATGCCATGACTTTTCCAATTCCCGCCGGTGACGCCGGCCTTGTTCTGATTGCTAAAATATGTGGCAGAAGCGCCAGTCAACGGGAAGTCACGTTGCGGTGAAATTTTTGCTGTTGCAGCCGCAGGTAAGGGCGCAATAGGAGAGGCGGTTGCATTTCAAGGCTTGGTTCGATTCGGGGGCAGCATCCTCACCATGTGGCAAACTCTCCTGACCCCTGTCGATCTCTATTGCGAACGGACGGGACCTGGACTTTGGGCAGAGCCGGCTAATGCTTTGACCAACCTGGCTTTCATTGCCGCGGGACTGTGGGGCGTCCAGCAGGTGCGGCGATACGGGACCGGCACCTTCGCCGAAGTGCTGGCCTGGTGGGTGGTGGCGATCGGCATCGGCTCGACCTTGTTCCACACCTTCGCCAGCAAAGGCACGATCTGGGCCGACATCCTGCCGATCGCCGGCTTCACGCTGGCCTACACGCTTTTCAACCTGCGGCGTTTCCTCGGCATGGAATGGGGCAAGGCGATCCTCGTCTTCGTCGCCTTCTATGTCGTGGCCGGCCTGATCGCCTACGCCGTGCCGGACTGGCTGCGCCAGGCGTCGAACGGCACCACGGGCTACCTGCCGCCTTTCCTGGCGCTCGCCTTCTTCGGGGCGTGGGTGGTGGCCACCGGCAACCGGGCCGGCTGGTACAATTTGGCGGGGTCGGCGATCTTCGTCGTCTCGGTGATCTGCCGCATGATCGACCCGCTGGTCTGCGCCAGCTTCCCGCTCGGCACGCACTTCCTCTGGCACGTCTTCAACGGGCTGATGCTGGCCGTGCTGCTGGCGGCGACGGCAAGGTTCGGGGCGCCGAGGGAGAAGGAAGTAGTGAGTAGGGGGTAGTAAGTAGAGACGCTCTTTTCCCTACTCACTAATTCCTACTCACTACTCCCTGCTTTACGCCGCCAAATCTCGCAGCACGTACTGCAGAATGCCGCCGTTCTTGAAGTAGTCGAGCTCATCCAGCGTATCGATGCGGCAGATGATCGGCACGTTCTTCACCGTGCCGTCGCCATAGGTGACCTTGGCGACCATCTTCTGGCGCGGCTTGATGGCGGAGAGCCCGTCGATCTCGACCAGCTCGTCGCCCTTGAGGTTGAGCGAGGCCCATGAGGTGCCGTCCTCGAAGACGAAGGGGATGACGCCCATGCCGACCAGGTTCGAGCGATGGATGCGCTCGAAGGACTGGGCGATGACCGCGCGCACGCCGAGCAGGTTGGTGCCCTTGGCCGCCCAGTCGCGCGACGAGCCGTTGCCGTATTCGACGCCGGCGAAGATGACCAGCGGCACGCCTTCCTGCTTGTATTCCATGGCGGCGTCGTAGATCGACATCTCCTCCTTCGAAGGATAGTGGATCGTGTAGCCGCCCTCGCGGCCGTTCTCGCCCAGCATGTGGTTGCGGATGCGGATGTTGGCGAAGGTGCCGCGCATCATCACCTCGTGGTTGCCGCGCCGCGTGCCGTACTGGTTGAAGTCGGCGACACCGACGCCATGCTCGGTGAGATACTTGCCGGCCGGCGAGGCAGCCTTGATCGAGCCCGCCGGCGAGATGTGGTCGGTGGTGATCTTGTCGCCGAACAGACCGAGCACCCGCGCGCCCTTGATGTCGCCGACCTTGCCGAAGGCGCGGCCCATGCCGGCGAAATAAGGCGGGTTCTGCACATAGGTCGAATTGTCGTCCCAGGCATAGGTCTGGCCTTCCGGCGCCTTGACCTTCTGCCAGTAGGCGTCGCCCTTGAAGACGTCGGCATATTTGCGCGCGAACAGCTCGCGCGTGACGTTCTTCTCGATAAACTCCTGGATCTCGGCCGAAGTCGGCCAGATGTCCTTGAGATAGACCGGCTTGCCATCGCTGCCTTCGCCGAGCGGCTCGGTGGTCAGGTCCCCGGTCACCGTGCCGGCCAGCGCGTGCGCCACCACCAGCGGCGGCGAAGCGAGATAGTTCGCCTGCACATCCGGCGAGACGCGGCCTTCGAAGTTGCGGTTGCCCGAGAGCACCGCGGCGCCGATCAGGCCCTTGTCGTTGATGGTCTTCGAGATCGGCGCCGGCAGCGGGCCGGAATTGCCGATGCAGGTGGTGCAGCCGAAGCCGACCAGGTTGAAGCCGATCTGGTCGAGCTCCTTCTGCAGGCCCGACTTCTCGAGATATTCCGCCACCACCTGGCTGCCCGGGGCGAGCGAGGTCTTCACCCACGGCTTCTGCTTCAGGCCGCGCCGGTTGGCGTTGCGGGCCAACAGCCCGGCGCCGATCAGCACGCTCGGGTTCGAGGTGTTGGTGCACGACGTGATGGCGGCGATGACGACGTCGCCATGGCCGAGATCGTAATCGGTGCCTTCGACGGCATAGCGCTTCGAGATCTCGGCCGCCTTCTTGTACTCGGTCTCCATCGCCTTGGCGAAGCCGGCGGGGATGTCCTGCAGCGCGACGCGGCCCTCGGGCCGCTTCGGGCCGGCCATCGACGGCACGACGTCGCCGAGGTCGAGCTCGAGCAGGTCGGTGAAGACCGGATCGGCCGAGCCTGTGTCACGCCACATGCCTTGCGCCTTCGAATAGGCCTCGACCAGCGCGATGCGGTTCTCCTCGCGGCCGGACATGGTCAGGTAGCGGATGGTTTCCGAATCGACCGGGAAGAAGCCGCAGGTCGCGCCATATTCCGGCGCCATGTTGCCGATGGTGGCGCGGTCGGCCAGCGTCATGTTGGAAAGGCCGGGGCCGAAGAACTCGACGAACTTGCCGACGACGCCCTTCTTGCGCAGCATCTGGGTGACGGTGAGCACGAGGTCGGTGGCGGTGACGCCTTCCTTCAGCTTGCCGGTGAGACGGAAGCCGATGACTTCGGGCAAAAGCATGGAGACAGGCTGGCCGAGCATCGCGGCTTCGGCCTCGATGCCGCCGACGCCCCAGCCGAGCACGCCGAGGCCGTTGATCATGGTGGTGTGCGAATCGGTGCCGACGCAGGTGTCCGGATAAGCGGTGGTCTCGCCATCTTCCGCGTTGGTCCACACCACCTGGCCGAGATATTCGAGATTGACCTGGTGGCAGATGCCGGTGCCGGGCGGCACGACGCGGAAGTTGCGGAAGGCCTGCTGGCCCCATTTCAGGAACTTGTAGCGCTCCTCGTTGCGCTCATATTCGAGCTCGACATTGCGGGCGAAGGCCATCGGCGTGCCGAACTCGTCCACGATGACGGAGTGGTCGATGACGAGGTCGACCGGCACCAGCGGGTTGATCTTCTCCGGATCGCCGCCGAGCGCCTTGATGCCGTCGCGCATCGCGGCCAGGTCGACCACCGCTGGAACGCCGGTGAAGTCCTGCATCAGCACGCGGGCCGGACGATAGGCGATCTCGACGCCGGCGGTGCCCTTGTCGGTCAGCCAGGCGGCGACCGCCTGGATCGATTCCTTGGTGACCGAGCGGCCGTCTTCGTTGCGCAGCAGGTTTTCCAGCAGCACCTTCATCGAATAGGGCAGCTGGGCGATGCCGGTAAGGCCGTTCTTCTCGGCCTCAATGAGGTTGAAATAAACATAGTTCGCGCCACCCACGGTCAGGGTGCGGCGGCAATTGAAACTGTCGAGGGATTTCGTCACGGCGATCCGTCCTTGTCTGTTCAGCCTGAAAGGGAACGGACGCCGTTGGCATGCAATCACGCGCAAAGGTGCGGGTACGGCCATTTCCGCTGTCCGCTCCCAAGCAACCCGAGCCGTTCAAGGCGGCGCGTGCGCTGGTTCGGCGCTAATTCTGATCCCGTGCCGACCGCTGGCACGGATGAACCGCATATAGAGAATTTCCTGGAATAGTTCTAGACAGTCGAAAGACGAATTTGCGTGAAGCGGCGAGCGCCGCGAAACGGTGCTTTCGGGACGGGCAAAGAATGCGGCTGATCGCCGAAAATCTGGGCGGCGAGCGCGGCGGCGAGACGGTTTTTTCCAACATCGGCTTCGCGCTCGGCAAGGGCGAGGCGCTTGTCGTCACCGGTCCGAACGGGTCGGGCAAATCGACGCTGCTGAGGGTAGTCGCCGGCCTGCTGCCCGCCGCCCAGGGCAAAGTGCTTGTCCAGGGCGGCGGCGAAGCCTTCCCGACAGTCGCCTCGGCCTCGCATTATCTCGGCCATCTCAACGCGATGAAGACGGCGCTCAGCGTCGAGGAAAATCTCGGCTTCTGGCGCGCGTTCCAGGGCGAGCCCGGACTGGGCGTCGAGGAGGCGCTGGAGACCGTGGCGCTCGGCGGTCTCGGGCATCTGCCCTTCGGCTATCTGTCGACCGGGCAGAGGCGGCGAGCGTCGATCGCCAAGCTTCTGGTCAACCGCCGGCCGATCTGGCTGCTCGACGAGCCGACAGCGGGGCTGGACAAGGCTTCGGAGGAACGGTTCGCGGGGCTGATGCGCGGGCATCTGCGGGGTGGAGGGATCGTGGTGGCGGCGACGCATCTGCCGCTGGGGCTGGCGGGGGCGAAGGTGT